>JAYPMZ010000024.1:0-18887 GCA_038130205.1 Erythrobacteraceae bacterium | reverse complement strand
GTTAATCTCCGGCGACCGGGATCAGGCCTCACGAAAATCGCAAGCAGTCGGCGCAAGTCTTGCATAATTGCCCCCAAATGCAGCCCAGCGGTCTTTCCCTTAACCACTCGATGCTACTATACACAGGCCTGGCAATGGAGGGTTCAAGGCAATGGGGTTTATCGGTTTTGTTCTGATCGGTGTGCTGGTGGTGCTCGCCATCGCGCTTATCGGCATTTACAACCGGCTGGTCGGTCTGCGGCAGAATGTTCGTCAGGGCGCGGCCGATATTGATGCGCAACTGCGCCAGCGGCACGATCTGGTTCCCAATCTCGTCGAGACGGTGAAGGGCTATGCCAGCCATGAGAGTGAAACGCTCAACGCCGTTATTCAGGCGCGCAATGCCGCAACCAAAGGCCATCCCGACAGCGGTAGCGAGCAAGGCTTTAGGGTCGCGCTCGACAATCTGTTGGCGCTGAGCGAGGCCTATCCCGACCTCAAGGCGAATACCAATTTCCAGGAATTGCAGCGCGAACTCGCTGATATCGAAGACAAGCTGGCCGCTGCCCGGCGCGCGCTCAATGCGGCCGTGTCGCGCTACAACACCGCGCGGGAAAGCTTCCCTGCCGTGATGTTTGCCGGTGCCTTCGGTTTTCAGGAAGCCGATTTCAACAAGCTCGACGATTCGGAACGCGGCAGCGTCGATCAGGTTCCTCAAGTCGGCTTCAACTAGGCCCGATCCACCGCACTTGCGGGACACAAATCCGTTGCGGTTCCTATGTCGGTGATGAACCGACCAGACCGCAACGGTTTCGGCGTCTGATTTCGCTTGCGCCGCGTGCCACAGGCCTTATATGCGCCCTTCTTCTGCCCCAAGGGACTAATACCGCAAGGCAGGCTCGTAACCGTTTGGTTGATAGCTGAACCTTAGGGGGTCCCTTGAATTGCTCCAATATCCTGACGCCAAGGCTGTAGCGCGGGCCCTCGAGCCCGAAGAGCCGATCATTTTGAACCGCCCGCACGCCGCGCGGCGCGCAGCGCGTTTCTTTGTCGAGAAGTTTCCCGGCAAAGTGCTCTATGCGGTCAAAGCCAATCCCGCTCCCGATCTGATTTCGGTCCTGTGGGAAGCAGGGGTCGAGCATTACGACGTTGCCTCGATCGCCGAAGTGCGGCTGGTGCGCGGCATTCTGCCTGACGCCAAGCTGTGCTTCATGCACCCGATCAAGCGCCGACGTGCGATTGCCGAAGCCTATCACGAACACGGCGTGCGCACTTTCAGCCTCGACACGGTCGAAGAGCTGGAGAAGATCGTCGAGGCTTGCGCCGATCCCGAAACCGGCGAACCGGCAACCGATCTGCGGCTGTGCGTGCGGCTGCGCGTCTCGTCCGAATCTTCGGAGCTGTCGCTCGCCAGCAAAGTCGGCTGCGACCTCACCGTAGCGCCGCAGCTGTTGCAGCAGACCCGCCAGCATTGCGACTGGCTGGGCGTGTGCTTCCATGTCGGCAGCCAGGCGATGAGCCCGTTTGCCTTCGTGCAGGCGCTGGACCGCACCCGTGCCGCGATTGCAGAGGCATCGGTGGTGATCGACATGATCGACGTCGGCGGGGGTTTCCCGTCGATCTATCCGGGCATGGAGCCGCCGCCGCTCGAGGATTACTTCCAGATCATCCACCAGCACTTTTACGCGCTGCCGATCGCCTACAACGCCGAGCTGTGGTGCGAGCCGGGCCGTGCGCTGTGTGCGGAATACAGCTCGATGATCGTGCAGGTGAACAAGCGCCGCGGGACCGAGCTTTACATCAATGACGGCGCTTACGGCGCGCTCTACGATGCCGCTCACGTTGCATGGCGTTTCCCGGTAAAGGTTCTCGAAGACGATCTGCGCGATGCAGACGAGGACTTCGCCTTCTACGGCCCGACCTGCGACGATGCCGACTATATGGCTGGCCCCTTTGCGCTTCCGGGCGACATTCAGGCGGGCGACTATATCGAGATCGGCATGCTCGGAGCATATGGCGCGGCAATGAAGACCGGCTTCAATGGCTTTGGCGATGCGGAATGCGTGATCGTCGCTGACGAGCCGATGCTGAGCCTTTTCGACGGTTCGCGCCAGCGCGAAGACACCGACAACGTCGTCAACCTGCGCTAACGCCCGGCGCTGACGCTTTGCGCCATCCGGTCAGGGTGGCGCAGGGCGCGCAGGGCCTTAATCGAAACCGACGAAGTTTGCCGCTTCTTCCACCGGCTTGCGGTTGGAATAGACGCGGTTGGCGGGAAAATCGGGATCGGGCCAGCCCATCGCGACCGCTTTCATGATCACCTGATCATCCGGGATGCCCGCGTGTTCGCGCACGACGGGCGACTGCATGATGCCTTGCGAATTGATCACGCAGCCGAGCCCCTTCGACCATGCGGCGTTGACGAGCGCGGTGGTGACAGCGCCGCAATCGAAGGCGGTGTCGTCGCTGCCCGATAATTCCTTGTCATAGGTCACGATCACGCAGACCGGCGCATCGAACTGGCGGAAGCCGCGCAGCACCCAGTCCTGCCGCTTTTCCTTGTCATCGCGGGCAATGCCCATTTCGGTGAACAGCTGCACCGCGACTTCGACCTGACGGTCGCGGTGGACGCCGGTGAAGGGCTCTCCGCGGCGAAACTCGCGGCTGTCGGGGACACCAGCGAGGATGTTTTCGGTATTGCCCTTGCGGATACGGTCGAGCGGCTCGCCCGTGATCACGTGGAAGTGCCAAGGCTGGGTGTTCATCGACGTGGGCGAGCGCATGGCGAGCGTCAGCACTTCCTCGATCAGCGCGCGCGGCACTGGCTTATCAAGATAGCCGCGGATCGACTTGCGACCCAATACAACCTCGGCAAAGGTCTGTTCTTGATTTCCGCCCACGTTTCTTTCTCCCAATCAGTTCGGGACCAGCTAGCCTACTGCGGGGCCTTCGCAAAATCCGCTACGGAAGTGCGCGCTTCACGGCGTGAAGAACGGCTTGTCTCCGGCGATCGTCACGCGTTCCATCACGCGGCGGGCGGGGAAGTAGTCGGAGACCGCGAAGTGCTGGCACACGCGGTTGTCCCAGAACGCGACCGATCCGGCCTCCCAGCGGAAACGGCACTGGATCTCGACGTCCCATGCGGTCTTGTAGAGGTGATCGAGCAGCCATGCGCTCTCGTCGCGCGACAGCCCCTCGATATGCGAAGTAAAGCCGTTGTTGACGTAAACAACGCGCTCGCCGGTTTCGGGATGGGTGCGGATCACCGGGTGGCGCACCGGCGGATATTTTTCGTGCAGCTCTTCCAGCGATTTGCCGAGCCGCTTGGCAAACACCCGCGCAATGTCGTGCACCGCAGTGAGACTCTCGCAATGGCGCTGCATCTGCTCGCTGAGGCGCTCATAGGCTAGGTGCATATTCGCAAATAGCGTATCGCCGCCGCATTCGGGCACTTCCCGGGCCAGCAGGATCGATCCAAGCGACGGCTTCTCGCGCCATGTCACGTCCGAATGCCAGTTGTTCTCCGATCCGCGGCTCTTGGGGCCGTGGGCGATGTGGAGCACTTCGGGATTGGGCTGATCCTTGGGCGTGGCGGGGTGGATTTCGAGCTCGCCAAAATGCCGCGCAAAGGCGATATGCGCTTCCTGCGTCAAATCCTGATCACGGAAGAAGATCACCCCGTGCTTGAGCAGCGCGGCGCGAATTTCGGGCACGCGCTGGGCAATGTCCGAAGCGCCAAGGTCGATGTTCAGAATCTCCGCGCCGATGGCAGGGGTCATCGGGCGAATGTCGAGCGTGCCCGTATCAAGCCGCGTGCGGTCGAAAGTGGTTGCCATGTCTTTCTCCTCTTGGCGAAGAGTGTGCGCAATTACCGGGCGGTAATCAAGCGCAGCGCAGCATGTTGATGTCAGACGGGGTCGGCTGGTGACGGCTTTCGGGCGATCTGTGCGCCGAGCACTCCAATCAGCGCGAAGTGCAGGACTGCAATGTACTTTGTTGAATCGACTCCACCTGCGCCGCTTGAAGCCAAGAGGCCCATCACCGACATGGCTCCGCCCATCGCCGAAATGCCTGCCGTGACCCATGCCAGCCAGCGCGGGATAACGGGGCTGCCGGTGCGCGCTTCAGCGATGAACACCGCGACCAGCCCGAAATTGATCCCGATATTGGCAAGGCAGAACAGCGCCATGGCGGCTCCGACCGCCGCTTCGTAGAGTGCCGGGTTGGTCGCAAATCCATCCAGCGCAGGCCAATAGAAGCCCAGCATGATGCCGTACATGGCGAGATAGACGGCTGATCCTGTCGCAACCATCGACCAACCGGCCGACGAGAGGCCGAACAGGGAAGTAGGCCTGCGGATCAACAGCAATGCCGCGCTGCCGAGCAGGATCGTGCCAATCGCCTCGACCGTCCAAATCGCACGCAATTCGTCTGCCTTTGCCGCATAGTGCAGAGCGCGTTCGACAAAGGGCGATGCGGCCTCATTCGAAGCAGACCCGATGGGGCCGATTGCGAATTCCCAAGCAACGATCATGGCGATCCAACCGGCCATGGCGAGCGCCAGCAAGAGCCCGCCTGTCCGGTTCGGATCTGTCATCGTGCCCCCCGTCGGCGCTTAGGCCGCTTGCGCGAGTTCCAGTTCCAGACGGTCCCAGATTTCCACCAGCGCGCTCGTCAGCTCGGCCATCATGTCTTCGCTGTGATGCGGGCCGGGGGTGAAGCGCAGGCGTTCGGTCCCGCGTGGTACGGTCGGGAAGTTGATCGGCTGCACATAGACACCGTATTCGGCGAGCAGGATGTCGCTGATCTTCTTTGCGCGCACAGGATCGCCCACCATCAGGGGGACGATATGCGTGACGCTGTCCATCACCGGTAGGCCGGCTTCGGCGAACTTCAGCTTGAGCATGGCCGCGGCCTGCTGCTGTGCGTTGCGTTCGACGTTCGAGCTCTTGAGGTGTTTCACCGAAGCGAGCACGCCTGCGACCAGCACGGGGCTGAGCGAGGTAGTGAAGATGAAGCCCGGAGCATAGCTGCGGATGCAGTCGATGATGCGCGTGTCGGCCGCGATATAGCCGCCCATCACGCCAAATGCCTTGCCCAGCGTGCCTTCGATGATGTCGATGCGGTGCGCGGCATTGTCACGCTCCGAAATTCCGCCGCCGTGGTCGCCATACATGCCGACCGCGTGGACTTCATCGATATAGGTGAGCGCGTTGTATTTCTCGGCCAAATCGCAGATCGCGTGGATCGGGGCGACGTCGCCGTCCATCGAATAGACGCTCTCAAACGCGATGACCTTGGGCGTCTCGGGAGCTTCTGCAGCAAGCAGCTCCTCGAGATGCGCGACGTCATTGTGCCGCCACACGCGCTTTTCGCAGTTCGAATTGCGGATGCCCGCGATCATCGAGGCATGGTTCAATTCGTCCGAGAAGATCACGCAGCCCGGCAGCAGCTTGCCCAGCGTCGAAAGCGTCGCGTCGTTCGAGACATAGCCGCTGGTGAACAGCAGCGCGCCTTCCTTGCCGTGAAGATCGGCGAGTTCTTTTTCCAGCTCGACGTGGAGGTGGGTGTTGCCGCCGATATTGCGCGTGCCGCCCGAACCTGCGCCAACGTCCTGCAGCGCTTCTTCCATCGCGCCGATGACGACGTCATGCTGCCCCATGCAAAGATAGTCGTTCGAACACCACACGGTGATCGGCTTGGGACCATTATGGCCGTGGAAGCAGCGCGCGTTGGGATAGGCGCCCTTGTTACGGAGGATGTCGATAAAGACGCGGTAGCGCCCTTCCTCGTGAAGGCGATCAATCGCCTGGTCGAAGATCTGGCCGTAATTCACTTGTCTCGTCGCTCTCTGCTTTGGTGCGGGCGGGCCCCATCTATTGCAGGGCTTATCGTCCAAATCTTGAACATGGCGGGGAGGGCTAACCCACATGCCTTACCCACCGGACAGGGCCCGCCTTTTAGCAAGTCAGACGCATTTCGCCACAATGATCTTTGCGAGTGGTTTGCAAGTAACGGGTCCCTATATATCTTGTTTTCAGATGCAGTCGTAGGGCTACGTTTCCGCGTGGCAGCGCATCTTCAGGACGAATTGCCGGGGGGCTTCGGAAGGAACGGTTTCAGCCGGTTGGCGTGATAGATCTCGGCCAAGTACTGATCGTAAAAGACGTAGATGTCGGTGCGATATTCGCGGACGAGATCGAGGTAGGGAGCGACTTTCTGGTAAAAATCACCATCCTCGAAGGTGGTGTCCTCGCGCTCTTTCCCGTCTTTGCGCAAACTGTCCCAGTTGAAATGATCGACGCTGACAAGCACGAAGGCCTCATCGGGGTCGATGTTCCCCTGATGGATCATCAGGCCGAGAAATTCGTAGAAGTTCAGGACTTTGCGCAGCTCGCCTGTCCAGAAATCGCTATCCATCAACTTGGAACAATCGTTGTTGAAATCTTGCTCGATGTCGACCTTGTGAGCCTTTGGATCGCGCAGTTTTTTCATGACGTCGTAGCGCGATTTGAGAACCTCCGACCACCGTTGTGCGAGATCGAGCATCATGCCGGCGTGGTTGGCTTTTTCGTCTTTCAGGCCTTGATACTTGATCTGCCTGAGCTGGACCCAAACGAAAATGATACCAGCCACAGCAATCAATAGCGACGCAATAGCAACGATTGCCGAAATGATATTCGACCATCCCACAACATATTCGAACGGATACCCGTCTTGGCTTGAGGCAGCTTGCCCAGCGGCGCTCTCAGCCGCCCCTGCGGCAGTCGCAGTCAGAAATTGAGCGCAATCTATCAGTGCTGCGGCAATCGCATTATCCATTCTCATACCCCCCGGTCTGCTTCTGGACTTAAATAACGCCAACTATTTTTGTTGTGTCAGAGCCCGATTTGCAAGCGTATTCAGAAGGTTTTCCGTTTCCTCCAACGGATGTCCGTCCACTTTGGGTTCGTGCTTGCGGCTCATCCCGTCCACGCATCCTTCGGCAACCAGCTGCTCTATGCAGCGCAAATGGGCGACCGTATCGGGAAGCAGGGCTTCGCCACTTTCGACCTGTAGCGCGAGCACAAGCGCATAGGCACCGAAGTTGGACACCATGCTCGGCAAAAGGTGCTTCGCGGTGGAGACTGGCGGGATGACGTTCCAGCGCTCGAAGAAGCCGTCAGGCAGGTCACCCATGCCGAACTCATTTCCGCCATCGCCGATAGCCACAAGCGCCTCGCGTCCGATGAATTGCTCGAAATTGGGAGCGAGGTCGGAAATGTCGTTGTGATGCATGTCGCGATAGGTGTTGTCTTCGGTGAGACCGCAAACCTCGATTGCGACAAAACACGCTGCTTCAAGCTCGGGGCAGGGCTCCCCGTCGGCGGCATGGCGCGGAATGCGCAGATATTCGATATCGGGACGCACCTTGGCGAAGATGGTGTTCGCCTCGCTCCAACTGGCGAGCGCGACTTTCTTGTCCAGACGCACCAATGCATCATGCAGCGCAAAAGCCCCAGGAGGACCGTCGGTTTCGGGCGGGCCACCGATGGGAAATCCGGTCCCGATCACGATCGGGTCAGTTGCTGCGATCAGCGCCCGCGCAGCGTCTGAAAACAAATTCGCCGAGGCAGCTTCGCGCACCTCCGACATGCCCCTGTTTGAAGGAGCGCTAACGGTGTTCCACAGCCAGTCGTCGAGATCGGTCACGAAGGTTCAATTACAGTCTGAAGCAGCGATTGGAAATGCCGCCCGCGTTCCTCGAAATTTGCGTATTGCGCGTGGCTGGGGGCAGCGGGCGAGAGGAGGATGACGTCGCCGGGCTGCAAGACCGCTTTGATCTCGGCCATTGCGATTCCGAGATCGGCGCATTGCGTCACCGGAACACCAGGGGCCTGCGCCTCCATATCCTGCGCGATGCGTGCGCCTGTATGCGGCAGCAGATAGGCGCGGATCTGGCCGCGTTCTTTCAGGCAGCGGGCGAGCGCGCCATAGGTCTGGCCGCGGTCGCTCCCGCCGAGGATCGCATGGATCGGACGGTCGGGGAACAGCGCGAGCGCTGCAATCGTCGCTTCGGGAATGGTCGAGATAGAATCGTCGATGGCGATCACACCGTTTGCCAGAGTGAACTGCTGGAGACGGTGGGGCAGGTCGCTGTATGCGCCCAGATCAATGGTGAGCGGATTTTCGATCAGGCCTGTCGCCAGCGCGGCAGCGGCGGCTCCGGCGAGGTTGCCGATATTGTGCCGCCCGCGCGGAACATTGCCGATGACTTCGACCCGCTGGCCATCGAACATCAGCTCACCATCCTGCTCGTAATAACCGCTATCGCTGTTGAACCAGTGCACGTCTGCACGCTCGCGCAGGCGCTTCACCAGTTCCTCGCTGCGGGCATTGGCGAATACCTTTGTAGCCGGATCGAGGTGCGCGAGCCGCAGCTTGGCCTCGTAATATTGATCGAGCGTGCCGTGCCACGGAACATGTTCGGGGAAGAGATTGGTGAACACCGCAAGAGCCGGCGGATGCAGCAGGTCGGCGCATTGGTAGGACGACAGTTCCAGCACGGTGATATCCTCACCCGGCTTCTGCGCGAGCGCAGGAACGCCGCCATTGCCGAGTAGTTTGGAGCGGAAGCCCGCGCGCTCGGCAATGTGGTGGATCAGCATCGAAGTGGTGCTCTTGCCCTTGGTCCCCGTTACCGCGATCGTGCGCGGCGGCTGCGCGGTTTCAAACCACAAATTCGTGCCCGAGGTGAAGAGCGTGCCCGCCGATTGCGCTTGCGCGATTTCGGGGCGCACCATCGGGATGCCGGGGCTTTTGTAGATAACATCGAACGCGCCGGTGCTGATCGCCTCGCGTGCTGAATCTCCGCTCAGAAGCGGCATGTCAGCGAGGCTCGCGGGCGCTTTTTCCTGCGGGTTGTCGCTCAGCAGCGTAATCGCAGAACCGGGCTGCCTTTCGCGCAGGAATAGCGCATTCGCCTCGCCGTCCTTGCCGAGACCCCAGATGCCGATGCGGGGGTTATCCTGCGACATAAGCCGCCAGCAATGCGCGGAATTTCTCGGGCAAAGGCGCCGGTTCGAGCGCGAAGAGCTCGGCCATTCCCCCCGCCAGATCCTCGTCCGAAATCTCAAGTTCGGGTGCGAGCCGTTTGACGATCGCGGCATCTCGCCAGCGCGGGTCGCGGGCGAGTGTCGCCATGGTCAGCGCGCTCTCGCGTTCCTCGCCCACGCAATCCCACGGCTTGTGTTTTCCAAGGCCCATAAGGTCGCGGAAGCCTTCTTCCTGTGCCGGGTCGTCGAGCAGATTGGCAGGGAAGATCGCCAGCAGGCGGTCCTTGTCCATCGCAGGTGCCATCAGCAGGAAAGTGAAGCGGCACTTCGCGCAATCGCCGCACCACAGTGCATCGGGCCGGTCGCGCAGGGTGAAGGCGCGGTTGCAACTGGTGAACACGGCATCGAAGTCATCGCGGCGCGCAAAGGTCTTGGCAATCTGCGCTTCGGACAGCGGGCGCAGCAGCGAGAAATAGGCAAGGTCGCGGTGCACGTCCGAGGCGATCAGCTTTGCCAGTTCGATCTCGAATGCGGTGCTCTTCGAATACTGGTGATTGACCGCGCCTTCTTCGCCCACGAGGTTCGGCTCGTCAGCGGATCGTTCGTTCGAGAGGATGACATTGCCGTAGCCATGCACCAGCGCCGCAATTACCGCGATCAGGCTGACGATAGCGGTTATAGGCACATGGCCGTTGTAGGTTCCTTGCCGCCCGTTCCACTCGAACAGCAGCGGGTCGAGCGAGCGGGTGACGCGGATCAGTTCCACGCCCGAAGCTTCCGCCGCACCCGTCATCGGCTTGCGCGGATTTACCGCGAACAGTTTGAAGTCCTCTCCCGCTGCCTGCATCGCGGCAAGGCTCACGAGCGAGTCCTTCCCACCGCCGATCAGTACCAGCGATCTCTCCGCGCCGGTGAGGGCGCCGTCTCCCGAGCCTTGCGGCGTGATCCCGCCTTCGAATTTGAGCCGCTCACCAAGCCGCAGTCCTGCGCGGTGCGCGAATTCGGCAAGGCCGAAGCGGTAGGTGTCCTCGACGAAGCTGCGCGCATCGTCGGACAGCGCGAGTTCACCCAGATCGAGGCGGGCGGGGGCAAACAGCTTGTAATAGCTTACGCCCGCAACCGCACTCAGCAGATGGGCGGCGCGCTCGATCGCGGCGAGCGTTGCGGGCGGCAGATCGGCAAAGCTCGTGTGGAAATCGAGTGTCTCGGTGAAGTCGGGCCCGCCTGCGAAGCCGTAGTGCAGTTCCAGCACGCCAGCATCCTTGCGCAGAGTGAATCCGCGAAACAGGAAGGCGTCGGGTCGTGCAGAATCAACGCTCTTGGCATTCTCGCTTGATTCGGGCATTTCCTAAAACGCATCTACAAAGCAGCGGGCGGCGGTGGGTGCCAGCTTCAACCGTGGCTTGCATATGGCAGCCATGAACGAAGCGTCCAGCCTAGAGTTTTGAGAAATTTGAGAGGCCTGCCCCTTTGTCCCCAGAGATAACAGCCTTGGTAGCGGCCCTGATCGGCTTCCTGTCGGGCTCCATCCCCTTCGGCCTGTTGCTGACGAAGGCCGCCGGATTGGGCGATGTGCGCGATATCGGCAGCGGCTCCATCGGCGCGACCAATGTGCTGCGCACGGGCAACAAGGGGCTGGCAGCGGCGACCGTTCTGCTCGACGCGCTGAAAGGCACGATCCCCGTTCTGGTGGCGGAATATCTGTGGTCGGCAGGCGGGCTTGCCGCCGTTGCTGCGGTTGCAGGGCATTGCTTCACACCGTGGCTGAAGTTCAAGGGTGGAAAGGGGTTTGCGACCGCCGCGGGCGTGCTCGGCGCGCTCAACTGGCCGCTGATGCTGCTGTGCGCTGGCATATGGGCGGCGACGCTGGCGGTGAGCCGGATTTCGTCTGTATCCTCGATGACCACCGTCATTGCCGCGCCCATTGCGGCGGCGATCTTCGGGCATATGGACTTGGTTCTACCGCTGATCGCCATTGCGGCCATCGTAATTGTCCAGCACCGCGCCAATATCGGGCGGCTGATACGCGGCGAGGAGCCGAAGGTGGGCAGCAAGAAATGATGCGGCGAGCCGACTGATGGAGAGCACGGGGTCGCAGCCAAAGCTCTCGCAAGCGGAAGCCTTCGCCCGCATCCGCCTGCTGCGCTCGCCCAACATCGGGCCCGTCAGCTATCGCCAATTGCTTGCGCGTTTCGGCAATGCCGTGGCGGCGCTCGACGCGCTTCCCGATCTCGGCAACCGTGGCAAATCGCCTTACCGGCCCGCACCAGCCGAAAGGATCGAGCGCGAAGTTACCGGCATCCGCAAAGCAGGCGCGAAATACCTCTTCCACGACCAGCCCGATTATCCTGCGCTGCTCGCCGAAACGGCCAGCGCGCCGCCGATCATCACTTGCCGAGGTGACCTTTCGCTCGCCTCGCAGCCCTGTGTGGCGATGGTGGGCGCACGCAATGCCTCGGCAGCCGCAATGAAGATCGCCCGCGAATTTGCCGCCGCTCTCTCCGAAGCGGGCTTCACCGTCGTCAGCGGGCTTGCTCGCGGGATTGACGGCGCCGCGCATGAAGGCGCTTTCCCGCGCACCGTCGGTGTGATCGCGAGCGGCATCGACATCGCCTATCCCCCGCAGCACGCCGACCTTCAGGAGCGCATTGCCGCAGACGGCCTGCTGATCGCGGAGCAACCGCCCGACACCGAGCCGCGCGGTCGGCACTTCCCTTCGCGCAACCGCATCATCGCAGGGCTCGCAAGCGGAACGCTGGTGGTCGAGGCCGCACCCAAGTCCGGCTCGCTCATCACCGCGCGGCTGGCGGGCGAGGCGGGCAGGGAGGTGATGGCGATCCCCGGCTCCCCGCTCGATACCCGCTCGCACGGTTGCAACCAGTTGATCCGTGACGGCGCGGTGCTGGTCAGCACGCCCGAAGACGTAATCGAACTGCTCGAAACCTTCACCGGCGCGCCGCGCTCGACCTATCGCGTGGCGGAGGCGGGCGCGGACTTCGACTACAGCGAATTCGAACATGTCGATCCAGCCGAGGGGGCAGGGGCAATCGCGGGCCTGCTGTCGACCGCGCCCATCGCCGTTGACGAGCTGGTGCGACAATCGGGGGCTAGTGTCGCTGTGGTACATATGGCTTTGCTCGAAATGGAGCTAAGCGGGGAAATCGAACGCGATGAGGGCGGCGCGGTGAGTCTCACCGGCGCAGGTCAAACGGGCGCGGACTAGAACAGGAAAAACAGGGGACGCATGGCCTATATCCAGACCCGGCACGTCGATGTCGGCGGGCTTCTCAGCGGCACATTTGCAGAGCTTGCGCGCATCCCGCGGGCATTGGCGATCTATCTCGGCGTAGTGTTCGCCTCAGCACTGATTGCCGATCTCGACGAGGTTGCGATGGGTATTATCGCGACGCTTGCGACCATCGCCTATTTTCCGGGGCAGTTTTACCTCTACCGTGCGGCGTTATCGGACAGCGGGTTGATGGTGGACTCGAATATGAAAGTCTTCGGTTTCGCCGCAATCGGGCTGATCCTGATCTGGCCGATCATGATCGGGCTCAACTTCTTCTACATTCCGGGCCTGTTGCTGGCGGCGAAATGGGTGATGGCACCCAGCTTCTTCGTCGCCGAAAACCGCACTTTCTACGATGCCATGAGCGACAGCTGGAATGCGAGCCGTGACAATCTGCTGCATCTGTCGCTCGCCTTCGGGGTACTGGTCATCGTCTGGAGCGTCGGCTTCATCTTCGTCGTCATGCTGAGCACCAATTTCAGTATCGCCAGCCTGATGGGCAGGGAGGCAGCAAGCGGTCTTGGTGCCTTGGGCTGGGTTTACATGCATTTGCTGCCGATTGTCCTGATGGGCCTTTCGGTCACCGCCTATCGCTCGCTGGCCGAACCCGACGACAGCCTTGTTTCGGTGTTCGAATAACAAGTTTCGGCCAGTCCATTGATTGAAGCGCGCCGCTTCGCCATAACCCCTTGAGTTCCCGAGGGGTGGGAACAGTTGTTTTGAGGGGCGCTCTTCAATCATGTATGGTCAAGTCAATGTGTCGAACCTGCTTTCGGCAACCGTCGATACGATCCGCAACAATCTGCAACTTGCGGGGATATTCCTTGCGATCATGATCCCGGTCAGCGCCGTGATGACGTATTTTCAGGGCGGCGGACAGACTTTCGGGATGAGCGCCGGTTTCATGATCGAGGAAAGCCTTATGGCGCAGGGGCTGGTTGCAGTGGCTCTCGTGCTGATCGGCTTCATCGTCAGCATTTTCGCGCATTACTGGCTGATTGCCGGAATGGTGCGAGGCACCGTATCGCCGGGGTTTGACCGGATTTTGCCCTATATCGGCATCTACATCCTCTACGCTCTCGGTTTGATCTTCGGTTTCGTGCTGCTGATCGTTCCGGGCATCATCCTGATGGTGCGCTGGGTCGCTGTGCTGCCTTCGGTGATCGACCGCGACAGGGATGCAATCGGTTCCTTTGGAGACAGTTTCGATATGACCAATGGCCATTCGTGGTCGGTTTTTGGTGCAGGACTGATCGTGGTGATCGGTTTTATGGTCATCTCCGCAGTGATCGGAGGCGTTGCGGTAGGCGCGGCCGCCGTCGCCGGTGGCGCAGGCGGAATTTTGGCGTCCGCCATCGCCGCGATTGCCGACCAGATAACCAATGTCGTCGGCTATGCCTTCTGCGTGGGCGCCTACAACTTGATGCGCGACCGCACAGAAACCGTGACGGACGTGTTTGAATGAGCACGGCACCGGCCGCCGAGCAGACTCTCTATGACGAACAGGTTAGCATCGCGCGCGAAAGCGCGGTTCCCCTGATCGCCTATATCGCTGTGTCGAGCGCGGTCTATTCGGTTGTCGATGCTTTCTACTTCGATTCCGACGGGCTCTATTTTTTCACCGCTTTCCTCGTGTGGGGGCTCGGCTATGTCCTGCTGGTGAAACTGATGCAGGCCAGTGCGCGCTATGCCGAAGGGCCCATGGGCGGGATCGGCGGCTATTTCGCGCTGGGTCTGGTCGCAAGCATCGCCATCGGTGTCGGACTGGTCGTCCTGATCATCCCGGGGCTGTATCTGCTGATGCGCTGGCTTCCGGCCTATGCGCGATACTACGCCAAGGCTGACGGTGTGACCGAGGTGCTTGCGTGGAGCTGGCGCGAAACGGAGGAGCGCCAGATGCCGCTGGCACTCGCATTGATGGGACCGATCGGGCTCTATTGCGTCACCTTCGGCATTATCTTCTGGCAGGAATTCGCCATGGAGCATTGGTCCGATACCGCGATCTACGCGAGCATCGTTGCGCTCAATCTGTTGGCTTCGATTGCGGTTGCCTGGATGCAACTGCTCGGCGTTGCCGCCTATCGCGTCATCGAATTGTGCAATGCCGAGCCGGTTGATGTTTTTGAATAGCGGCCCAATCTGACCCCTTGACGCACATATAAACCCCACCCCACTCTCGCGCGTACGTACACGTGTAAGGATTTCAGACCACTCCCATGCAACTTGTCATAGTTGAATCGCCCGCCAAGGCGAAGACCATCGAGAAATATCTGGGCAGCGACTTTAAGGTGCTCGCCTCCTACGGCCATGTCCGCGATCTGCCGCCCAAGGACGGCAGCGTTCGCCCGGACGAGGATTTCGCGATGGATTGGGAACTCTATCGCGACAAACAGAGCCGCTTCAAGGAAATCGCCGACGCTGCGAAAGGAGCCTCGCGGCTGGTGCTCGCAACCGACCCCGACCGCGAAGGCGAAGCGATCAGCTGGCACGTCCAGGAGCTTTTGAAAAAGCGCAAGGCGCTGCCGACAAAGGTCGACCGCGTGACCTTCAACTCGATCACCAAGAAGGCGGTGACCGATGCGATGGCGAAACCGCGCGAACTCGATCAGCCGCTGATCGACGCCTATCTGGGCCGCCGCGCGCTCGACTATCTGTTCGGCTTTACCCTCTCGCCCGTGCTGTGGCGCAAGCTGCCCGGTGCAAAATCGGCGGGCCGCGTGCAATCGGTTGCCCTGCGTTTGATTGTTGACCGCGAACGCGAGATCGAGGCGTTCAAGCCCGACGAATACTGGTCGGTCCTCGCGCATCTGGAGCATGACGGCACAGCATTCGATGCGCGGCTGGTGCGCTATAAGGGCGAGAAGCTCGACAAACTCAGCCTTGGCCACGAAGGCATCGCGATGGAGGCCAAGGCCGCCGTCGAAGGCGGACGCTTTACCGTCGAAGATGTCGAGAAAAAGCCGCTCAAGCGCAATCCTGCCCCGCCGTTCACCACTTCGACCATGCAGCAGGAAGCCGCGCGCAAGCTCGGGTTTTCGGCCAGCCACACCATGCGGCTCGCGCAGTCGCTCTACGAAGCGGGCGCGATCACATACATGCGTACCGACGGCGTGCAGATGGACCCCGGCGCCATCAACGCCTGCCGCGATGCGATCGGTGAGCGTTTCGACAGCGCATACCTGCCCGAAAAGCCGCGTTTCTATGCCACCAAGGCCAAGAACGCACAGGAAGCGCACGAGGCAATCCGTCCGACCAATTTCGCCCGTGACAAGGCGGGTAGCGGCGACGAAGCCAAGCTTTATTCGCTGATCTTCAAGCGCGCGATGGCCTCGCAAATGTCCACCGCGCAGCTTGAACGCACCACCGTGACCATGCGCGATGCGACCGGCAGCCACGAACTGCGTGCAACCGGCCAGGTCGTCGTCTTCCCGGGCTATTTCGCGATCTATCAGGAAGGCGTGGACGATTCCGAAGATGACGAGGACGGCCTGCTGCCCTCGCTCAAGAACGGCGATGTTCCGGCCAAGCAGGGTGTGGACGCGACCCAGCACTTCACCCAGCCGCCGCCGCGCTTCTCCGAAGCATCGCTGGTCAAGCGTCTGGAAGAACTCGGCATCGGGCGTCCGTCGACCTATGCCTCGACCATCCAGACGCTGCGCGACCGCGACTATGTGCGGATGGAGAAGAACCGCTTCTTCGCCGAGGAATCGGGCCGCCTGCTGACAGCCTTCCTCGAACGCTTCTTCCCGACCTATGTCGCCTATGACTTCACCGCCGGGATGGAAGACGAACTCGACGTCGTTTCCGACGGGCGCGAGGATTACAAGGAGCTGCTTTCCAAGTTCTGGGCCGACTTCAAGCCCAAGGCCGACGAGGTCATGGAAAAGCTGCCGAGCGAAGTCACAGAGGTGCTCGACGATTACCTCTCCGACTTTCTCTTCCCTCCGCGCGAAGACGGCAAGGACCCGCGCCACTGCCCGCTGTGCGAGGCCGAAGGGCGCGACAACGGCCGCCTGTCGCTGCGCGGCGGACGCTTCGGGGCCTTCGTGGCGTGTCAGAACTATCCCGAGTGCAAATTCACCCGGCGTTTCGCCCAGCCGGGCGCCGATGGCGGCGATGGTAGCGAAGACGGCGTGATGGGCCAGCACCCCGAAACGGGCGCGGACATCCACCGCAAATCGGGGCGTTTCGGGCCCTATGTCGAGATGGAGCAGGACGACAAAAAGGTCCGCGCCTCGATCCCGAAAGACCTCGACGATTTCGATCTCGACTGGGCGGTAAAGCTGCTTGGCCTGCCGCGCATCGTGGGTGAACATCCCGAGACGGGCAAGGAAATCGAAGCTGCCATCGGGCGCTATGGTCCTTACCTGCGCCACGACGGGAAATATGCAAAGCTGCAAAGCACGCGCGATGTGTTCGACACCGGCATGAACGCAGCGGTGACGCTGCTGGCCGAAGCCGCCAATCGCAAGGGCGGCGGGCGCGGCAAGGCCGAACCGATCAAGACGCTGGGCGAGCATCCGACCAGCGGCGGCGAGATCAAGGTGATGCCGGGCCGCTATGGCCCCTATGTCACCGACGGCACCACCAACGCGACGATCCCCAAGGATATCAAGCCCGAGGACATCGAGGCGGCCAAGGCGATCGAACTGATCGACGCGCGCGCGGCGAAAGGCCCTGCCAAGAAAAAGACCCGCAAGAAAGCGGCTCCCAAAAAGAAGGCAGCGCCGAAGAAAACCGCGGCCAAGAAATCGGCAGCCAAGAAGAAAGCGCCCGCCAAGGACTGAGGCACCGCCGATCGAGCCCGAAATTTATGGCAACCGTCGTCCACGGACGCTCATAAATCGTTTAGTTTTCGCCCCTATCACTGCATCCCATAACGGGGAAATTTGCCGTGATAGAAATCGAAGTCCAGAACGAGACGCACCAGACCCAGCAGCGTCTGCGCTTTGCCGCAGTGCCGCGCATTGGAGAGGGTTTGCGTCTGCGCGAACCCGATGGAATTTGGGCGAGCTACGACGTGCTCGACGTGTGGTACCAAAAGGCCGAATATGGCGACATCTGGATGCCTTATATCCACGTGTGCATGACGCCAGCTACCGAAGATCCGGTCGAGGACGAGCCGGAAGCTGAACAGGAACCCGCATTTTCCGGGGTGGCCTTCACAGGCAATCCCTTCCGCGAGGAGGTTTTCGAAGAAGACCCGCTCCACGAAGACGACTCGCATGATCTGCACAGCGAGGACGCTTTTGCCTCGCTTGCACGGGAGGTACAGCCATCCAACATCTGATCAAACGAGGGCTGGGCAATCCGCCCAAGCAGCAGGGCTTTGGCAAGCGCGAGCCAGAAGAACCGCAGGTTCCCGAAGGCACGCCGGTCGAAACGCCTGAAGACGTGCACGAGGTTCTCGACCCGCTGGCAGGGCTGCGCAATGCCCAACGCCCGCCGGACGAGGAAGTTGACGCGATTGTACGTGCGACACAGGCAATGCGCGGTGAGACACCCGCTCCCGCGGTGGTCAAGCAGGCGGCAACCAAGACGTGCCTGATCGTCGATGACAGCCGCGTGATCCGCAAGGTGTCCTCGAAGATCGTGACCTCACTCGGCTATAAGGTGATCGAGGCACAGGACGGAATCGAAGGACTTGCGTATTGCAAGAAGGCGATGCCGCATGTGGTGCTGACCGATTGGGATATGCCCGAGATGGACGGGCTCGAATTCGTCAAACAATTGCGCGCCATCCCGACCGAGAAAGCGCCCGCCGTGGTGTTCTGCACCAGCAAGGGCAAGGCCGCCGATGTGCAGGCGGGCGTGAAGGCTGGCGCAAACGATTACATCGTCAAGCCGTTCACCGAAGACGCGCTCAAGGCGAAGCTGGAACGGTTGGCTTCGCGGTAATCGCGCGCCGAATCTCGACTAAACCTGAAACCGGCACGATCTATCGTGCTTCAAGCTGATAACTTTATTACGTTCGTTGTGTCACATGGCATAATAGGCGGCAATGAATGGTAACTTCAGTAAACGCTATCGGGTTCGTCACAGTGTCACAATCTACGGAAGGTTCCGCTATAACGGCAGAGCCTACGATGTCCCTTTGCAGGACCTTTCCAAGACGGGATGCCGGTTTTATGATCGGCATGGCTCGTTGGAGAAAGACACGCAGATACTCTTGAAAATCGCCGGCATGGGCCCCTTTGCGGCCACTGTGCGCTGGAACCGCGAGCAATATGTCGGGGTCGAATTTGACGCGCCGATCTACGGGCCGGTTCTGGAGCATATTGTTTCGATATCAGGCGGGTAGAGTTTTTCAGACCGGCGGGAGTGTGCGTTCTAACGCACCCAATCCAGCCCCATTTCCTCGAACACTTCCTTGTCCTCGCTCCACCCTTCGGTGTGCTTCACATGCAGGAAGAGGTGGACCTTCACGCCCAGAATTTCGCTCAATTCCTTGCGTGCGGCCTCGCCGATCGCCTTGATCTTCTGACCGCCCTTGCCGAGCACGATGCCGCGCTGGGTCTCGCGCGCGACGACGATCTGCTGGTGGATTTCGAGGCTGCCGTCGGGGCGGTCCTGGTAGAGTTCGG
>JAYPMZ010000023.1:0-26052 GCA_038130205.1 Erythrobacteraceae bacterium | reverse complement strand
TTCGTTCTCGGACAGCTTGACGAGCGGTCGCCCGTCGCTCGAAGAGGACTTACCCGGAACATAGGCTTGAATGCCGAGGATGTAGGGTTTGGGTTGCGGTTTCATCGAGGTGCCGCTTGAAAGAAAAACAGCCCTTCGACAAGCTTATGGCAAGCCGTTAAGGGGAGTTTTTTGCAATCCGCGCGTGCCGAGCTTGCCTTGGTCCCCGCAATTTCTCTGGTTTGGCCCCTCGCGTGTCGCACACTTCCACCACCTATGCGCTTCCCGATCCGCTGCCGCTCGACAGCGGTCAGGAACTGATGGATGCCGAAGTCGCGTATCAGACTTACGGCACGCTCAACGCCGACAAGTCGAATGCAATCCTGATCTGCCACGCGCTGACCGGCGACCAATATGTCGCGAGCGAACACCCGATAACGGGCAAGCCCGGCTGGTGGGAACGGATGGTTGGCCCCGGCAAACCGAGCGACACCGATCGCTAGCATATCATCTGCGCCAATGTGATCGGTAGCTGCATGGGGTCGAGCGGCCCTGCGAGCATTGCCGCCGACGGTAAACCCTATGCGATGCGTTTCCCCGTCATCACGATCCGCGACATGGTCCGAGGCCTGGTGGCGCTGCTCGATGGGCTGGGGATCGAAGAATTGCACGCTGTCGTCGGCGGTTCGATGGGCGGGATGCAGGCTTTGAGCCTTGCCGCCAATTGGCCCGAGCGCGCAGCGCGGGTGCTGGTGATCGCCTCAACCGCGCGCCATTCGGCGCAGAATATCGCCTTCCACGAAGTCGGACGCCAAGCGATCATGGCCGACCCTGCATGGGCCGACGGCGACTATTATGCGACCGGCGCGCGGCCCGACAACGGACTCTCCGTGGCGCGAATGGCTGCGCATATCACCTACCTGTCGGAAGAGGGGCTGACCGAGAAATTCGGGCGGCGGTTGCAGGATCGCGACGCGAAAAGTTTCGGCTTCGACGCCGATTTTCAGGTGGAGAGCTACCTGCGCTATCAGGGCAGCGGCTTCACCCAGCGCTTCGATGCCAATTCCTACCTCTATATCACCCGCGCAATGGACTATTTCGACCTTGCAGAAGAGTTTTCCGGCGAAGAGGGGGGCGGAAAGCTGGGCGATGCTTTTGTGGGAACATCCGCAAGGTTCTGCATCGTCAGCTTCGATACCGACTGGCTCTATCCAACCGCCGAAAGCCGCCATGTGGTCCACGCGCTCAACGCCTCGGGCGCGAAGGTGAGTTTCGTCGAGCTTAGTGCGCCCAATGGCCACGACAGCTTCCTGCTCGCGCACGAACAGCTCGACCGTGTGGTGAAGGGGTTTGTCGAATGAGTCTGGTCGCCCAATTGCGCCCCGATCTGGCTGCGATTGCCAAGCAGGTGAAACCGGGCAGCCGCGTGCTCGACATCGGCTGCGGCGACGGCGGTTTGATGGCGGCCATCGAAGCGGAGAAGGGTTGCGACGCGCGCGGGCTGGAGCTTGATCCGGCGCAGGTCGGACTATGCGTGGCGCGCGGCCTGTCGGTGGTGCAGGGCGATGCCAATTCCGACCTTGCCGACTATCCCGACAAGGCGTTCGACTACGCGATCCTCAGCCAGACCTTGCAGACCGCCACGCGGCCCGATCTGATGCTCGACGAATTGTTGCGGGTGGGAGCCAAGGCTTTTGTCTCCTTCCCCAACTTTGCGCATTGGCGCACGCGCACGGCGCTGATGCTGGGTGGGCGGATGCCGGTGACGCGGGCGCTGCCGGTCACTTGGTACGAGACCCAGAATATTCACCACGTGACAATCGAGGATTTCCGCGATCTCGCCAAAGCCAAGGGCGCGACGATCGAAGGATCTTGGTATTTCGCAAATGAGCGCGCCATCGGCCCCGTGGGAGCCAACTGGCGCGCTGAATTCGCTGTATTCGAGCTAAGTCGATAGTTTTGAGGCTGGAGGGCTCACGCATGTGAGCCCCCGCAATTACGCCCGGTTGATACCGCAGACTTTGTGGCCGTCGGGATCGGTGAAGTAGCACAGGTTCATCGTGCCCATATTGCCGACGCGCGGGCCCGGCGGGTCTTCGATGCTCTTTCCGCCGTTAGCGACGGCAACATCGTGCAGTTCCTTGACCTGTTCGAGGCTGTCGCACTTGAAGCCAAGCGTGAAACCGTTCGAGGGCGTGACCGGCTCGCCGTTGATCGGCTCGCTGATCGAGAAGGTGCTTCCGTTGTGGATGTAGAACAGGCGCTTCTGGCCGGTGTCGTTGACGTGCTCCATCGGCTCGCCGGCGCCCAGCACGCCAAGAACCTTGGTGTAGAAAGCTTTCGAACGTTCGATGTCGTTCGAACCGATCATGATGTGATTGAGCATTGTGCGTGATCTCCTCTCTCTTAAGTTGCAACTTGCCACTGGTGACGTAGGGCGCGCGCCGCATAGCTACAAGCGGTTTGTCGCGCCTGCTTCAAACAGCCGTAGCCACGCGTTCATCCGCGCCGCTATAAGAGGCGGTATGACCACGCCATTGCTCACCGCACTCGTGGCGCCGCTTGCCTTGCAGGCTGCTGCCGCCAATCCTCCCGCAAAGCCCGAAAGCTTCGCCGATCTGCCGATCACCGCATCGACCGCCCCGCGCTGCGGCATTGCCTTTGCGATGGTCGAAGGCTGGCAAAGTGCCGGCGACCCGCGCGGTGCTGCATGGCCCGATATTGCGGGTACCGGCGGCCGCGAGTTTTTCGTGGTCGCCATGGCGCGGCTGATCGATTCGTACGGCCTTGAACGTGAGGATGTCGGCAGGCTGGTATCGGCAG
Source organism: Erythrobacteraceae bacterium (assembly GCA_038130205.1). Lineage (GTDB taxonomy): Bacteria > Pseudomonadota > Alphaproteobacteria > Sphingomonadales > Sphingomonadaceae > Erythrobacter. Next base: position 23,250 of record JAYPMZ010000023.1, on the reverse strand, counting down.
AGGTCGCCAAGCACGAGGCCGACAATGGCGAAGCGGTAGCGGCGATGATGCCCGCCTGCCTTGCGCTGCTGGAGACTTCGGGCATTCAGGGCGAATGAAGCTGTTCGCACCGCTGCGCATTCAGTGGATTTCCCCTGTTGTTTGAGGCATGAAGGGCTCCACGATGTGGCAACTCTATCAATTTCCCCTGTGTCCGTTCTCGCGCAAGATCAGGCTTCTGATGGGGGAGAAGAAGGTCGCCTCCGACCTGGGCCGCGCCGACCCGGGGGCCCCTTCCGCCAGGGTCGCCACCCTCCACGCCGCGCCGCGCACGCCTGTGCTGGTGAACGAAGAGAAGAAGATCGTTCTCGCCGATAGCCGGGCAATCGCCGAATATCTCGAAGAGACGGTCGATAAATCCCCCATGATCAACGGCACCGCGACCGGGAGGGCCGAGATCCGGCGTCTGGTCGCGCTGTTCGACGAGAACTTCTACAACGACGTCACCGGCCCTCTGCTGCTGGAGCGGATGAAGAAGCGGATCATCTACAAACAGCCGCCCGACAGCCGTGCCTTGCGCGAGGCAATGAAGATGGCGCACGGGCATCTCGACTATATCGACTGGCTGATCGACAACCGCCCTTGGCTGGCCGGCGCGACCATGAGCATGGCCGACCTGGCCGCCGCCGCGCAGATCAGCGTTGCCGATTATCTCGGCGGGATCGACTGGAAGGGGCACGAACAGGCACGCGGCTGGTATGCGGTGTTCAAGAGCCGCCCGAGCTTCCGCCCGCTGCTGTCCGAGCGCATGGACGTGATCAAGCCGCCTGCGCATTACGCGCTGGTCGACGGCTAACTTGGATGCGGGGGCAGGGACCCCATATCGGCTCCAACGGAGAATGATATGACCGACGATCCCAAAACAATGACCGAAGCCGAATGGCGCGAACGCCTTTCCGCCGAGCAGTTCCATGTGCTGCGCGAAGCAGGTACCGAACGCGCTTTCACCGGCAAGTACGACAAATTCTACGACGAAGGCGAATATGTCTGTGCGGGATGCGGCACGCGGCTGTTTATCAGCGCGGCGAAGTACAATTCGGGCTGCGGCTGGCCGGCCTTCACCAAGCCTGCCGACGAGGATGTGATCGACGAGCACCGCGACACCTCCTTTGGCATGATCCGCACCGAAGTGACCTGTGGAAATTGTGGCGGGCATCTGGGGCATGTCTTTCCCGACGGCCCTCCCCAAGAAGGCGGCCTGCGTTACTGCATCAATTCGGCCGCGCTTGAATTCGCGCCCGAGAGCGAGTGAACCGGCGCTTGCCCGCAGCTGTCCACCGGCTCATGGGGATGACGCCATGTGGCTTGTTCACGCAGCGTTACAACTCGCCTATGCAAGCCCATAGCTCGCATTTCAGGGCGCAAAGCAGGTTTAGCTGATAATTGATGTCGAAGCGGGGTGACCGTCTGCAGAACAAGGGCAAGCGCGGCTCACGCCGGGCTGCTGCCGAGCGTGCTTCTTCGGAAAAGGGTTCGGGCAGGCGCCGCAAACGCTCGTCATCGGCAGACGAAGGTGACAAACCCGTCTCCCCGATCTGGAAGTGGACCAAGCGGCTCGCCATTGGCGGTGTGGTTGCAGGCTTGCTGGGCGCGATCTTCCTCGCATTTGCAGTCGGCTTTGCAGCGCGCTCAATTCCCAGTTTCTACCAGCTGAAAGCGAGCCAGACCGGGCAGACAATTCTGGTCAGAGCGCGCGACGGCAGCGAAATCGTCGAAATCGGGCCGAGCTTCGGCGAATGGCTCGAATATGACGAGATCCCCGAAAACATGACCAATGCGATGATCGCGGTCGAGGATCGGCGGTTTCACGATCACTTCGGTTTTGACCCGATCCGCCTGACCGGCGCGATTGTCGAAGGTTTTACCGGCGATGACCGTATCGCAAGGCGCGCGAGGCGGTGCTGGCTATGGCGCTCGAATGGAAATTCTCGAAGGAGCAAATCCTCGAGCTCTACCTCAACAAAGTCTATTTCGGCGGCGGCGCATACGGAATCGATAGCGCGAGCCGGAAGTTTTTCAGCCATGACGCGCGTGAGCTTTCGGTGGCGGAATCGGCGATTATCGCCGGTCTGGTGAAAGCGCCGAGCCGCTATTCCCCTACCGCCGATGTGCAGGCCGCGGTGGACCGTGCGACGGTCGTGCTGCGGCTGATGAAGGAGCAGGGCTACATCACCGCCGAGCAGGCATCGGTCGATGTCGATGCGGTGCAGCTTAAGGAGCAGGCGGGACAGAACTCGGTCCGCTATTTCACCGATTGGGCGCTTCCGCAGCTCGACCTCTTGCTGCCCGAAACCAACGCTCCGCTTGAAGTTTGGACCACGATCGACGTTGGCATGCAGCGTGCGGCCACGGCAGCGATCGATGCGAATTCGCCGGGCGGCGCACAAGGCGCATTGGTAAGCGTTGACCGAGACGGGGCCATCCTCGCGCTGGTGGGCGGCAGGGATTATGTTGAGAGCAATTTCAACCGCGCCACAAACGCACTGCGACAGCCGGGCTCTTCCTGGAAGCTGTTCGTCTATCTCGCCGCGCTGGAGGCGGGATACACGCCCGATGATCGCGTGGTGGATACTCCGGTAACGATTGACGGGTGGAGCCCGCGAAATTCCAACGGGCGCAATATCGGCGATACCAATCTGCGCACGGCCTTTGCCTATTCGATCAACACCGTTGCGGCGAGCCTTGGCAATGAAGTTGGCTTCGGAACAGTTGCCTCGATGGCGCGGCGTTTCGGCATTACCTCGCCGGTTTCGACTTTCCCGTCGATGGTGCTGGGTGCCTCGGAAGTACGTCTGATCGAGATGACCCGCGCCTTTGCGAGCATTTCGGCAGGCGGCCAGTCGGTCGAACCATATGGTATCACCAAGGTTGCAACTGCCGACGGCGAAGTGATTTACGAGCGCGAGAGCCCGCGCGAGACGCAGCTTGTGCCCGATTATGTCGCTGCCGGCATCACCGATCTGCTGCAGGCAGCCGTGCAGACGGGTACGGGCCGCGCAGCACAGATCGGGCGGCCTGTGGCGGGCAAGACCGGCACGACAAGCTCGAACAAGGACGGCTGGTTCGTTGGCTTTTCCTCCGGCATCACCACCGGCGTGTGGATGGGCCGCGACGATGCCGAACCTGTCCCCGGACTGCAGGGCGGTCGCGCACCTGCGCAGGCGTTCGCTGCCTATATGCGCTATGCGGTCAAGGATCGCCCGGTCGAGGAGTTCGATACAGAACTGAACCTGCCCGAATGGCAATTGGAGCCCGATGACGAGGCGCTTTATGGTGATCCCGACGACTATTACTTCATCGACGAGCAGGGCAATCTGATCGAGCCGGGGCGGCGTGACCCTTCGGAATCGCCCTTTGATGTGCAGGGCGAGCGTCCGGCTCCGGTCGAGGAGCCTCCGTCTGCTGCGAGCCAGGACTTTCTGGAGCAGGCGACGGGCCAAGAAATATCGCCTCGCTCGCAGCAGCCGCAAAGGCCGCAGACGCCAAGGGTTCTGCCTACGCCCCAGCCGACGTCATCGCCGACACGGACGCCGCAACGCAGCGGCCAGCCGCCACCCGGCACGCAACGCATCAATCCGGGCTGATACGAAAAACCCCCGAAGCCACATGGCTCCGGGGGTTTTTGTTTAAGCGGGTTGATGGGCGGGCGCGGGTTAGCGCGCCCTACCAAGCCTTAGCGCAGGCGCACCGGCACGAAGCGCGGGGGCATGCCACGGCGCTGGATACGCAGGAGGACTGCCTCGCGGTTTTCCTGTTCGGCTGCAGTGATCTGTTCACGCAGCGCCTCGATCGTGGTGACGGGCTGATAATTCGCCGACAGAATGATGTCGCCGCGGCGCAGGCCTCGGCGGCCTGCATCGGAGTTTTGGTCGACCGCACCGATCACCAGCCCGGTCGTGCCTTCGCCAACGCCCAGCGAGCGCGCGATCTGCGGGGTCATTTCGAGCACCTGCATCCCCAGTTTCTCGGCGATCATCTCGTCCGAAGCCTCTGGGTCCATCGGCTCTTCGCTCTCGGGATCGAAGGTCTGGGTCTGTCGGGCCAGTTCGGCCTCGCTCGGACGGCGGCCCAGCGTGGTGTCGATCGTCATCCGGCGACCGTCGCGCACAACCTCGACTGGCACGCTTTCGCCCGGCGCGATGTTCGCAACGATGAAAGAGACGGTCTGCTCGCTCGTGACTTCACGGCCATTTACCGAAACGATCACGTCGCCAGCTTTCAGGCCCGCACGACCGGCGGGGCTGTCATCGGTGACGATCTGGACCAGCTCACCGCGATTGTGCGGCAAGCCGAGCGAATCCGCGAGGTCGTCATTGATCGGCTCAAGGCTGACACCGAGATAGCCGCGCTCGATTTCCTGACCCTGCTTGAGCTGGGCGACAATAGGTGCGGCGATCTCTGCGGGGATGGCAAAGCCGATGCCAACGCTGCCACCCGAAGGCGAGAAGATCGCGTTGTTGATGCCGATCACATTGCCGCGCATGTCGAACAGTGGCCCGCCCGAATTCCCGCGATTGATGCTGGCGTCGGTCTGGATGAAGCGGTCATAGGCTCCGCCCTGACCGGTGTTGCGATAGACCGCCGAAACGATTCCGCTGGTCACTGTGCCGCCAAGGCCGAACGGATTGCCGATCGCAACGACCCACTCGCCAACACGGGTCTGCGAGCTGTCGCCGAATTCGACGAAAGGAAACGCCTTGTCGGACTGGATTTTCAGCACCGCAAGGTCTGACTGCGCGTCTGCACCGACCAGTTCGGCGGCATATTCGGTGCCGTCAGGCATGGTGATGGTGATTTCTTCGAGCCGCGCACGATCGTTAGGGGCAACGACGTGATTGTTGGTCACGACATAACCGTCCGCGCTGATGATGAAGCCCGAACCAAGCGACTGCGCTTCGCGGCGCTGCGGTTCATCGTCTCCGCCACGGCGGTTGAACAGTTCCGCAAAAGGTGTGCCTGCAAAGGGATTGCGAGTGACCTCGACCGACTGCCGCGTGGCGATGTTGACCACCGCCGGTTGCAGTTGCTGGGTTAAGTCGGCGAAGCTGGCCGGAGCGCCTTCGATCGGCACCACCCGGTTCATCACCGTGTCGTCGTTCTGGGCAACCTGTGCCCCTGCGGGATACCCGGTCATCAGCGAAATCGCTGCGCCTCCCACCAGGAGCGCGCTCGTCAGTCCATATACGTACCGCACGTTCTTCACGTCCTTTGCTTCCTTCTTGTTTGTCCGGGCCCGCGCGTCGCCTTGAATGCCGACGGATGCGGTTCCGATAGTTCTCCAGTACCCTGGTTCCAAAGAGGCCACGGGCGCTTAACCGCAAATGAAGGCCGCAGTAGTCGGTAGGACTATGTCGGCGCTTCGTCCGATAGACGCCTGTGAGCGGGTGTTACCGCACTCCGCGGAACTGGCGCAGATATTCATTGTCGGGCGACAAGATGATCGAGCTGTCGCCGCGCTCGCCTTCGCCTTCCTGTGCCTTGCGGAATGTTTCGTCATAGCTCTGCATGGCGCGATAGAAGTCGTAGAAATTCGGGTCCTGCCCGAAGCTCTCGGCATAGACGCGCGCCGCCTCTGCGTCGGCTTCTGCGCGGATCACGCGCGCATCGCGGGCACCTGCTGCGCGGATAGTGCGCGCTTCGCGTTCACGATCCGACTTCATCCGTTCGAAGGCGGATTGGAGCGGGCGACCCGAAGGCAGATCGGTGCGCTTGATCTGCACGTCGATCACCTCGGCCCCGTATTGGCGCGCTTCGCGGTCGAGATTGGCGCGCACATTCGCCAGCGCCGCGCCGCGTTCGGCGGTCAGCATTTGCTGGAAGGTGCGGCGACCCAGTTCCTGACGCAGCGCCGAGTTGAGGATCGGCTCGAGCGCGGTGCGCACACCGTCGGTGGTGCGCGCGCGTTCGATCATGGTCTGAGGATTGACGATGCGGAAACGCGCATAGGCGTTGACCATCAGGCGCTGCTGATCGTTCGAAAGAACTTCCTCGTCGGTCAGTTCGAGATCGAGCACACGCTTGTCGATCCGCTGGATCGTGTCGATGATCGGGATGCGGAAATAGACGCCTGCCGGATAGTCGCTACCCGGCCGGTTGGCATAATAGACCGGCTCACCTGTACGGATGACGACGACCTGTTCTTCCTCGTTGACCACATAGGCGCTCATGAAGAAGCCTATCACCACGACCACAAGGCCGACGATCAGATAGCGGTAATTGTTCCAGAGGTTTTCCATTACTGGCCTCCCTGACGCGAGGAATTGGCTTCGACCGTAATCTGCGGCGGCTGCGCCGTGGCGCGGCGGCGGATTTCGGGAAGCGGCAGATAGGGGGTCACACCCTCGGTCTCGATGATTGTCTTGTCGGTTTGCGAGAGCACGCGCTCCATTGTCTCGTAATAGAGACGCTGGCGGGTCACGCCGGGGGCGAGACGGTATTGCTCATAGACCTTATCGAAAGCCTCGGCTTCACCTTCCGCGCGGGCGAGGGTTTGCTGGGCATAGCCGCGGGCCTGGTTGCGGGCCTGGTCGGCATTCTGTTCTGCGACCGACACATCACGGAAGGCATCGACCACCGATTCGGGCGGGTCGGCCTTTTCGATCTGGACGCCGACCACCTGAATGCCGGCACGATATCCGTCGAGCGTGGTCTGCATGCGTTCGCGCACCGATTGCTCGATTTCTGCACGGCCTTGGCCTGTAAAAGTCTCGTCGAGCGTTTTCTCGGCGACCGAGGCGCGCATGGCAGCTTCGGCGACTTCGTTGACCGTTTCTTCCGGCTCGGCGAGCTGGAATTTGAAGTCGCGCAGATCGTTTATGCGCCAGCGCACGATATAGCTCAAATCGACGAGATTCTGGTCACCGGTAAGGATCAGCTTTTCGTTCGACCCTTCTGGAATGCTCACTGCGCGAACCCCTTCGGTGTCCTCAACGTCGACCGTCTCGATAGGGTAGGGGGCGGAAAAATTGACGCCCGGCTCAAGCGTGCGGCTGTAGCTGCCGAGCGTCTTGACCACGGCCTGTTCGCCCGGCTGGATGAAATGGGTCATTGAAAGAATAGCCCACAGCGCAACGATGGCTACGATGATGATCGGCAGCCAGCTGCCTCCGCCCGGACGTTCGGGAACGCGGAAACCGCCGCCTCCGCCGCCGCCTGCGCGGCGCGGACCTTCGGGGCCGCGATTTTTGAAAATGTCTTCGATGCTGGCCGAACGTCGACCGCCTGGCTTGCTGCCGGGTTTCTTGCCACCGCTGCCTCCGCCGGGGAGCCAAGGGTTGCGCGGACCGTCGGAATTGCCGTCCGACGGCGTGCCGCCGCCGCCTGGCCCTTCTCCCGAACCGTCTCCATCGCCGGAGCCGCCGCCATTGCCTTTACCGGGGCTTCCCCAGGGATTCTTCCCTGCCATTGCAAGCCCCAGCCCATTTCGAAAACCGTCAAACATTCGCATGTCCTCCTTATAGGAATGGAAAATGCGGAAAAACAGGGGTTGGCGAGCGGAATTTGATGCTAGATGCACTGCGGCATGACCAACCCCGAAGATTCACCTAGAAACCCTGCCGAAGACGAAGCCCGCCTGCGCGGCGCTTTGCCGATAGAAATTCACGGGCGGCTGCGCTCTGCGCGGATTGTCGAACGGCGCGCCGTGGTTGTCGCCGAAGCGGGCGATCTGGGCGCAAAGGCGAGACAAGAGCTAGAGGCACTGATCAAAGCCGCGCTTATCGAACTGGACGATGTGGATGAAGTCCGCGTCGCTTTGATCGCGGATCGCCGCCGCCGGATGATCATCGCGGTAGGTTCAGGCAAGGGCGGCGTTGGCAAGTCGACGCTCACCACCAATCTCGCGGTCGCATTGGCAAAGCTGGGGCGCAAGGTCGGTGTGATCGACGGGGACATCTATGGCCCGTCGCAGCCGCGCCTGCTCGCGACCGAGCGCGAAAAGCCGATGACGCAGGGCGACAAGCTCGTTCCGATCGAAAGCCCGCATGGCGTGAAGGTCTTGTCGATGGGCCATGTCGTGCCGCCCGGCAAAGCGCTGGCATGGCGCGGACCGATGGCCGGCAAGGCCTTGGGGCAGCTGGTCGATGCGGCTTGGGACGATACCGAACTGTTGCTGATCGATCTGCCGCCGGGAACGGGCGATGTGCAGATTTCGATGATGCAGGATTCCAAGCCCGATGGCGCTGTGCTCGTCTCCACCCCGCAGGACCTGGCGCTGATGGATGCCGCACGCGCCGGGCAGTTGTTCGAGGATGGCGAGGTTCCGATCATCGGGCTGGTCGAAAATATGGCGGGCTATGCCTGCCCGCATTGCGGCGAGGTTTCCGATCCTTTCGGTCAGGGCGGGGTCGAGAAATTCGCCACCGCTCTGGAAATTCCTTTTCTCGGACGTGTCCCCCTGCGGATGGAAACGCGGTTGGCCGGTGATGCCGGAACGCCGCCTGCGCTGGGCGATGACGAAGGCGCGGCCCCTTTTGTGGCGATTGCCGAAAAGCTTGATCGCTGGCTGAAGAACGGGGCGATCTGAAGCGATGCAGGTCACGCGGCGAGGATTGATGACAGGCGCTGCCGTGGGCGGCGGGTTGCTGGTCGCCTGGTGGTTCCTGCCGCGCAACTATCGCAACCCGCTCGAACCTGCGAACGGCGAGCACCTGTTTGGCGCATGGATCAAGATTGCCGAGGATGGAGTTGTCTCCGTCGCGGTGCCGCAGCTCGAAATGGGGCAGGGCATCACCACGCTCTTGCCGCAAATCGTCGCGCAGGAACTAGGCGCGGACTGGCGGCAGGTCGCGGTTGAGCCTGCGCCGGTTGCGGCTGCCTATCCCAATATTCCGCTGGCCAAGCGCTGGATCGAATTGTGGGAGCCGCTCGCCGATGGTCTGTCCGAAGATATCGACGATAGCCTTGCTGAGCGGTTCGCCCGGGATCGGCGCTTCACCGCGACCGCCGACGGGACTTCGCTTGCCGCCTATGAAGCGCCCGCCCGCGAAGCCGCAGCGGCTGCACGTGCGATGCTGGCGATGGAGGCGGCGAGCCGCTGGAACACCTCCTGGGAGGAATGCGAGGTCGAAGGCGGGCTGGTGCGCTGGGGAGATCGCAGCGCGACCTTCGGCGAATTGGCGGTCGGTGCAGCAGACCAGTCTCCGCCCGATCCTCCGCCCCTGCGCCCCGAGGTGCCGAGCGAAACCCCGCTTGCAGGTGCGTCCGATACCGGTGTCGCCGCACCGCCTGCTTTTCCGCGTATCGATTTGCCGTCCAAGGTTGACGGCGGATACCGCTTTGCAGGCGATGTGCGATTGCCCGGCATGGTGTTCGCGGCCATCCGTCACGGGCCCAACAATGGCAGCGAGCTGACCGACTTCAATGCCGAGGCGACGCAGGGCATGCGCGGGATCGTGGGCGCAGTGAAGACCAGCCGCTGGCTGGCCGTTGCGGCGACGACATGGTGGACAGCGCAGCAGGCAATCGAAGCCATGGCGCCGCAGTTCAAGATCAACTTTCCCGTCGATTCAGACGAGGTCGAGGCGCGGCTCGACAGGTTGCTGAACATCGGTGACAGCTTCAAGATCGCCGAAACCGGATTTGGCGAAGAGGCGATGACGCGGGTCGATCTGGCGCGCAAATACAATGTCGAGGCCGCCCATGCAGCGCCGCTCGAAACCGCCTGTGCGGCGGCTCGCTGGTCGGGTGGACGGCTCGAATTGTGGATCGCCTCGCAGGCGCCTGAACAAGCCCGTGTCGCGGCAGCAAAGGCGGTCGGTATCTCGCCTGAAGACGTGGCGCTCTACCCGCGATCGAGATCGCCCACATCGCCAAGGAACTCGATGTGCCCGTCCAGCTGACGTGGTCGCGCCGCGACGAAATTATCCGCTCGCGCCCGCGTCCGCCCGTTTCGCTGTTGATCGGCGCGCAATTGGCGGACGGAGGCAGAGGCGAGATCGACGCATTGAGGGTGCGCGTCGCCTGCGCCAGCTCGACCCACGAGTTCGGCAAGCGCCTGTTCGGGAACCTCACCCCGCAGGCCGCGGTGCGCGAGACGGCGGGAATGAGCGATGCACTTGCGCTCGAAGGTGCGGTCCCTGTCTATGAACTGCCAAGTGTCTCGGTGCATCACGTGCCCGTCGAAACCGGCTACCCGGCAGGCCGGGTGCGCGGCAATGCTCACGGACCGACCTGCTTCGCGATCGAGAGTTTCGTCGACGAGATCGCCAACAAGAATGCGCGCGAGCCGCTCTCCTATCGCATGGCGATGCTGGGCAAGGACATTCGCCTTGCTGCCTGCCTCCAGCGCGCCGCCTCGATGGCCGAATGGGACGGCGGGGTTGATCAAAGCGGACAGGGGCTTGCCTGCTATCGCATCGGCGATGCCGACACCGGCGCGCGGATTGCCTGTGTTGCAACAGCTCGGCGCGGAGAGGGCGGAGTGCGCGTGGCGCGGCTTTCGGCAGCGGTCGATATCGGGCGGATCGTCAATCTCGACATTGCCCGCCAGCAAATCGAGGGCGGCCTGCTGTTCGGGCTCGGCATCGCGCTTGGCAATTCGCTGAAGATGCGCGGCGGTTTGCCGAACAGCACCGATTACGCCGACCTTGGCTTGCCGACGCTTGCCGATTGTCCCGAGATCGAAATCGATTTCCTTCCCAGCGAAGCCGCTCCTGCCGATCCGGGCGAATTGGGCGCCGTGGTGGTGCCGCCGGCGATCGCCAATGCGCTGTTTTCCGCCACCGGCTTGCGACTGCGCCGACTGCCCCTACTTTCGAGCGGACTATGACCTGGCAGAACCAACAGCTCCCCGCAGACCATCCCCCCGTCTCGAGCGGCAAGATCGGCGTCTTGCTCGTCAACCTAGGCACTCCCGACGCGCCCGATCCATCTTCGGTCAAACGCTATCTCAAACAGTTTCTGTCCGACCGCCGCGTGATCGAAATTCCCGCAATTGCCTGGCAGCCAATCCTACGCGGGATTATTCTCAACACGCGGCCAAAGAAGAGCGCGAAGGCCTACGCCAAGATATGGACCGACCGAGGCTCCCCCCTGGCGGACATCACGGCGAAACAGGCCGAGGCGATTGCGGGTCTGTTCGGCGAAAATGTGATCGTCGATTACGCCATGCGCTACGGCAATCCATCGCTCGAACAGCGCATCGGAGAACTGACCGCGAGGGGGTGTGACCGCATCCTGATTTCGCCGATGTATCCGCAATATTGTGCCGCGACGACTGCAACTGTCTTCGATGAAGTCGCGCGTGTGCTCGGTGATTTGCGTTGGCAACCCGCCTTGCGGTTCGTCCCTCCCTATCACGACGATCCGCACTACATCACGGCCCTTGCCGATGATCTGACGCGGCAAGTGAGCGCACTGTCTTTCGCGCCCGAAGTCATGCTGCTGTCCTTCCACGGCATGCCCCAGCGCACGCATGATCTGGGTGATCCCTACTACTGCCACTGTATGAAAACGGCGCGGCTGCTTGGCGAACAGCTGGGGCAGCGGCCAGAGTTTGCCGGTGTGCGGTTTGAAACCACTTTCCAGTCGCGTTTCGGGCCTGCGCAATGGCTGACCCCCGCGACCGATACGACACTGGTTTCACAAGGCGAAAAGGGCACGAAGCGCCTCGTTATCGCAGCTCCCGGCTTCGCCGCCGACTGCGTCGAAACGCTCGAAGAACTCGCGCTTGAAGGGCGCGATACTTTCCTTGAGGCAGGGGGGGAGGACTACGCCGTGCTCGACTGCCTCAACACTTCGGCCAGCGGTGTCTCGATGATCGAGGCGATGATCCGGCGCGAGCTCGGGGGCTGGGTCTAGTCTTTGTTAAGACAGGACGGATACGTCCTATTGCTTGGCGGGTTGGAGCGTTACTGACACTGTGGTAAGTAACGCATTCGATACTTGCCTGCGTCCAAACGTATCTTTCGGAGTCCGCCTGCCATGGCTACCCTTGCGAAGCCGCCTGTCACTGCCACTTCTCCCGCGCATGAAGCGGCCGAATTCAAACATTGGAACGACGGGCGGCCCGACGAGAGCGCGCTGGAACATATTCCCGGCGACGCGGGGCTCCCGTTGGTTGGCAACACCTTCCGCATGCTCGCCGACCCGCACAACTTTGCGCAGCGCATGGTCGATACCTACGGCAAGGTTTACAAGAATCGCGCCTTTGGCGGCTGGCAAGTCGCGCTGATGGGCGCGGAAGCCAACGAGCTTTTGCTGTTTAACAAGGACAAGATTTTCTCGAGCAAGCAGGGTTGGGGACCCATCCTCGACCAGCTGTTCCCGCGCGGGCTGATGCTGATGGATTTCGACCATCACCGGATTGACCGGCGCGCCCTGTCGATTGCGTTCAAGCCGGAGCCGATGCGGCATTATTCAGGGTCGCTGAACACCGGCATTTCGCGCGCGGTCGAGAAATGGGAAGGGCCCAAACGCTTCTATCCTGCTATCAAGAAGCTCACGCTGGATCTCGCCGCCGATAGTTTTCTCGGTGTGCCGCTGGGGCCCGAGGCTGACCAGATCAACACAGCGTTTGTCGATATGGTGCAGGCCTCGGTTGCGCCGGTTCGCAAGCCACTGCCCTTTACCAAGATGAAGCGCGGGGTCGATGGGCGGGCCTTCATGATCGACTATTTGACCCGCGAAACGCACAAGCGGCGCGAAAAGGGCGGCGGGCAGGACATGTTCAGCCAGTTTGCCACCGCAACACGCGAGGATGGCTCGCTGCTGCCGGTCGATGAAGTGGTCGATCATATGAGCTTCCTTCTGATGGCGGCGCATGACACGATCACTTCCTCGGCGACCTCGCTGATCTACCATCTCGCGGTAAACCCCGAATGGCAGGAAAAGCTGCGCGCCGAAGTGATGGCAGTTACTGGCGGCCCCGATGGATACGGCGAGCCGCGCCCGCTCAATTATGACGATCTCGGCAAGCTCGAACTGACCGAAATGGCGTTCAAGGAAGCGCTTCGGATGGTTCCGCCGGTGCCCTCAATGCCGCGCCGCGCGCTCAAGGAGTTCGAGTTCGGCGGTTATACCATTCCGGCAGGCACACCTGTGGGGATAAACATCTTTTGGACCCACCATTCCGAGGAATATTGGGACGATCCCTTCACCTTCGACCCGATGCGTTTCACGCCGGAAAAGGTGAAGGCACGCCACAAATACGCCTGGGTGCCTTTCGGCGGCGGAGCGCACATGTGTCTAGGACTGCACTTTGCCTATATGCAGGTGAAGATCCTCGTCGCGCAGCTGTTGCAGCGCTACCGCATCGAGGCGGCGGAGGGTTATAATCCCGAATGGCAGGACTGGCCGATCCCGCAGCCCAAGGACGGGCTGAAGGTCGAGTTCGCCAGGGTCTAAAAGTCTATCGCGATACCCTTGCTCACCCAGTCGCCATAACGCGTCGGGCTAAGCTCTTCGTCTTGCTCGACGTCCTTGGGCTCGGGCGGAGGGTCGTTGGTCCAGTGCGCGGGCTTTTGGAAGGGTTTGGATTTCTTCTCGGTCCTGGTGCCACTCAACATGAGCGCGCTGGCGCTCGGTTTCAATAGAGAGTAGGCGCGGCCCCGATGGCACAACCCACCGGAATTCACGCGCGCCGTGCGGCGCTCAAACTGCTCGATGCCGTTCTGCGTCGCGGCGAGACGCTCGAACAGGCGACGCCGGGCGCGCTGCGCGATGTCCGCGATGCCAATGACAAGGCGCTCGCAAGGGCGATTGCTGGCGAGACGCTGCGCTGGCTGACCGATCTCGACGCTTTGATCGACAGCGCGACCAAACAGCGCCTTCCGGACGATGCCAAACCGCGCACCGTGCTGCGAATGATGCTGGCACAGGCGCTTCGGCTTGAGACGCCGCCGCACGCGGTGATCGCAACCTGTCTGCCGCTCTTGGCCGGAGGGCCGCGCAGGCTGGCGCATGGCGTATTTTCGACGCTGATGAAGCGTGATGCGGCGCTTCCCGAAGTGCCGACCTTGCCCGAGAGAGTCCGCGAGCGCTGGGGCGATATGGCTGATGCTGTTGCCCCCGGTCTGGTGCTCCCGCCCGAGGTCGATCTTCACATCAAGCACGCCGCCGATACGGCGCAGTGGCAGGCAAAGCTCGGCGGCGAAAGCCTCGCCCCCGCGCACGTTCGCGTCCCGCGCGGCACGGCGGTAGAAAAGCTCGAAGGCTATGCCGAGGGTGCGTGGTGGGTACAGGATCTGGCCGCTATGCTGCCATCGGCGCTGCTCGGTGCGGGCGAGGGTCGCAACGCGCTCGATCTGTGCGCCGCGCCGGGCGGGAAGACCATGGCGCTCGCCGCGAACGGCTGGAAAGTGGCGGCTCTCGACCTGTCGAAGCGCCGTCTCGACGTGCTCAAGGACAACCTCAAGCGCACCGGCCTCAAGGCATCTCCCGTGCGAGCCGATGCTCTGGAGTGGGAACCCAAGCACCACTTCGACGCGATCTTGCTCGACGCCCCTTGCACGGCAACGGGCACCTGCCGCCGCCACCCCGATGTGCTCCACCGTATCTGAACGCGCCAGATTGCCGATATGGTCGAAATCCAGCGCGCGCTGTTCGAACGGGCGGCAGGCTGGCTCAAGCCGGGCGGCGTAATGGTCTATGCCGTGTGTTCGCTCGAAAGCGAGGAGGGCGAGGAGCAGGCGAAGTGGATAGACGCCGAACTGGGTCTTGAGCCGGTTGCGGTTGCCTCAGACGAACTGCCCGGAGACCTGGAGCCAACCGCAGAAGGTTGGCTCCGCACGCATCCGGGCATGCTAGCGGATAAGGGCGGCCTCGACGGATTCTTCATTGCCCGCTGGCGAAAGCCGTAGAGTCCCCTCGGTCCTTCACATATTTCTGAAAGCTCTTGCGAAGCTTCATGATTTTGGGCGGGATCACCGCAAGGCAATAGGGGTTCCGCTGGCCCTCGCCGTCCCAGTATTCCTGGTGGTAGTCTTCTGCCGGATACCAGTCGGCCGGGCCTTCGATCGTGGTCACTGCCGTGCCCGCATTGTCCGCGTTCCAGCGCGCAATCGCGGCTTCGGCCTCGTCGCGTTGATCGTCGTCCAAAAGGAAGATCGCGCTGCGATATTGCGTGCCGACGTCATTGCCCTGGCGGTTAAGCTGGGTCGGATCATGCGTACCAAGAAATACGTCGTAGATTTCGGGTAGCGAGATCACGGCAGGATCATAGGTCACGCGAATACCCTCGGCATGGCCAGTCGTGCCGCTGCAAACCTGCTTGTAGGTCGGGTCCGCGACAGTGCCGCCGATATAGCCCGATTCCACTTCGCTTACGCCGATAACATCGCGGAACACCGCTTCGGTGCACCAAAAGCATCCGCCTGCAATGATTGCCTGTTCCATAATGCGCGTGTCTCCTTTTCGTGAAGGGGAAATAGGAATGCGGGCCGGTTTTGCCAGATACAAAAACTGCGGCCCACGATAGCCTTGTCTTTGTAACCGTAGGGCTTCAGGACTACGAACATGGAATTGGAGAAGGAGGACCACCCCCGATGAAGACCTATCTGTTCGCGCCTTTGACGGCGCTCGCCGCTGGCACCGCCATGCTGGCGCTCGCAACCCCGGCAGCAGCCGATCATCATGCAGAAGCCGCTGCGCCCACTCTTGAAGAAGTCCTTGCCCACGAACGCCGCGATGGCGATCGCGCCCGCGACCAATATCGCAATCCGGCCGAAACGCTTGAATTCTTCGGTGTCGAGCCGACCATGACAGTCGCCGAATACGGCCCCGGCGGCGCGTGGTACACCCGCGTGCTCGCCCCTTGGCTGATGCCTCAGGGCAAATATATTGCGTTCAATGCCGACAGCGACAGCCAAAGCTACCGCAACCGCGCACAGGAAGCCCGTGCCAAGGGCTGGACCGAAAGCTTCACCGCCGCGCTTGCCGAAGGGATGGACGTCGAGCCTGCCGAAGTCACCGCCTTCGAGACCGACGAGATGCCCGAAGGGGTCGCCGGAACCGTTGACCGCGTGCTGATCTTCCGTTCGATGCACGGCCTGAATATCGCCAATCAAGCCGACGCAGTGCTCAAAGCTGCGCGCGTCATGCTCAAAGATGACGGCATGGTGGGCGTGGTCCAGCACCGCGCACCCGATGGTGCGAGCTACGATGATTACGGCGCGATCCAGCGCGGCTATATGCGCACGCAAGACGTGGTCGCGATCTTTGAAGCTAATGGCTTCGAATTGGTGTCGTCGAGCGAGGTCAACGCCAACCCTGCGGACCCGGCGAATTGGGAGAACGGCGTGTGGACGCTTCCGCCCGTTCTCGCCACGGGTGCAGACGATCCGCGCCGCGATGAATATCTCGGCATCGGCGAGAGCGACCGCATGACGCTCCTTTTCAGGAAGGCCGACTGAGTATAGGGGCGGCGACATGAGCAAACTCACCGTCGCCGCCCTCCAGCTTGAACTCCAGCGTCCTGACGAGGGCGAGAACATCGCCGCTGTTGGCGCATTGGTAGAGGAAGCGGCGGGCAAGGGCGCGCAGCTGATCCTGCCTCCGGAACTGTTCTCCGGCCCCTATTTCTGCCGCGAGGAAGATGAGGCGCTGTTCGCGCTTGCACGTCCGACCGCAGAGCACCCCAGCGTTGTTGCGATGCAGGCGCTGGCCGCGAAGCTCTCCGTGGCAATCCCCACCAGCTTTTTCGAGCGCGACGGACACCACTATTACAACACGCTCGCCATGATCGGTCCCGACGGTGCGATCATGGGCACTT
Source organism: Erythrobacteraceae bacterium (assembly GCA_038130205.1). Classification (GTDB taxonomy): domain Bacteria; phylum Pseudomonadota; class Alphaproteobacteria; order Sphingomonadales; family Sphingomonadaceae; genus Erythrobacter. Next base: position 6,503 of record JAYPMZ010000023.1, on the reverse strand, counting down.
ATCGCAAGAGCCACATCCCCGACGGGCCGGGCTATGAGGAAAAGTTCTATTTCCGCCCGGGCAATGACGGGTTCAAGGTTTGGGACGTGTTCGGCACGCGCGTCGGCGTCGGCATTTGCTGGGACCAGTGGTATCCCGAATGTGCGCGTGTGATGGCGCTCAAAGGGGCAGAAGTGCTGCTCTATCCAACTGCAATCGGCTCTGAACCCTATGATGCCGATCTCGACACCAGCCGCATGTGGCGGCGTGCGATGATCGGCCATGCGGTGTCGAACTGCATGCCCGTGGTCGCGGCCAACCGCATCGGTGCCGAAGGGCCCGAAGGCGAGCAACGCTTCTATGGCCACTCTTTCGTCAGCGACGAATGGGGTGATCTGGTCGAGGAATTCGGGGCGGCTGAAACCGGGGTACTTGTCACGCAGCTCGACCTTGCGCGTGCGGCGAAGCACCGTGCGGGCATGGGCTTCTTCCGCGATCGCCGTCCGCAGCTTTACGGGCGGATCGCCGAGGATATCTGAAGCACCTTGAGCAGCACCTATCTCGTCGCGGTCGGATCGAACCGTCGCCACCACCTCTACGGTCGCCCGCGCGAGGTGGTACTCGCCGCTATGGAGGAACTCGCGGCGCTTGGCACGGTAAGCGCCCGCTCGCCCGTTATCTCGACCGATCCGCTCGGTCCGGCGCAGCGCCGTTTCGCCAATGCTGCCTGCGTGATCGAAAGCGAATACGATCCGCCCGCCATGCTCGCCGGATTGAAGCGGCTGGAGCGCGAATTCGGACGGCGCGGATCGCGGCGGTGGGGGGACCGGGTGCTCGATTGCGATGTAGTGCTGTGGAGCGGCGGCATATGGCAGGACCGGCAACTCGCCATTCCGCATCCCGAATTTCGCAATCGCGCCTTCGTGCTGGCTCCGGCAAGCGCGATTGCACCGGCATGGCGCGATCCAATCGGCGGTCTGACGCTTCGCCAGTTGAATGCCTGCTTGACCCGCAAGGATCACCTGCCTAGGTGAGCGCTCCGATTGCCGCAGGCAAAGCTTGCGCGCACCCCGTGGGGGCCCTTAGCTCAGTCGGTAGAGCAACTGACTTTTAATCAGTAGGTCGCTGGTTCGAACCCAGCAGGGCTCACCACCTCGTCGGTGGTTTGATTAAATCGGAAGTCCAAAAAGTTGAGCCTGCTCCGGATGAGCGCACGCGCTAGGCGACTTTCAGCACGGACAGTTCGGTTCCTTTGCCGATCAAGTCTGTCACAGCCATGGCATTCATCGGCCTCGAGAAGAGGAAGCCCTGGATATACTGGCAACCCTCGCGTTCGAGGGCCTCGAATTGCCCTACTTCCTCGACGCCTTCGGCAAGGGTCTCCATGCCAAGCGCCTGAGCGAGAGTCGTGATCGCTCGAACGACCGCGTGGCCGTTGCCGTCGTCGCGCAGATCCTCGACGAAGCTACGGTCGATCTTGACCTTGTCGAACGGGAAGGAGCGCAGGTAGCTGAGCGAGGAATAGCCGGTCCCGAAATCGTCGAGAGCGATCCGAACGCCGAGGTTTCGCAACCCGTGAAGCGTCGCCATCGTCTTCTCGACGTCTGCGATGAAGATGCTTTCCGTAATTTCCAGCTCGAGGCGGGCCGGCGGAAGGCCACTCGAAGATAGCGCCTGTAGGATCGAGGTTGCCAGACCCGGAAAGCTGAACTGCTTGGGCGAGACATTGACTGCGACCGAAATGTCATCAGGCCATGTAGCCGCTTGGCGACAGGCTTCACGCATCACCCATTCGCCGATCGGCAGTATCAGCCCGGTTTCCTCGGCGAGCGGGATGAAATCGCCAGGATTCACCATTCCGCGAGTCGGATGGTTCCAGCGCAAGAGCGCCTCGAACCCGGTTATACGTTTCTCGTGGATCGAATAGAGCGGCTGGAAATAGAGTTCGAATTGCCCTTCCTTGAGACCGGTTCGGAGGTCGAGCTCGGTCTGGCGGCGGAGGCGCGCGGCTTCGTCGAGCGATTGTTCGAAGAAATGGAAGGTCGATTTGCCCTCGTGCTTGGCCCGGTAAAGCGCAAGGTCGGCGTTCTTCATAAGTGTCGTGCCGTCATCGCCGTCGCCCGGTCCAATGGCGATGCCGATGCTCGCGGAGCATTCCGCTTGCTGGCCTTCGATCATGATGGATTGCGAGACGCTTTGTTGCAGGGCCTCGGCGCGCGCGGCGAAGTTTTCGCCGGCTGCAAGCTTGTCGATCAGCACTGCGAACTCGTCCCCGCCAAGCCGCGCGATCAGAGCCTCGGGGAGCGCTTTGCTCAGACGGTCGGAGACCTGTTTCAACAATGCGTCACCGGCCGGATGGCCCAGCGTGTCATTGACGACCTTGAAATCGTCAAGGTCCACATAGGCGACCATGATCTGCTCATCGGCACGGCGCCTTGCGATCGTGCTTGCGAGCTGTTCGGTAAAGAGTTTGCGGTTCGGCAGACCGGTTAGGCTGTCGTGAAGGCCGACATGGATGATTTCGCGCTCGCGCTCTTCGATTGCGCCCACCATCTTGTTGAAGCTTTCGGCGAGGCGGCCGATCTCGTCGTCTGTCTCTACCTTGAGCTTAACTTCGCGCCCTTCGCCAATAGCGCGCGTTGCGGCGTCGAGTTTCTTGAGCGGGCTGGTGACGCTTCGCGCCACCCGCCAGCTCAGAACAACGGCAATCCAGATGCCAAAGATCGCGAGTCCGACAAGCAGCCATTGCAAATTGCGCAGGATCGCCAGCGAAGTGCTGAGCGAATGACTCAGGACAAGTTGCGGCGAAATGCCGTCCTGCAACACCGGCAGGTCCGACACGTGATACAGAACACGTTCTTCACTTTCGCGCTCGAAAACCTCGCCGATCGGTTGATCGGCAATCCATGCGGGCAGACTGGACGAGCGCTCGACTCTTGCTTTGAGCTCGATCGGAGCAAGTTCGACAAGCTTGTCGAGCTCTGCACGGTTGAACGGCTGTGCAATCACCAGCCAGCCGATGAGATCCGGAGCGAGGATGGGCGAAGCAGCAGCAAGCGCCATCTTGCCGTCGGTCTCGATAATGCCGCGGCTCTCGCCTGCGTCCAGACTGTACCAGAGGCTGGTCGGGTCAGAGAGGCCGCTTTCGCCTGATGAAAGCACTTCGCCGTCAAGCGTCAGGACAAACGCTGCGCCGGTCCCCGAACGCGCTTTGAGGCTGTCGAGGGCGCTGGCGATCGTCTCCCCGTCGCCTGTAGCAACGGCTTCGCGAAACCCGAAGTCGTGCGCCAGAACTTCGGCACTCTGATTCATCTGGCCTGCGCGCAGATCAAGGATTTCGTCGAACACCAGCGCGTTGGCTTTCATATCACGCGTCGCGGATTCCTCGCCGAACCGCGTTAGCCCGCCGCCTGCAATGGCCAAGACAAGAGCCAGCACGATAGCAAAGACACCGCCGTAGATTACGGCAATGCGGACCGAAAGCGATCCAAACCGGAGGTCGCGGAGTCTGGCGATGGTCGAATGAAGACGAGTGTATGCGATCATCTCAGCCGAACCTTGATCTGCTGCGAGGCCGAGCCTGCCACCAGCCGGAGATTGAAACGGTGCTCGCCGCCGGGCGCGCGCAATTGCGGATGCCAAGTCGTGATACGCGCGGCGCCGGTCGACATGCCGGATAACGTGACATAGCCGTTGGCGTCGGTCTTGCCCGCGTAAGGCGTATCGGTAACGCGAATGTAGCCGCGCATTTCATCATGGATATTGCAGCCAAGCTTCACGCTGCCGGTGATGGGAAAGGACTTCGTTCGGGTCTGTTCACGCCCGTAAAGGTCGATCTCGAACCGCGCAGCCTCGGAAAAGCTGTAGATCGAGTGGCGCACCCGATCGAGATTGGGAAAAGCGACGGTGCTACCTCGAGCGATGACGAGCGTGCCGGGAGCGAACTGCAGATCGCGCTGCGCCATACCCATACGCCACGGAAAACGGATCGGGCCGGATGGTACTCCGGAGGCCGGGTGAATTTCGACCACCGCATCACGCACCGGCATTCCGCGTTCATCGGTAATCTGCACGCGCAAGGATGCACTGCTTGCGGCACGTGCATCGTTAACGGAAGAGAGTTCGAATCCTGTCACGACGAGGAGCAGGATCACGGCTGTCAGGAGAAGAGGTCGTCCCATTTGGGGGGCGGATAGCGGCGAATAACTTAAGAAAACCCGTCGTTAGTCTTATACACTTCTTAACCATGATCGCTGCCGGGGTATAAAAGGCGTTGAAAAATATAACAATTTCCCATTCCGTGCCTGGCTGGGTTGAATGCGTAAATTGCGTAAGACTGACACGTCGGCGCTTTCTTCCCGTGTTGGCAATGCCCGGATTCTCAGGTTGAATATCCGATCTGCGCGCGCGATCATTTGAAATCGTTGGGCTTCAAATCGTGGCGTTTCAATTTGTCGTAGAGCGTCTTGCGCGGGGTCTGGAGCGTGTGTTCGAGCGTGGAGACACTGCCTTTTGCGTGTCTCAGCGCGTCTTCGAGCAAGGCGCGCTCGAATTCGGCGACACGGTCGAGCAGCGATCGTTGCTCTGCAGGCGCACGGCTTTCGGTGGCGACATTCCAGATGCCAAGGACGAAGGCATGGGCGAACCCGCTCAGCTCGCGCAAATTGCCCGGCCAGTCGTGGGTCTGGATATGGCTCCATTCGGGGTCGCCAAAAGCGGGCGTTTCCACACCGAGTTCGCGTTCGTGGATCGCTACGAAATGCCGGAATATCTCGGGCAGATCGCAGGGCCGCTCGGCGAGGCTGGGAATGGCGATCTTGATCGCGCCGAGCCTTTGCGCAAAGCGGTCGTCGCGCTCGGCAGTCGGCCCCTCGATGGCGGGATTGCGGGCTAGTATGATGCGGATGTTGAGCTTGCGCGCACGCTCGGCCCCGACAGGCTGGAGCGAACGGCTGTCGAGCATGGAGAGCAGGCGCGAGTGGATCGGGTCCGAATGAAAGGCCAGTTCATCGAGAAACAGCGTCCCACCATTCGCCCTCTCCAGCAGGTGCGCGACAGTCCCGCCGAAGGGTCACGCCCGAACAGGAGGAGATCGGCATCCTCGTGCGCCAGCATGCCGGCATCCACGGTGATGAAAGGCCGGCTAGCGCGCGGGCCGAGATCGTGGATCAGCCGTGCAACCGTGCTCTTGCCCGCACCCACTTCGCCTTCGAGCACCACGTCGATATCGGTCGGCGCAACCGCTTCGATCAGCGAGCGCAGATTTTGAGCGGGCTGGGACGATCCGACAAAGGTCTTGCCCGATTGCGCCGATAGAGCCGCTCGTAACTTGCGATTTTCGAGCACCAGTGCGCGCCGTTCTGCGGCTGTGCGAATGGAGCGGATCAAGGCGGAGGTCGAATAGGGCTTGGTAAGAAAATCCGCCGCGCCATTGCGCATCGCCTCGACTGCCATCGCGACATCGCCGTGGCCGGTTACGAGTATCACCGGCAGTTCGGGATCGAGTTCGCGCACCTGCTGGAAGAATTCGATACCATCCACGCTGGGCATGCGAACATCGGTGACAATCACTCCGGCGAATTCGGGAGAAAGCGCGGCATAGGCACTGCGGGCGTCGGGAAAGGCCGCCACGTCTAACCCCTCAAGCTCCAGCGACTGCTGTGCCGCCTCGCGCAGTTCGCGGTCGTCCTCGACCAGATAGACGGTCGGCGGCTTGGGGAACGATTGCGGGTTCATGCGCGGGGGATAGCCATGATGAAGCGCGCGCCCGAGGGAGTGTTTTCCCACACAATATTGCCGCCCAGAGCGCGCATGATGTCGAAGGAAATGGCGAGGCCCAGTCCGACGCCGGTTTCCTTGGTGGTGGCGAAAGGCTGAAACAGGGTGTCGGCAATATCAGGGTCGATGCCCGAGCCGCTATCGGTGACGGCAAGGCGGCAGAAATCCCCGTCGAGCGCGACATCGATCGTGATGTCTCCCCCCGGTGGAGAGGCGTCTAGCGCGTTCTGCAGGATGTTGATGAGTACCTGTTCGAGTCGCACGTGCTCTCCGCGCACCGGTGTATCGGCAAGGCCGCGATCGGTCCAAACCAAGTTCACGCCCTCGCGTTCGAAGCGGTCGCGGAGCAGAAACAATGCGCTGTCGATCGCTTGCGACAGCGGCATCTCCTTGGGGGGATGCGCGGCACGGCGGCTGAAGCCAAGCAGCTCTTCGGTGATGGTTCCGATACGGGCAGTCAGCGCGACGATCTTGGCGAAGTTTTCAGAGGCAGCATCGTGATTGCCTGCCGCGATCAGTTTCTCGCCGTTTTCAGCAAATACCCGCACGGCCGCGACCGGCTGGCGGATCTCGTGGCCGACCCCAGCCGTAATCTGCCCAAGGGTGGCAAGCCGGTTGGCCTGTTGCAATTGGTCGCGCAGCTTCGATGTGTGCTCTGCCATCGCGGCTTCGGCCCTCGCTTCGCGCCGCCGGACCCAGAAGATCACGCCGCCGACCATTGCAATCGACACAATCAGCCCCAGCAG
>JAYPMZ010000022.1:23624-27136 GCA_038130205.1 Erythrobacteraceae bacterium | reverse complement strand
CCGCCGACAGGATCGCGTGCGGCAACGCGCAGGCGCGGTGGCGAACCGGCCTCGACGATCACGTGGTTCATGCGGTCAAAGGCGACCGCCACTGTGCCGGGTGACAGCAAGGTGCCGTCCTTTGCTTCGGCAATGGTGCAGGCCGCAGATCCACTGGCACTGGTGATCGCGTCCTCGACCGGCTCGCGGTCGGCATCGACCAAGATGATCGTCGGCGGGCAGGCTGCCGGATAGGCGGCGATCATCTGCATTGCAGGCTCAAGCCCTGCCTGTCCGCAGGCAATGACCACCAGGCTTCCATCGGAGACATAGTCGCTATGAGCGGCTGAAACGGGTGCGGCAGCGGCTTCAGCCGCCGCGATCTCGCTTTCGACTTCCTCCTGACCCAGCTCTCCGCTGTGCGCGCGGCGCACTATGTCACCCAGCTTCGCAACGGTGGCGTCAAATTCCTCAGGGGTGGAATGGAGCGGCTTGGGAAAGCAATGCACCGCGCCGCGCTCCATCGCCTTGGCAGCGACCCCCGATCCCACCTGCGCCACGCTCGACAGCATGATCACTGGCATGGGGCGTTGTTCCATGATCTCGGACAGGAAATCGAGCCCGCTCATCCCCGGCATTTCGACGTCGAGAGTGAGCACATCGGGGCGACATTCGCCCATCTTGCTGCGCGCCTCGTCCGCATTCGAGGCGACCCCGCAGACATCGACACCCTTGGCGTTTTCCAGAATGCCACAGAAGAGCGCACGCATCGCAGCTGAATCGTCGACCACCATCACACGGGTATCGGGCATGGAACCTCTTTCTACGTAAGCGAGTTGACCAGAAACTGAGATGCACGCGTGCCCGGTCCGGACCCGAACAGGTGCGGGCTTCAGAATGCGCCTTAGCTACGCGCGGACCGCCAAGATTTCTTGTGCGCCGGTCTAGGGGCTTGCGCCTATTCGCAGCCCAACCGTTCCTAAAATTAACCAGATTACTTCGGGTTCCGAGATCAAATTTATCCCGTTGCGAAGGGGGCGTCATGCTCGACTGGTTTGTGAAACGTGCACCGATGCGTGCCATCCTTCAATTCGTCCTGAGGACCCAATCATCATGCTGACGCTGCCTGCCCTGTGTGACCGCGCCGCAGCGCGCGCGCTGCATCCCGATATCCGCGACGCAGTCGGCAATGATCCGCTGGTGATTGATGCAGGCGAAGTTCAGCGCATCGGACAGGCGATGCTGCAGCTGCTTGTGTCCGCCGCGAATACCGACGCCGGGATCACCATTGTCTCGCCCAGCGATGCCATCATCGAAGCGCTGAGCACCGCAGGCCTCGAAACGGTGCTGTGCGAAGAAATCGATCATGGCGCAGCCGAGGAGAAGGCAGCATGAATGAAGACGATATCCAGCAGATCTTCTTCGTCGAATGCGAAGAAGCGCTAGAGGCGACTGAAAACGGCCTCGACGCCTGCAAGGCCGGAACGCATGATGACGAGACGATCAACGCGATCTTTCGCGGGGTCCACTCGATCAAGGGCGGCGCAGGCGCTTTCGGGCACAAGGCGCTGGCTGCCTACACCCATTGTTTCGAGAACCTGCTGGGCGATATCCGCGAAGGCGAGGTGGCGCTCGGCCCGGAACTGGTGGACCTGCTGCTGCTCGCTTGCGACCTGCTTCGCGATCATGTCGATGCCGCCCGCACCGGCGGTGAAGGGCCCGATGATGCGGTGCTGATGGAGCGACTCGAAGCAGCCCGCACCGTCCCTGTGCAAAGCGGCGAAGAGAATCCGGCAGCCGAGGCGGAAGCCGATCCGCTGGGCGATCTGGGCGATGATCTAGATGCCTTGCTCGACGAACTCACAGCGTCCGAACCCGCCGAGGCGATTGCTGAATGGCTGGTGCATGTCCGCCCGCATGCAGGCGCGATGGCGAATGGCGGTGAGCCCTTGTTGTGGCTGCGCGAGCTCGAACGGCTGGGCGGGGTCTGCAAGGTCTGCGACATCTCCGAATTGCCGCCGATCCACCAGATGGACGTTGATGCGGGTTATCTCGGTTGGACTTTCTCAATGCCGGGTTCGGTTGGCCGTGACGAGGTGGCCGACATTTTCGATTTCGCGGGCGATTCCTGCGGTGTCGCCTATGGGGAAGACGCCGTCATGCCGCCAACCGAACTTGCCGCACCGCAAGAACTCCCCGCTCCGATGGCATCCGCTGCGCCGGAGACCAGTGCCCCCTCACCAATCGAAGCAAAGCCTGAAACTGCGCCGGAACACAACAAACAAGCCGCCAATACTGCGGCCCCGGCAGTTGCGTCACAAAGCGTGCGGATCGACCTTTCCAAACTGGATCGACTGATAGACGGCGTTGGCGAACTTGTGATCGCGCAGGCGATGCTCGCCCAGCGGCTGGAAAACGAGAGTTTCTCGCATATCGAGGAACTGGCGATGCTCGAAACGCTGGTGCGCGATATTCAGGAGCACGCGATGGCGTTCCGCGCGCAGCCGATCTCATCGGTTTTCGGGCGCGTGCCGCGTCTGCTGCGAGAACTCGCCGCCAACACCGGCAAGCATGTGCGCCTCGACGTGACCGGCGAAGGCACCGAACTCGACAAGACCGTGATCGAGCGTCTTTCCGAGCCAATGACGCACCTGATCCGAAATGCGGTCGATCACGGGATCGAATCTCCCGAAGACCGCAAGGCGGCGGGCAAGGATGTCGAAGGCACGCTCTCGCTATCGGCGGAACAAAAGGCCGGGCGGATCGTTATAAAGATCAAGGACGACGGACGCGGTATCAACAAGGAACGCGTGCTCGAAAAAGCGATCGAGAACGGCATCGTTTCGCCCGATGCGAACCTGTCGGATGACGAAATCAACCAATTGATCTTCGCTCCCGGCTTCTCCACCGCTGCGCAAGTTACCAGCGTGTCCGGACGCGGGGTGGGGATGGATGTGGTCAAGTCCAACGTTCGCGACCTGGGCGGGCGGATCGCAATCGACTCCACTCCCGGAGAAGGCACGACCTTCACTCTCGCCCTGCCGCTGACGCTCGCCATTTCGGACGGGATGATCGTCCAGACCGGCGACCAGTCGCTGGTGATCCCGCTCACCCATGTGATCGAAAGCCTGCGTCCGGGCGAGGCCGACATCAAGGGTCTGGGCACGCAGCGCCAAATGCTCAACGTGCGCGGCAAGTTCGTGCCCGTGATCTCGCTCGGCGAAATGACCGGTGCAAAAGACCCAATCACCGACCCGACCAGGGGCGTGCTGGTGCTGGTCGAGACCGAGAGCCACGGACAGGCGGCGATGCTGGTCGATGCAATCAGCGATCAACGCCAGTTCGTAATCAAGAACCTCGATGCCAACTATCGCGCGGTCGATAGCGTTGCGGGTGCGACGATTACGCTGGCTCGCAGCAGAGGTGAAAGGCATAATGAAACAATTGTCCCGGTTCTTGATGAGAATCTTCTGGGAAGAATCCAGTTTGATGGTTTTGGCTCCGCGACCACACGGCACTCAGCAGTTTGGATC
>JAYPMZ010000022.1:21945-23614 GCA_038130205.1 Erythrobacteraceae bacterium | reverse complement strand
TCAGGTCGCGCTGATCGTCGATCTCGATTACCTCGTGCAAACGGTCGTCGCGCCTGCGTCACTCGCAATCGCAGCCTGAACGGCGGACCGATCATGCCCGCCGCAACCGACACCGCCATCGTCCCCGGAGTTAGCCCGCAGGTCTATGACCAGCGCGATTTCGAGCGCATTTCGCAGATGATTCGGCGCGAGGCGGGTATCGTGCTCGGAAACAACAAGCGGATGCTGGCCTATTCGCGCATCGCCCCTCTGGTGCGGCGCAGCGGGCGGCAGACGTTCAAGGAATATCTCGACCTGATCGAGAATGACGGCGCGGAGCAGACCCGAGCGATTGCTTCGCTCACCACCAATCACACCTACTTCAACCGCGAGCCGCACCATTTCGATCATTTCACCCGGAACGTCCGCCCCGACCTCATCGCGCAGGCACAACGGGGTGATACGGTGCGGATCTGGTCGGCCGGATGTTCGAGCGGGGAGGAAATCTACACCCTGCTGATGGTGCTTCTAGGCGAAGACCGGAATGAAGGCCGGCAATTGTCGAAGCGCAAGATCGTCGCCTTGGCGAGCGACCTTGCCGAACACGCCGTGCGCGCCGCCGCCGACGCGGTCTATCCGGCCGAGGCGCTTTCCAAACTGCCGCCCGCCCTGCGGGAAAACTGGTGCGTTCCGGCTCCCGATGCCGAGGCCGCGAGCCTCGGAATATCGCCTGACATCAAACAGATGGTGCGCTTCCGCCAACTCAATCTCTTGCGCCCCTGGCCGTTTGGTTCGCTGTTCGACCTGATCTTCTGCCGCAATGTCATGATCTATTTCGACGGCCCTACCAAGGAGCAACTCGTGCTCAACTTCGCGCGCCAGCTGAAGCCGGGCGCACATCTCTACATCGGTCACTCCGAACGTGTGTCGGGGCCTGCGACCGAGCTTCTCGAGCCGGTGGGCACGACAATTTATCGGAGGAAGGCGGCATGAGTATCCGGGTCCTGGTGGTCGACGATTCCGCGGTGATGCGGGCACTGATCCGGCACAAATTGGAATCAGAGCACGATATCGAAGTCGTCGCCTGCGCCACCAACGCCGCCGAAGCGCGCCAGCTGATGAAACAGCTCGATCCCGACGTGGTAACGCTCGACATCGAGATGCCGGGGATGGACGGCCTGTCCTTCCTCGAAAAGATCATGGAATTGCGCCCTACGCCGGTGATCATTGTTTCCGGTTCTACCCGCGCAGGGACCCGCGCTACAGCCAAGGCGCTGCAATTGGGTGCGGTCAACTGCTACGCCAAATCGACCCCGAACCGCTCGATCAGCGACGATGACGGCGGGCAACTGGCGGAACTGGTGCGCGAAGCAGCCGGTGGGAAGATGCATCCTCATCTGCCCAAGCCGGCCAAGCGACCCAGAGCAGGGTCGTCCGACCGTCCGGGTCAACTGTCGCCCGAGGCGATCGTCGTCGGCTCCTCCACCGGCGGAGTTGAGGCGCTGCATACTTTGCTTACGGGCTTTCCCGAAGACTGCCCTCCCACGCTGATCGTCCAGCACGTCCACGCCTGTTTTGCCCCCGCAATCGTCCAGTCGCTCGACCGCAATGCCGCGCCCAAGGTCGAACTTGCGCAGAGCGATATCCTGCTTGAGCCGGGCAAAGTCCTTTTGGCTCCGGGCGGCGACAA
>JAYPMZ010000022.1:20999-21935 GCA_038130205.1 Erythrobacteraceae bacterium | reverse complement strand
ACAAACATCTTGCCGTCGCACGTGCAGGAACGCGCGGGTTCCGCAGCGTTCTGCGCACCGGCGATCTGATCAGCGGACACCGCCCCAGCGTCGACCGGCTGTTCCAATCCACCGCGGAAACCATCGGCGGCAAAGCGCTCGGCATTCTGTTGACCGGAATGGGCGAAGACGGTGCCCGCGGCCTCTTGGCAATGGCCCAGTCGGGCGCTGCCACTATCGCACAGGACGAAGCCAGCTGCGTCGTCTTCGGCATGCCGCGAGCAGCCATCGCGCTTGGCGCGGCTCAGGAGGTTCTGCCCCTCGAACAGATTGCCGGTCGCCTCTTCGCGCGCGAGCGTCCGGCCGCTTCCGCTCGCCACCATCAGGACATCAACGCATGAACTTCACCAGTCCGCCTCAACAGATCCGGCAAACCATCATGCAGGGCGAAGCACGTGCGAGCGATGACGAGCGCATCCTGATGTCCACCATACTGGGGAGCTGTGTTTCCACCTGCATGTTCGACCCTGTCGCCAAGGTCGGCGGGATGAACCATTTCCTGCTGGCAGAACCGCTCGACAAGGAAAAGAAATCGCAGTTCGACAGCTCCTATGGCCTGTTCCTTATGGAGCTGCTGATCAACGAGATGATCAAGCTGGGCGCTGTCAAACACCGCATGAAGGCGCGGCTTTACGGCGGTGCGAATATCAGCTCCGGCCTCGGCCAGATCGGCTCGGTCAATGCCGCTTTTGCTCGCAAGTTTCTGAAAGACGAGTTGATCGAAAACGTCTTCGAAGACCTGGAAGGGACCAGTGCGCGCCGGATCGAATTCTGTCCCGCCAACGGCAGGGTTCGCTCTCGGACGGTCGCAGAGGCCCCTTCGATCCCCGCAACTACGCGCAAACCCCAAGGGGCCGGACAAGCCCCCCTTGGTTCTGTCGAACTATTCTAACCCAT
>JAYPMZ010000022.1:7336-20921 GCA_038130205.1 Erythrobacteraceae bacterium | reverse complement strand
CAAATGCACGCCACCTCGCACGAGACCACTGCGGCCCGTCCACCGATCAGCGTGCTGACGGTCTATGACAGCGCCAGCATGCGCGCGCTGCTGCGCGCCGCGCTGACGAATGGCGGGTTTGCAGTCGAACAGGCCGAGGACGGTCAGGAAGCGCTCGAGTGGCTCGCTGCCAATGAAGTCGATGTGGTGATCACCGATATCAATATGCCGCGCCTCGACGGATTCGGCCTGATCGAAAAACTGCGCATGACCGCGCTGCATGCCGATCGTCCGATCCTGGTGCTGACAACCGAAAGCTCGGAAAAAAAAGGCGCGCGCGCGATGCCGGGGCCACCGGCTGGATCGTAAAGCCCTTCGACGCCGAAAAACTCACCACCGCGCTGCGCCGCGTCACACCGTAAGCCACCCATCTCAGGAGCCACTTTCGTCATGCGCCATGAACTGATCACTTTCGGGATCGAGTCCCAGCTGTTCGGGATTGACATCATGACCATTCGCGAAATCCGCGCCTGGTCCCCGGTCACCCGCCTGCCCCGCGTTCCCGAATATGTCGCAGGCGTGGTCAATCTGCGCGGCACCGTGTTGCCGGTGATCGACCTGTCGGTGCGGCTGGGCTGGCCTGCGACCGAAACCACGCCGCGCACCCCGATCGTGGTGACCGAATTTGAAGGGCAATCGCGCGGTCTGATCGTCCATGACGTCAACGATATCGTCTCGATCGACGGCGAGACGATGCAGCAACCCGATGCCGGCGCGCATGATGAAATCTCGCACTTCCTGCTCGGGATTGCTCCGCTCGACGATCAGATGGTGATGGTGCTCGACCTCAAGAAGCTTATGTCCGCAGACGAGTTGGATCTTGCCGCGTGAACGCCCCCTTCCTCGCTCCCGATGCCGGTCCCGCTGCGCACAGTCCCGGTCTCTTCCACGCCGCCGCCTCTCGGCTGAGAGCAATCGCCCTTCAGGCTGAAGACCTTGGCGCGGAACTTTGCGGCGATCCCGAAGTGGTCGAACGCCATCTCACCGCGCTGCAATCGATTGACCGACTGGCACAGAACATCAGCCAAATCGCCGCCGTGATCGCGGCGGATGATCCGGTTTCGGCCATCGACGATGTCCAGCTGGCCGAACTCAAGGAATTGCTGCGAAAGGCAGCTTAGGCGAACACCCTAGCCGCGCTTGGAGCCTATCCGCCCTCTATTCACCCATCGTGGCAGGTGCGCCTGGCACCGGGCCGCCGGTCTGGATCGACATGCCTTCATTGGCGAGGATGCCCACCACCTGCGTCCACACCGCGACGTTCTGCCGCAGTTGCACGATGTCGATCTTGTCGAGCGTATCGTCGGGCGTGTGGTGAAGGTCGAAATAGCGCGTTCCGTCCTGCTGCAGGTCGATGATCGCACCGCCCTGATCGCGCGAGATGTTGATGTCGGCTCCGCCACTGGCAACCGCGCGCCCGTTCGACACGCCGAACCGCGCGACGGAACCGGCGATACGGGCGTGCAGATCGGCATTGCTTTCGCGGAAGTTTGATTCGAATTTCCAGATCCGGTCCGCGCCGAAATCGCTTTCGAGTCCGACCCCGATGGGTTCATCGATATGCGCCTTGGAATAAGCGATAGAGCCGTAGAGGCCGACTTCCTCGGCACCTGCAAACAGCACGCGGATGGTGCGCAGCGGCTGGCCTGACTTGGCGACATTCAGCGCGGCGGCGGCAACGATCCCGCAGCCCGCGCCATCGTCAAACGCGCCGGTGCCGTTCCACCAGCTGTCGAGGTGGCAAGCGACCAGTACCGGCGGAAGATCGGGATTGCGCCCGACAATCTCTCCCACGACATTGCCGCTGATCGTGGTGCCGAGATTTTCGGGCGTCATCGTCAGCTTCATCATGATCGGGCGGCCATCGGCGCGCTCGAACATGCGTTCAAGGTTCGCGGCATCGGGCAGCGACAGCGCGCCAGCAGGGGTCGGAACGGCGCGGCCAATGTCAGCGCCTCCGTCGGCCGTGCGGAAGGTCGTTCCGCCTGTATGCGGGTTGCGGTGGTAGTCGGTTCCGACCGACTTGATCACAGTCGCAATCGCGCCCTTGTCCTTCGCCATTTGCGCACCAACCCAGCGAGCAGGACCGGCAAAGCCGTATTGCGAGCCGTCCTGCGTGCGGGTCATCGAATGCGATATATAGGCGATCTTGCCGTCGAGGCTGCCTTCGGGCGCAGCGGCAAGCTCGGCAACGCTGGCGAACATCACCACTTCGGCGGTGATGCCGTCAGGCCCGGTCGAAGCGCTTCCGCCGAGCGGCTGGATCACCAGAGGTTGTGCAAAGGGACTGGTAATCTCGGCCTTGTGGATAGTGCCGGGAACCCAGGTTTCCATCTCGTAGGGTTCGTCAGCCACATTGGCGAAACCCTGGGCGTTGAGCCATGCCATCGCCCATTCGCGCCCGCGCGCCTCGGCCTCGGTCCCTGCTTGTCGCGGGCCGACCTCGGTGGTGATCCCTTCGACGAAGTCCCACGCCAGATCGTCGCTTTCGAGCGCTTCGTCGGCAACGGTTTCCAGCGAGGTTGCGTGGTGGTCGGCTGCAAGCGGAGCGGCAAAGCACAGTGCAGCGGCGGCGGTGAGGAAATGGACTGTTTTCATGAGGACCAGCGCTAACCGCGCCGGTCTTGACTGTCCAGCGGCTAAGCCAGTTTGGCTATCGGGACATGCGGTGCAGGCGCGGCAAGCGGTTCTCGGGAGGCTCGCACCTCTGCGTTTTCGACGCGGTTGCGGCCATTGGACTTTGCCCGGTAAAGCGCCGCATCGGCGCGCGAGAAGAGGCGGTCATAGGTTTCGCCCTCCCGCGCCGTCGCCACACCGAAGCTTGCTGTCAGGCGTATATCTTCGCCCAGCCCTTCGTGTTCGAGACGTGCGAATGCCTGACGGATGCGATCGGCAAGCCGTTCTGCCGGACCGTTGTCGCAATCCCACACCGCGATGCAGAACTCCTCGCCGCCGACGCGCCCTGCGGTATCGCAGCTACGCACCATCTGCTCGATAAGAGCGGCAAAGTTCGACAGGGCGGCGTCACCCGTCTGGTGCCCCCAGATATCGTTGACCTGTTTGAAGTGATCGACATCGGCCACGACCAGGCTGAGGCGGCGGCCTTCGACCTCTGCCTGCGGGAGCAGCCTGCGGATCGTCCGCTCGAAAGCGCCGCGATTTTTCAGTCCCGTCAGAACGTCGGTATCGCTGCGGCCGCGCAAGATGCGGGTCCAATCGACGATCGTCGCACCGATGAGCACCATCGCGGTGGTGACACCTTTCACCCCCAGCACCAGCCCGATCAGCGAATAATAGATCGAATCGCGATAGACCTCCGCCGGAATTGAACGCTCGAAAAGCAGGGTCAGAACCGGACGGACGAGAAAGTCCGCCGCCTGAAACACCATGATCGCGATAATCAGAGCATCGATCGCATTGCGGCGGCGCGCACTGAGCAGCGTTGTCACGCCCATCAGGAACATTGCGCCATAGCCGATGTTTACAATGATCAGGCGCGGCCCGACGTCGTCAGACAGGCCAACGGCAACCGATAGCGCAAAGGCGCTGAGCAAATAGACGGCGACAAAGCTGCCAAAATGCAGCCGCACGCCTGCCCGCTCGCACACACAAGCGACCATCAATGTCGAAGCGATGCTGTAGAACAGCTGTGTCGTGTGAAAAACGTAGAACGCACCTTCGGGTGCGAGGTGGGTGAACAAAAAGCCCACCGCCGAAAAGACATAGGCCAGAGCAAAGCCCAGCACGTAGCGAGGCAGATTGCCCAGACGCCAGAACACGGCGAAGGTTGCTGCGAAAAACAGCACCATCAACGGTGTCACCAGCCCCAGAATCTGTGTTTGCATTGCCTTGCCGAACTCCCTGCGGAGCGGACTAGGACGATATAGTTAACAGCCCCCTTCGACACAGTGCCTAATCCGGCTTGGGCCAGAAGGCGGCTTGCCCCCTTGCCCGCATATCCCTATCTCGCGCGCAAGCATCCAGATTCCACTATTTCCGCTGTAAAGGACACCGCCCTATGGCCGCGCAATACGCCTATGTGATGAAAGGCATGACCAAGAGCTTCCCCGGCGCGCAAAAGCCGGTGCTCTCGAACATCAATCTCCAGTTCTACCAAGGCGCGAAGATCGGCATCGTCGGCCCCAATGGCGCCGGTAAATCGACACTGATGAAGATCATGGCCGGCATCGACACCGATTTTTCGGGTGAGGCATGGCCGGGTGAGAATATCACTGTCGGCTATCTGCCGCAGGAGCCGGAACTCGATCCGACCAAGACCGTGCTGGAGAACGTCAAGGACGGCGCGCGCGAAACCGCCGATCTGGTCGAGCGTTTTAACGCGGTCAGCGCGCAAATGGCCGAACCCGACGCTGATTTCGACGCGCTGGGCGAAGAAATGGCCGAGCTTCAGGCCAAGATCGACGCGGTCGATGGCTGGACGCTCGACAACCAGCTCGAAATCGCGATGGAAGCGCTGCGCTGCCCGCCGTCGGACATGGGTGTCGAAAGCCTCTCGGGCGGTGAAAAACGCCGCGTCGCGCTCACCCGCCTGCTGATCCAGAAGCCGTCGATCCTGCTGCTGGACGAGCCGACCAACCACCTCGATGCCGAAAGCGTCGAATGGCTGGAAAACCACCTCAAGGAATACGCGGGCGCGGTGCTGATGATCACCCACGACCGCTACTTCCTCGACAATGTGGTGGGCTGGATCCTCGAACTCGACCGCGGCACCTACTACCCCTACGAAGGCAATTACTCGACCTATCTCGAGAAGAAGGCCAAGCGTCTGGAGCAGGAAAGCCGCGAGGAAAGCGGCAAGCAGAAGGCGCTTGCCCGCGAGCTCGAATGGATTCGCCAGACTCCGGCCGCACGCCAGACCAAGTCGAAGGCGCGTATTCGCAAGTTCGAAGAACTGCAGGATGCCCAATCGGGTCGCGCGCCCGGAAAGGCGCAGATCGTCATTCAGGTCCCCGAACGTCTCGGCGGCAAGGTGATCGAAGCCAAGAACATCACCAAAGCCTATGGCGACAAGCTGTTGTTCGAAAACCTTTCCTTCATGCTGCCGCCGGGCGGCATTGTCGGCGTGATCGGCCCCAACGGCGCGGGTAAATCGACGCTGTTCAAGATCATCACCGGCAAGGAACAGCCCGACAGCGGCACGATCGAAATCGGCGATACCGTCCACCTCGGCTATGTCGACCAAAGCCGCGATCACCTGAACGAGAAGAACAACGTCTGGGAGGAGATCTCCGACGGGCTCGATTACATGCAGGTCAACGGTCACGACACCTCGACCCGTGCCTATGTCGGCGCATTCAACTTCAAGGGTGCTGACCAGCAGAAGAACGTCGGCAAGCTGTCGGGCGGTGAACGCAACCGCGTCCACATGGCGAAGATGCTCAAACAGGGCGGCAATGTGCTGCTGCTGGACGAACCGACCAACGATCTCGACGTCGAAACGCTTGGTGCATTGGAAGACGCGATCGAGAACTTCGCCGGCTGCGCCGTGGTGATCTCGCACGACCGCTTCTTCCTTGACCGTCTGGCAACGCATATCCTCGCCTTCGAAGGCAACAGCCATGTCGAATGGTTCGAAGGCAATTTCGAAGCATACGAAGAAGACAAGCGCCGCCGTCTGGGCGATGCGGCTGACCGGCCTACGCGGCTCGCGTATAAGAAGCTGACTCGGTAAACGGCCTCGCGTTGAGAGATGAGGCGGCAATGCCGATTTCTCTGCGAAGCTTGATCGAAGCTTGGGCCTTGTTGGCCCCCTTCCTGGCTGTCGGTGTCTTCATCGGCTGGAAATGGGGTTGGATGAAGAGCGGGGTTTATTTTGCCCTTTTCTTTGCCGCGATCATCGGTGCGGCGATATTGATGGACGTGGGCTATATCGGTTGGTGAGCCCCTACGCGGCTCGCTTACAAGAAGCTGACCCGTTGACCTGAGTAGATGTGATCGCGTCCTGAACCGCTTTCTTGGCAGGTTCCGTGATGACGACGTAGCGCATGCGCTGGTCTGTTTCGTGCGACACGCGCTGCAACGCGCCGTGTTGCTGGAGCAAATCAATATAGCGCAAAGTCGTCGTGGGCGCGATCCCATCGAGCAAGCCGAGCATCGATACGGTCAGGTTCTTGCCTTTGCGGTTCGCCTCGAAGATTTCGAGCATTATGGAGGCCTCGGGGCGCAAGCACGTGGTCATGCCCAATGCACGCGCAATCGCGCTATCAAACTCCCTGAACTCCTGAAGGCTCCGGTCAATCGAGTCCGGAATGTTGCAATATGCGTCCTGCAAGATGGGTTGAAATTTCCGCATGACCCCTGTCCTTTTTGCTTGATTTTTTAACTACCTCTCTTTGCTATTTCGAGATGGGTGATCGTGTCATGTCACGGAGGTTCGTGACAAGAAATTCCACGTAGCCCGACCTACATTCTACCAGTCGGTAAAAGCCGCAAGAGTACAAGGGCGCGACACGGGAGTTGGATATGGAACGACTTGATTTGTCAGTTCGCAGTGAGAGGTCCGTGATTCATACAGATTTACCACCGTCCGATAGCGCCGTGGGATGGGTTCGCAGGTTCATGAAGACTTCTCGTCAATTTGACGTGAAATCAATTGTTTACTACTACTCGCACCGGTTTTCCACTGCGCGCTCCTCATTGCCCTATCTTCATTTCTAGACCGGGAAAGTCGCTTCCCGACATGGGTTGAGCGAAGATCACGCGGAGGTGCTTTCCCGATGCTATGAAATGCTCATCAATTTGGGCCGACCGATCATAATGTCGCGATGGCTTCCGGCATTTGCCGAAGCAGAACCGCGATTGACCGAAGAGATCATGGGAGCAGCGAACGAAATTGGAATTTTCGACCAGTTCATGGTGCCGGTGTTTGGTCCTTACGATATCAATGGTGTGATCTCGTTCGGTTTTGCAGAAACCATCAACACGAAGAACAAGGAGCCGCTTCACAGGTTAGAATCGGTTGCGGCATCACTTCACAACAGGCTTGTTCGACATTTCCGCAGCGAGAAGCCGGACATCACCCTGTCAAACCGTGAGCTTGAAGTGCTCGAGTGGATCGCGCGAGGCAAATCCAACTGTGACATCGCGTCGATCCTGGGGATCAGCGCAGCGTCCGTTGACACATATGCTCGCCGAATTTTCGAGAAGATGGGCGTTAATTCGAGGGTATCTGCAGCAATTACCGGAGTGACGACCGGTCTCGTCAAACCTGACTAATGCGGACATTCATAGCGTGCTAGCTTAGCGACAATCCGTTACACTCTGCGACTATGATGCTGATCATAAATAGATAATTCGACTCTCCGGGAGAGCCTCTCAACCAAGCCCGTCCCTTAGCGGGTACCCCGGAGAACCGAATTGACCAGCACACCCTCTCAAGTCCCCGCCCGAATTGCGTCCGAAGGCCTTGCAGCCGATATGGTGCAACTCAACCAGATTGACCGCCGGCGGGCCATTCGCTTCTTCGGCGCTGCGTCCACCGCAGCCATGGTCGTTGCCTGCGGCGGCGGTGGCAGCAGCTCTTCGACCACCACCGGTATCTCGCCGACGCCAACGCCAAGCCCGACCCCCACGCCCACTCCGACACCTTCGGGCTCTTCCAGCGCAAGCTGTGTCAACTATGCCAGCGAAACCAATGGCCCCTACCCTGCAGACGGCACCAATACATCGAGCGGAGCCTATTCGAACGTCGTCACGCAGAGCGCCTTCCAGAGCAGCGATATCCGATCCAGCGTCGACACCGGCAACACCACTCAGGGCACCAAGATGACCTTGAACATCACGCTCGCCGACGTGAACAATAGCTGCGCAGCGCTCAGCGACTATGTCATTTATGTGTGGCACTGCGACGCTGTCGGACGCTATTCGCTCTATGACATTCCGGCCGAAGATTACTTGCGCGGGCTTCAGACCACCGACGCCAATGGCCAGGTCACTTTCACAACCATTGTTCCCGGCACCTACAATGGCCGCTTCCCGCATATCCACTTCGAAGTCTATTCAAGCATCACCAACGCCAGCAACGGGCGTTCGGCACGGCTGATCTCGCAATTTGCGCTGCCAAAGGATGTGCTCGCGCAGATCTACGCCGCCGATCCTAGCTACACCGGCAGCATTGCAGCGCTGAACAACACCACGCTGAATTCCGACAATGTCTTCGGTGACAATACCGATGAACAGAAGGAGGCAATGATGCTTGCGCTCTCCGGTTCCACCGCGGCTGGCTACACCGCGACAGCGACCGTCGCATTGGCGACTTAGCGCCCGGTCGAATGCCAGTGTCTGAAGTAATCTTCGGCCATTTTACGCGGTTTTAACGCTGCCTGTCCCAGAAAGCTCAAGCATCAGGGGCAACAGGGTAGTGACCAAAGTGCAGGGGATTGCAGACATTGGCATTGCAGGCGTGACATTCGACGGGCCTGTCGCGGGCGTGATCGCGCTTGTCGCACTGCTGATGGTACTTGGGGCGCTCAAAGTGCGCGCGGCGGTCCGCAGCCGGGAACACGCCAATCCCCTCGAAGATCTGTTCAATACCTCCACCTTTGACAGCCAATTGCAGACAATTGCGGAGCGTAGCGCGAAGTTGCCTCCGCGCCCGATTTCACGACCAGCTCAGCCTCTACACGGTCAGCGTGCACAATATGCGCGGCTGTGCGAGGTGTGGGAGCGTGATACCCGGGAAGAGGCGATCGAGGAGATTGCGCGGGTGATGCGCGCCAGCATGGATACCGCACCCGCCCCGCTGAAAGTCGTCAAAGCCGATCCGGTGTTCGATGCCATCGAATGGCAGGCTGAGTGGGAGGAAATTAAATTGCTACCTCCGCCCGCGTCGCAGGTCGCCTAGGGCGATACCCAGCGGCCTTCCCAGCCCTGCTCCGAAAGCGAAAACTGCGCACGGCTGTGGCCGGACTGGGCGAGATAGAACCAGTCTAGTTCGGTCAGTTCGATCAGCAGAACCGCAAAATTCTCCCGCGCAGGCAAAAGCTGCGCGTCGTCTGGCTCTACGCCTTCGAATTGCGCAGGCAGGCCCGAGGTCGCGCTCTCGCTTTCGTCACCGGGCGCATCACCCAGATAGCATCGCCGCGCGAAATTCTTCGATTCCGCCCAAGCCGCGTCGGTGAGAGGATCGTCGACCAGCACTCGTCCCGTTCCCCGCACGCGGATCTGGACCTTGGCCGGCTTGTCGTAAAACAGCACGGCCATTCGCGGGTCGGCGGCAATTGCGGCAACCTTCGGCGCGCGGGCATCGGTGTGAAAACGCAGAGTCCAGTTGTCGGCATCGAAAGCGCGCAGAACCATTCCCCGCGCATCGACATCGCTTGTGACGACCGCCGGCACATGCATCGGCAAGCTGCGGTTCGAGGCCGCATCACCAAGCCGCCGCGCGATATCCACCTGTATGTCCGAAAGGTTGTGAAACATATCGCCTATGCCTTCGATCCATTGCATCCGCAGGTCAAGGCGTTAAGGTAAGTATCGCCAAACATGAACGAGAGGCTTACCGCGCGGTTAAGCAAGGGGTCAGCGACTCGCATGTAAACCGCAATCACTAGAGCAAAACAATCGCCGTAGGTGGTGGGGCGGTAACACTGGAGGCACATAATGGATATTTCCTTTTTTCTAAGGGGCAGTGCTTTGTCCGCGCTTGCGCTGACGCTGGCATTCGTCACCCCGCCCGAAGCAGTCGAAGCGGCGAACACCGCCTCGGTTGAGAACGGCGCTTTTGCCGAACAATCGCGACAAGATCGCCGTGGCAGCCGCCGGAGCGAGCGTCGCAGTGAACGCCGCAGCGATCGCGGCAGCCGCCGGTCGGCCGAGCCCGACGCACGCCCAGTCACCCGCCAGAGCAGCCAGCCGCAATCGCGCCCGGCCCGCGTGCAGGAACGGAGCGACCGCCGAGCCGATCGCGTGGAACGCCGCAGTGATCGCCGTGCCGACCGTGTCGAACGTCGTAGTGATCGCCGCGCGGATAGCGTCGAACGTCGCGGTGACCGCCGCGCCGGAAACCTCGACAGCCGTGGTCAGACCGGCAGGGCCGACCGCGTCGAGCGCCGCGCCGACCGTCGTTCGGACACTATCGAACGTCGCGGTGACCGCCGCGCAGACCGCGTCGAACGTCGCGGTGACCGGCGCGCAGATCGCGTCGAGCGTCGCGGTGATCGCCGTGCCGACCGCCGCAGTGACCGCCGCGTCGACCAAACCACGCGCCGTGCCGATCGCTATGCCGGAAACCGGAATCGGACCTATACCGACCGCACCCGCAACGGCACCTATCGTGACGGCTATCGCGATGGACGCCGAGCGGATCGCAGGGCCGACCGGCGGGCAGAACGCCGCAACCATCGTCGCTGGGACCGCCGCAGCTGGCGCAGCGATCGCCGCTACAACTGGAACCGCTATCGCACCAGCAACCGCAGCATCTATCGCCTCGGTCGTTACTACGCTCCCTATCGCGGTTACAGCTATCGCCGGCTGAGCATCGGGTTCTATCTCGACAGCCTGTTCTTCGGATCGCGCTATTACATCAACGATCCGTGGCGCTATCGTCTGCCCGAAGTCTATGGCCCCTATCGCTGGGTGCGCTATTACGACGACGTGATGCTGGTCGATATCTACACCGGCGAAGTGGTCGACGTGATCTACGATTTCTTCTGGTAAGCACCGGATAGACAATCAAACCGAGCCCCCGTCGGAGCGATCCGGCGGGGGTTTGCTTTTGCACGGCCCCTTGCGGACAGGCGCACCCTTGCTAAGCAGCGGGCATGGCGAAAACGGAATCCATTCCCGATCAGGACGCGCTGCGCCGCGTCGGAAAACAGGTGCGCGAACGGCTCGAGGCCGACCCCGGCGTCTATAAGATCGATACCGACAAGGCGGAGCTCTACGCTGTCGGCGACTTCCTCTCGCAGTCCGAATGCAAGCGGCTGTGCACCATGGTCGATCTCCATGCGCGGCCGTCTTCCTTGCACGAAATCGGCTACGATAGCGGCTTTCGCACGTCCTATTCGGGCGATCTCGACCCCTACGACAGCTTCGTGATGGGAATTAGTCGCCGCGTCGATGATCTGATGGGGCTAGACCCGTTGGTGGGCGAACCGATCCAGGGCCAGCGATACCTGCCGGGGCAACAGTTCAAGCCGCATAACGACTGGTTCTATACATCCGAGAAATACTGGCAGCTTGAGCGCAAGCGCGGCGGTCAGCGCAGTTGGACCACCATGGCCTTCCTCAACGAGGTCGAGGAAGGCGGCGAGACGCATTTCACCGAGATCGGCATCAAGATCGAACCCAAACCGGGTGTTCTGCTGATCTGGAACAACGCCACCATCGACGGCGCGCCCAACATCGACACGATGCACGCAGGCACGCCGGTGGTGAAAGGCGTCAAATACGTCTTCACCAAATGGTATCGAACCAGAAAGTGGAAGTAGGCGCGAGTGCTTGGCGCGTGCGCTCAGGCATCCGCCTGAGCTTGGCCTTGGACACCCGCACCCTCCACCCTTCCACCCGAATTGTATCCCGGTAGGCTCCGGGTGGACGGGTGGAGAGTGCGGGCGGCTGCGGCGGCGAGCGTTAGCTCGCCTTTCTTGAAAGCGCGTCCGCGATCAGCTTGCGGGTCGGTTCCACGCCGTAGAGCGCGATGAAGCTGCCCATGCGCGGGCCTTGTTCACTGCCGAGCAGCGTCTCGTAGAGCGCCTTGAACCAGTCGCGCAGGCTGGCAAAACCGTATTCCTCGCGTTTGCCGATTTCATAGACCATCGTCTGCAAATCTTCTGCGTTGGTGTCGGCAGCGGTCGCCGCAAGCTGCGCGTCGAGTTCCTTGAGCGCGTCCACTTCGCCGCCAATCGGCGCACGCTTTGACAGCGTCGGCGCGACGAAATCGCGGTTGTAGTTCACAGCACATTCGATCAGCCGGACCAGCGCCGGATCATTCACGGGCTCGCCGGTGTAACTTGCGACATACTCCGCAAGATTGGCAGGGGTCGCCTCCAGCCCGAGCACGCTGACGAGGTTCAGCAGCAGGCTGTAGGGCACAGACAGCTGATCGCCCGCACCCGGCGCTTCGGGACCGTCGAAATGATCATTCGCGCGCGCAAGATGCCACACCGGATTGCCCAGCTGCTTGTCGAGCGGCTGGTCTGCCAGCGCCTTGCGGAACTGCCAGTAATCGTCGATCGCCTTGGGGATGACGCCTGCATGCAACTGCTTGACGCTGCGCGGATTGGCGAAGATGTAGTAGCCGAGGCTTTCTTCACTGCCGTATTCGAGCCATTCCTCGATCGTCAGGCCATTGCCCTTCGACTTCGAAATCTTCTCGCCCTTTTCGTCGAGGAACAGCTCGTAGATGAGACCTTCGGGCTTGTTCCCGCCGAGCACGCGCGCGATCTTGCCCGACTGCACGCCGCTGTCGGTCAGGTCCTTGCCGTACATCTCGTAATCGACGCCAAGCGCGACCCAACGCATCGCCCAGTCGACCTTCCACTGGCACTTGGACAGGCCGCCAAGCGCCGTTTGTTCGACGGTGTTGCCGTCTTCGTCGGTGAAGCGGATCATGCCGCTTTCGGAATCGATGACTTCGATGGGAACCTGCAAAACTACGCCCGTCGTGGGCGAGACCGGCATCACCGGCGAGTAGGTCTTTCGCCGCTCTTCTCCCAGCGTCGGGAGCATGATGTCCTGGATCGCGTCGAAATTGCGCAGCACGCCGCGCAGCGCATCGTCGAAGGCGCCCGAATTGTATTTCTCGGACGAGCTTACGAATTCATAGTCGAAACCGAAGCGGTCGAGAAACGCCCGCAGCATCGCATTGTTGTGTGCGGCAAAGCTCTCATGCTCATTGCTGAATGGCGAAGGGATGCGCGACAACGGCTTGCCGAGGTTGGCCGCGAGCAGCTCCTTGTTGGGCACATTGTCGGGGACCTTGCGCAGGCCGTCCATATCGTCGCTGAAAGCGACCAGACGGGTCTTCTGCCCGGTCAGAGCCTCATAGGCGCGACGCACCAGCGTGGTACGCAGAACTTCCTGAAACGTGCCGATATGCGGCAGGCCCGAGGGACCATAGCCGGTTTCGAACAGCACGGGCGCACCATCGGGCTTGCCATTGCGAAGGCGTTTGGCAAGCCGCTGCGCCTCCTGAAAGGGCCAGGCCTTGGACGATTGTGCGGTTTCGATAAGCGTGCTGTCAGTCATAGTGTCGCCGCCTTTGCGCAGCGCGCGCGATTGTGCAAGCGCGAAGGAGCCTCAGCCGTGCTCTCACCGTGCAGGGAACGCGGCCGAGGAGCCTCTATTCGAACTCTCGGCTGTAGTCGTGCGCTTCCTGAAACCGTCGCAACATGCCGGGCATCAGGAACAGGTCGCCGATGAGCCAGCACATCCACGCGACCAGACCGACCAGTCCGATGGGCGGAAAAATGAACAGACAAACCACGCTCGCCACTAGCAACGAGACCTGGATGATCGCGCTGTCCTTGTTGCCGCAATAGGCGCGGTGAAGGCCGGTTTGACCGATCACGAACCAGATCAGATA
>JAYPMZ010000022.1:2858-7326 GCA_038130205.1 Erythrobacteraceae bacterium | reverse complement strand
CCCGGACGCGCGCCTGCATGGGCTCGCTGCGCCGAAGCAGCGCCCGAGGAATAGCTTTTCGCAGCGGCGCGGATTTGTTCTTCCTGATGCAGCGGAAGGCCGCTTGCACCGACCTGTTCATTGCCGAGCGGCTGCGCGGGCCGTGTGGCAGGGCGCGCGGTGTTTCGCATCGCCTCAAGACTTGCTCCGGCTGAAGGAAAACTGCCCTCGCCGATCTCGTCGGCGCGGCGTGCGCGTTCGGATGCGATAAAAGCTTCGCGAAGGGCGGCAATATCTTCTTCATCCGAAGCCGTTTGCGGCCCTTCTGCAACCGAGGCAGCCGGCTGTGCCCGGCCAAATCCTCCCGGTCCGGCGGGCGCGACCCGCCCCGGTGCCAATCCCTTACGGCCAAAGCTCATGTGCGACTCCCTTTGGACAGATCAGCGGTCGGGGTTATCGCACAGGGGTTAATTTCACCCTATTGGTCCGGACAGCGCGTCAGGCTGGAGGCGACGTAGCTGATCTTGTCCCCGGCAACGCCATATTCGGTATAGCTGCAAAACAGCTCTTCGCCCGTGGCCGAGACATAGCCGATGGTGAGGAACACCAGATCGCCTGCGAGTTCGCTCGAATGGATGCGAATTTTCGGAGCGCCGGGTGCGAAATTGGGCCGATACGACGCACGGATTTGGTCACGGCCTACTGCCGTGATGCCTGGCCCATACACTTCGGCATTGGGCGCAAAAGTCGCCATGAAACGGTCGAGATTCCCCGAACGATAGGCATCGACATGCCGCTGCACCACCGCGACGCGCGCGGCGGTTTGTTGATCGGCAGCAGCCACTTGCTGCGGCGCGCCCTGACCCAAAGTGGGCATAGTCCAGAGCATTGCCGCAAACGCGGCAACGACTTTCACAATTCGCATTTTTCTTTCCTTGGCGATCCGACCACAAGTCTATCAGGCCGGTCCGTTTACAAATGGTAATCACGCGCCCAACATTGCCGCTCGTGAAACCCCCTGCTCCCCTCCCCCTTCCCGCGCTGCACGCCAGCCACGGTGGCAATTGGCTGCGCCCGGCCAACGGTGTGACCGGCGCCATCTCCAAAGGCGAGGCGATCATGGCGACCGCCGACACGCCTGTGCTGTTGCTCAACGCGCCGCTGGTGGCGAATCGGCTGGGCTACCCCGATCTTTCGGGGCTAGACCTGTTGGAACTTTTCGCTTTCGTTCATCCGGCGCGCTTCTGCGTGCCCACTGCGCGCGGGCTGGCAGAAGCGCTTGAACTGGACGAGCCGGTGGGTGACGAGCACGTCCCTGCCTTCCTGCAAACCGCCGCAGGAGCGCTGGTCACGGCGTGCGAAGAACCCGAATGGTTCGAGCGTGCAGGCGCATGGGCAGTGCTGCAATCGCTTGAACGGCTGCGCTGGCCGTGGGCGCAAGTGCTCAAACCGCACATCGCGCGGCCGGAGAAGGCTGAAAAGTGGCTGTTTTCGCGTCTGCCCGAATGGGAAGAGGCCGGTGAGCGCGCTCCTCCGCGGCAGGTCGAACTGAGCGAGGCCGATGTGCTGGCCCAGCTCGACCATCTTACCGGCGAAGGGGCTGAACGCCGAGAGGGGCAGCGCGCCTATTCGGGCGATGTCGCGCGCATCTTTGCACCGCGCAACCGCTCCGAACAGCCGCATATCGCGCTTGCGCAAGCAGGCACGGGGATCGGCAAGACACTGGGCTATCTCGCCCCGTCCTCGCTTTGGGCCAAGGCATCGGGGGGGACGGTATGGGTGTCGACTTTTACCAAGAACCTCCAGCGCCAGTTGCGCAGCGAAAGCCGCCGCGCATGGCCCCTGAAACGCCCTGACGGCACGCCGCCGGTGGTGGTGCGCAAGGGGCGCGAGAATTACCTCTGCCTGCTCAATCTCGAAGACGCGCTGCAAGGCGGGTTTGCAGGGCGCCCTGCGATCCTCGCGCAACTCGTGGCGCGCTGGGCAAGCTTCACCCGCGACGGCGACATGATCGGCGGCGATCTGCCCGGCTGGCTCGGCACGCTGTTCCGCAAGCGCGGGATTGCC
Source organism: Erythrobacteraceae bacterium (assembly GCA_038130205.1). GTDB lineage: Bacteria > Pseudomonadota > Alphaproteobacteria > Sphingomonadales > Sphingomonadaceae > Erythrobacter. Next base: position 5,280 of record JAYPMZ010000022.1, on the reverse strand, counting down.
GCTCTCACCGACCAGCGCGGCGAATGCGTTTATGCGGGCTGCCCGCATTACCGCAAATGCTTCATCGAACGCGCGGCAAGAGACAGCGCGCAGGCCGACCTGGTGATCGCCAATCACGCGCTCGTGATGGTCAACGCGGCACGCGGGCGCGACGCAGCGCAGCGCCCGACGCGCATTGTCTTTGACGAGGGCCACCATGTTTTCGAAGCTGCGGATTCGACCTTTGCGGCCACACTGTCGGGCCAGGAAGCGATCGAGCTTCGCCGCTGGATCATCGGGCCGGAACGCAAGAATCGCGGGCGCAGGCGCGGGCTTTCGGCAAGGCTTGCCGATATCGCCTCCTATGATGACGAAGGCGGCGTCGCGATCGAGGACGCCTGCGAGGCAGGCGCGGCATTGCCGTCGGAAGGGTGGCTGCAACGGCTGATCGAAGGTGAACCTTCGGGCCCGGTAGAGGCGCTGCTCGCTGCCGTGCGCACCGTAACCTATGCCCGCGACGAGAGCGGGCAGGAAGCAGGCTACGGCATCGAAACCGAGGCATCGGGTCTGCCGGGCGAGGTGATCGAAGCGGCTGGCGCGGCCGGAGAGGCGCTGGCTGCGATCCGCAAGCCGCTGATCAAGCTGGGCGGAAGGCTGGAGGCGATCGTCGCCGATCCGCCCGATTGGCTCGACGGAGCGGGCCGTGCTCGGATCGAGGGTGCGCGCTTTTCACTGCAATGGCGGGTCGATCTGCTGGCAGCATGGGAGGCGCTGCTCGACCGGTTGGGCGGCCCGGCCGATCCCGAGTTCGTCGATTGGCTCGCGGTCGATCGCTCGGACGCACGCGAATTCGATGTGGCGATCCACCGCCGCTGGCTAGACCCGATGAAGCCCTTTGCTCGGGTTGTGCTTGAACCGGCGCACGGCGTGATGCTGACCAGCGCAACTCTCACCGACCGTATCGATTCGGCTGCAGGCGACCCGTGGGAGAGCGCTATCCAGCGTTCTGGCGCGGCGCATGTCGAGACCCAGCCGCTGCTCTCCACCGCGACCAGCCCGTTCGACTATGCCGCGCGCGCCGAGGTGCTGATCGTGACCGATGTGAAAAAGGGCGACCTACCCGGTCTTGCAGGCGCCTATGCGCGGCTGATTGAGGCGAGCGAAGGCGGCGTGCTGGGTCTGTTCACCGCAATCCGCCGGATGCGCGCGGTGCATGGCCGTATTGCCGACCGACTCGCCCGCGAAGGGCTGCCGCTTTACACGCAGCACGTCGATCCGATCGACACCGGCACACTGGTCGATATCTTCCGCGACGATCCGCACGCCAGTCTGCTTGGCACCGACGCCCTGCGTGACGGGGTGGACGTGCCGGGCCGGTCCTTGCGCTGCGTGGTGATGGAAGCGGTGCCGTGGCCGCGTCCCGACATTCTCCACAAGGCCCGCCGCGCCGCTTCGGACAGCGGAAGCCAGTATGATAATCGCATCATCCGCGCGCGCATTGCGCAGGCGTTCGGACGGCTGATCAGGGGCAAGGAGGATGCCGGCCATTTCGTCGTGCTCTCCTCCGCTTTTCCGAGCCGTTTGCTATCTGCCTTCCCCGAGGGCACGACCATCCGCCGCGTGACGCTTGACGAGGCGTTGGTCCGCGTCAAAGCGGGATTGATCGGCGAAGCGCCAAGCCAAATCGGCGAAACGGGTGGAAACATCGCCGCAGACACCCCAGATACCGGGGCATGATCGAACAGGTCGACTTTCTCGTCCGGATGATCGCCATGGGCGCTGCGCTCATGCTGATGGCGCAAGTCGTCGCGGGCGACATGAACGAGAAGCTAAAATTCCCGATGGTCGCCATGATCATCGGGGTGATGGCCTATCTCATCGAATCCAGCAATTTGATGGTTGCAGACAGTCCGCTTGATCCCTGGATAAACCTCGTCGCTATAGCCACCCCGTTCTGGATCTGGCTCGTCGCGCGTCGCATATTCGACTTTGAGCCGGAGCGTCGGCTCGCGCTGGTTGCACTCGCGGCCCTGTTGATCGGCTGGGTCGTAGACAATTTCATCCCCGGCTCGGGCCAATTGGGCTTTTACCTGCTTCACGTGATCAGTCTGGTGCTGATCGGCGATCTTTTGCGCTTGGGGATGCAGGTACGCAAAGAAGGCTTGGGGCGTGACCGCGGGGCCATTCGGCTGACGCTCCCGCTTCTGATCGGCGAACTGGCGGGCGTGGTTCTGCTGGCAGAAATGATCGGGGGAAGCGCTATCCTGCACCCCATGCTGGGCCTTGCGAGCGGGATTCTGATATTGATGCTGACTCTCTTCGCCGGTCTGGCGCTGCTACGCACCGAACCTGAATTGCTGGGTACAATCCGGCCTCATTCGCCCGCAAGCAAGCCGGGCGCTTCGAACAGTGAGACAACAGAAGAATCCGGGCGCGAATAACG
>JAYPMZ010000022.1:0-2848 GCA_038130205.1 Erythrobacteraceae bacterium | reverse complement strand
CTGCTACTATTGACCTTCAGGGCACTTGCGCAGCGGTGCGTTTGCCGTGAAGAGCATTGCCACGATTGACGCGCAAACGGTGGGATAAGCGAGCTTGACGAAATATCTGGGTATCTATCGCCATGCCAAGTCCGACTGGGGCGACGGGTCGCAGCGCGATTTCGACCGCGCCCTGAACGAACGCGGCGAAAAAGGCGCGGCTTTGATGGGCGATCATATCCGCTCGCATGACCTGCAATGGGACCTTGTCATCGCCAGCCCGGCTGTGCGCGTGCACGACACGCTGGAGCGCGGTCTGCCGGAATTCGATGTCACCTATGACCAGCGGCTCTATCTCGCCGCATCCGACACTATCGAAGAAGTCGTGCAGGCTCATGCTGCCGAGGCGGACGAAGAGCCCGATGCGATCCTCGTCGCGGGTCACAATCCGGGTTTGCAGGAGGTCATCCTCGATCTCGTCTCGCCGAGCCACGAGAATGATCTGTTCAAGGAAGCGACGGTGAAGTTCCCGACCGCCTCCTACGCCGTGCTCGAATGCAATATCGACAGCTGGGCGGGCCTCAAGAACTACTGCGCAAAGCTGGTGCACTTTACGCGCCCGCGCGATCTCGACCCCGACCTCGGCCCGCAGGACTAACCCTGCAAGGTCAGGCCCGCTTTTCGGGTGGCAACAAGACGCGCGGCCCTGCACCCTTGGCCGCCCAGCGATCCTGCGCATTGTAGAGCGCGCATTTCTTCAGGCTCAGGCATCCGCAACCGATGCAGCCGTCCAGATCTTCGCGGATAGTTTCAAGCGAGGCGATCTGCGCATCGACCCGTGCGCGGATAACCCCGCTGATCGCGCTCCAATCCTTTGCAGTGGGCGTGCGCCCATAGGGAAGCCCGCGCATCACTTCGTCGATTTCTCCCAAGCTCAACCCAAGCTGCTGCGCGATCAGGATGAAGCTCAACCGGCGAATATCCGAGCGCAAGAAGCGGCGCTGGTTTCCGCCGGTGCGCACAGGCTCGACCAGCCCCTTGTCCTCGTAAAACCGGATTGCCGAAACCGAAAGCCCGGTCCTGCGTGCCATTTCGCCGATGGGTATGAGGTCTTTGGATGAAAGTTTTTGCGCCATGCAATCCGCCTAGCGAAAATATATCTTGATCTCAAGTTAGGTTGAGATTGCATTGTCAAGAGCGAGGGCGATTCGAAGGGCTTTGTGTCCGCGGATCGCTGCCACACAGGACGCAAAGGGAGCCTCGCTCATGTCATACGGAAAACTTGAACACGCCAATATCACCGTCACCGATCCTGATCGCAGCGCTGCGCTTTTCAAAGCGCTGCTGGGCTGGGAAGAACGCTGGCGAGGTCCTTCGCTGCTCGGTGGCCGGACCATTCACGTTGGCGAACCCGATAACGGCGGCAACTACATCGCGATCTACACCAATGACGATATACAGGCAGAGGCTGCCAAGAACGGCGGCCGGCGCTATTCCAAAGGCCAGCCGCTTAACCACCTCGGTCTGCTGGTCGACGACCTCGACGCTGCGGAAAAGGCGGTTGTCGAAGCGGGCCTCGAACCTTTCAGTCACGGCGACTACGAACCGGGCCGCAGGTTCTATTTCTTCGACTGGGACGGAATCGAATTCGAGCTCGTCAGCTATTCGGGAGACGCCGCATGAACGAACCGATTATCCGCAAACCCATGTTTTCCTCGCAGCGCAGCGGTGGTCAAAGCAAGCTTTGCTGGCTCGCCGCACCGCGGACCCAAGGCTGGTCGGTCTGGTCGATATTCAGATCGCCCTCCCACGCAACACACAGCTCCTTGGCATCTTCCGGCTAACCGGAAACCCAGCCTTCATAGTCTTCAGGCCGCAGCAGCACCGGCATCCGGCTGTGCACATCGCTCGCAGCCGAACCGGCGCTGTCTGTCATAACCATCGAATAGCAGGTCCCGAACTCATCGCTATCGCGCCAAACGCCTGCACAGGCGAAAAGATCGGCATCGGGCAGCGAGAGCCATGTGCGCGTCATCGCGCCCTTTTTGCCCTGTGCTTCTGCCCATGCCGAAAGCGGGATAAGACAGCGGCGTTCCTCGAAGGAATAGCGCCAGAAAAAGCTATCGAGTTTGTCGGTGCGTGCGTTGTTCACTGGTTTGGGCTTCAACGGCTGGCCGTTCTTGCCCTTCATCACGAGCGGGAAGCCCCAGTTCATCTGCCGCACCTGCCCTTCGGCCACGACAAGGCCGGGGTAGCCGGGATAGACCTCCTCGCCGAAATTCGCTCCGCCTGCGGCGGCGATGGCTTCAAACCATTTGGCGACCTCGTCCGCGTTCTTGGTCATGCGGTAGAGATTGCACATCAGCCGGCTCCTGCATTGCCGACCACGAAGCAGGCCGCCGCCATTAGCGCCCCTGCCATGCGGTTCGAGCGGAAGCGGGCGAGCGGGTTTTCCGGGTCGGACGGATCGAGCGTCGTCACCTGCCACCCAAGGTGCAGCGCGACCGGAAAAAGCGCAATCAGTGCGAAGATGTCGGGCCGGTAAAGCCAGATACCCAGCCCCCATAGCGCCACTGCTGCGAGGTAGAATCCGCCAACACCCGCATGCACATGCGCGCCCATACGCAGCGCCGAGCTTCGGATGCCGACCAGCGCATCGTCCTCGCGGTCTTGCAGGGCATAGATCGTGTCATAACCGATCACCCAGCAGATCGCGCCTGCATAGAGGCACGCGATCGCATCCCAATTGTCCCATCGCAGCTGCGTCCAGCCAACCCACAGCCCCCACGTGAAGACCAGCCCCAGCCATGCCTGCGGCCACCAGGTGATCCGCGTCAGGAAGGGCTCGGCGGCGACCAGCGCGAGCGAG
>JAYPMZ010000021.1:27390-27709 GCA_038130205.1 Erythrobacteraceae bacterium | reverse complement strand
GTTGCGGGCCGAGGCCGTCGAGCCGTGCAGTCAGAAGGTCGATGAGGATCGGAGTGCGCGCAAAGGAACAGATAGTGTTGACCGCATTAGGCCATTGGTCGCTGAAGCGCAGCCGCAGCTGGTCGGCAAGATAGCCGAGTTCAGCCCCGCGTTCGACCGCGCGGCGGGTAGCAAAGGCAATCAGCAAGCCTTCGGCGCGCGCCGCGTTGCCCGCAGCAGCCTGCGCCTGCAGATCGAGCCGTGCGAGCCGTTGTTCGGCAGCGGCTAGCCGCTGGTCGATACCGCCCTGCTGCTCTGCCACGCGGTTGACGACTTCGGC
>JAYPMZ010000021.1:23871-27336 GCA_038130205.1 Erythrobacteraceae bacterium | reverse complement strand
TCAAGCGCGGCAACTGCCTGTGCGAGCGGGCTCGGCGAAGCCGTGATCATCGCGCTCGGGCTGGCCGAAGGCTCGACAGCAACCGGCTGCGCCTCAGGCAGCGCCGGCGGCGCGTCCGCGGCGGTTTCCTGCTGCTCTGCAGGAGTAAGATTGTACCACACGACGTAGCCCACCAAGGCACCGCCGGCGATGAATGCTGCAGTTGCAGCCGCCATGAACCGCCTCATCGAGGTGGGTTTTCTGCGGCTGCCGTATTTCGATTCCATCGAATGTCCGTATCTTGCGACCCGTGCTGCCAAAGCGAGCGTCTGGCCGGGATAATTTGTACCCTATATGCACATCTCGCGGACCATTTCCAACAAGGCTTGGTCATTGGGGGCCGGTGAAACGTGGATAGCGCGCCAGCCTGTGCCTGCCGGCTCGATCCGGCGCGGTCCGATCAACGCCAGCGCGATGCGACCCCGTTCAAGGCCCAAACGACGGGATTCGCTTGCAAATTGTCGTGCTGCGGCAGCCGAATGAAGCAGCACGGTGAGGCCCATATCGTGCAGCGGGCGCAGCGGCTCGGGCAATTCCATAGGGACGCTTTCGTAAGCGATACCCTTGCAGATCGAGACGCCTGAGGGCGGATAGAGCGGCACATGGTCGGCCCCCGCGATACGCAAGAGGCGTGCGGGCGAGGCGATGGTTTCGAGGACTTTCTGCAAGCCCCCCGCCCCGCATGATGCGACGGCAAAGCCCGCTTCACGCGCCGCATCGGCAGTCGCTTCGCCCACAGCATGGACTGGTTTGTCCCGGAGCAGTGCCAGCGGTTCTCCGCCGTGCCTGATCGCATTGGCGCTCCCGATCAGCAGCGCGTCGATCGTCGCCGGATCAGGACATTCCCACGCGCGCGGCCGCACTTCGAACAGCGGATATCCGATCATGTTGAGCCCCATCGCCTTGCCTGCGGTCATGGTTGCGGCAAGGCCCGGTTGCGGGCGGACAGTCAGGACGTAACCGCTCATAATCCGCCGAAATGCGGCGCAATTCCCGGTGTTGCGCGGGCAAGCAGGTCGGCAGCGAGTGCGCGCACGGGGCCATGATCGCCGACGGCGAATTGCGCCATCCCCTCGATCCTCTCGCGTCCGTCGGGGCTGAAAAGCACAGCTCGCAGAGTCATCCCCTCGCCTTCCGCCTTGCACAGTGCAGCGACGGGCGAATGGCAAGTGCCGTCCAGCTCAGCGAGCAGCGTGCGTTCGGCTTCGAGCTCGGCGCGCGTGCCACTATCATCGATCTTCGCGACACATTCAGTGGTTTGCGCATCCTCCGCCCGACATTCGAGCGCGATCACCCCCTGCGCAGCGGCAGGAACCCAGTCGTCCTCGTCAAGCGGCACGCCCACTTCGCTGAGGCTCAGCCGGTCCAGACCGGCAGCGGCAAGAAAAGTCACATCTGCATCGCCCGCGGTCAGCTTGCCCAGCCGCGTGGCGACATTGCCTCTGAAGGTCACGACCTTGCAATCGGGCCGCAGGTTCAAAAGCTGCGCGGCGCGGCGCGGGGCGCTTGTCCCAACGGTCGCGCCTTGCGGGATCGCGGCAATGCTGTCCGCGCCGACCAGCGCATCGCGGCGATCAGCGCGCGGAAGGAAGGCGGCAAAATGGAACAGATCGGGGCGCACGGTCTCGACATCCTTGGCCGAATGAACCGCAACGTCGATCCGGCCCTCTGCAAGCCAGAGATCGAGTTCCTTGGTCCACAAGGCCTTGCCGCCGATTTCTGCCAGCGGGCGGTCGAGCACCTTGTCGCCGCTTGCCAGCACCTCGACCAGTTCGACCTCGTCCTGCACCCAGCCGTTCGCCGCACACAACCGTGCGCGAGCCTCGAAGGCCTGCGCCATCGCCAGCGGGGAATTGCGCGTGCCCAGACGGAGTTTGATTGCTTTTTCCATGGGTAAACTTGCCCTAGCGCCCACACAGACTAGATGGAAGCGCCATGGGAACAGAACCCCACATCGTATTAGGAATAGAGTCGAGTTGCGACGAGACTGCGGTGGCCTTGGTCACGGCGGACCGCCGCGTGCTGGCCGAACGGATCGCCTCGCAAGAGGCCGAACACGCGCCCTATGGCGGGGTCGTTCCCGAAATCGCCGCGCGCGCCCATGCTGAACGACTCGCACCCATGCTCGAAGGCGTGATGGCGGACGCGGGGCTGACGCTAAACGATGTCGATGCCATTGCCGCGACTGCCGGGCCGGGGCTGATCGGCGGGGTGATGGTCGGCCTGGTTAGCGGCAAGGCGCTGGCGATGGCGGCGGACAAGCCGCTGATCGCGGTCAATCACCTTGAAGGCCACGCACTCTCGCCGCGCCTTGCAGATCCTGAACTGGCCTTCCCCTATCTGTTGCTGCTGGTGAGCGGCGGGCATTGCCAGATTTTGGCGGTGGAGGGTGTTGGCCAATATCGCCGCCTTGCCACCACCATCGACGATGCGCTTGGCGAAGCATTCGATAAAACCGCAAAGATTCTGGGCCTCGGCTACCCCGGCGGGCCCGCGGTCGAAAAACTCGCGCGAGAAGGCGACGCCAAGGCGGTCCCACTCCCTCGCCCGCTTAAAGGTTCGAAGGAACCGCATTTCTCCTTTGCAGGGCTGAAGAGTGCGGTGCTTCGCGCGCATGAGAGCGGCGAGCACAAAGCCCAAGACGTTGCCGCCTCGTTCCAGCAGGCGGCTGTCGATTGTCTCATCGACCGGCTGACGAAGGCGCTTAACGAGAACGGCCCCTTCCCCGCATTGGTTGTTGCAGGGGGTGTTGCGGCCAACCAATCGGTGCGCGGTTCGCTTGAAGCGCTCGCGACCACTCATGATATGCGTTTCGTCGCGCCGCCGCTCAAGCTTTGCACCGACAACGCCAGCATGATCGCATGGGCGGGCTGCGAGCGGCTCGCAGGCGATCCCGAATTCGCGGGCGATCCGCTCGATCTCAAGGCGCGTCCGCGCTGGCCGCTGGACCCGGAAGCGGATGCAGTGCGCGGGGCAGGAGTAAAGGCATGACGCAAACTATCGGCGTGATCGGAGCGGGCGCTTGGGGCACCGCACTTGCGCAAATGCTCAGCACCGACGGGCGCGACGTCCTGCTGTGGGCCTTCGAGCCCGATGTGGTCGAGGCGATCAATAACGACCATCGCAACCCGCCCTATTTGCCGAGCGCGCAATTGTCGCAGACGATCCGCGCCACCGGTAATCTCGAAGATTTCGCCGCGCTCGACACCGTGCTTGCCGTCACACCGGCGCAGGTGCTTGGGCGCGTGCTCGAAAGACTTGGCAAAGCACCGCGCGACCTTGTTCTGTGCTCGAAGGGGATCGAGGCAGGCACGGGTCGATTGATGAACGACGTCGCCCGTGCCGCCTCCCCCGGCAGCCAGATCGCCGTGCTTTCAGGCCCCACTTTCGCGCATGAGGTTGCCGCCGGTCTGCCGACCGCTGTCA
>JAYPMZ010000021.1:16709-23861 GCA_038130205.1 Erythrobacteraceae bacterium | reverse complement strand
GGAACGCCTTGCGCCAGCCATTGCGCGTCCGGCGTTCCGGCCCTATTACTCCGATGACGTCACTGGCGCGGAGATCGGCGGGTCGATCAAGAACGTGCTGGCGATTGCCTGCGGTGTCGTCGATGGCCTTGCGCTCGGCCAGAACGCGCGGGCGGCGCTGATCGCGCGCGGTTTTTCGGAAATGCTTAGGTTCGGCGAGGCGCTGGGCGCGCGTGCCGAGACATTGAACGGGTTGTGCGGATTGGGCGATCTGGTGCTGACCTGCTCCTCCACCTCCAGCCGCAATTTCTCGCTCGGCAAGGCGCTCGGCGAAGGCAAGAGCGCTGCCGAACTCATGGCCGACCGCAAGACCGTGGCCGAAGGCGCGCACACCGCGCCGGTGCTGGCCGATCTCGCTGCCAAGCGCGACATCGCCATGCCGATCGTGACCGCAGTCAACGCGATCCTTTCCGGCAGCCCCCCTAGGGACGTGGTCGCGCAATTGCTGGCGCGACCGCTCAAAGCCGAGTAAGCGCGCCGTCGCGATGAGCGCTTCCGATACCACCCCTCCCTCAGACCAGCCTAAACCTGCTGCGGCGACGCAGACGCAGGGCGACGATATGGCGACGCTCGCCAAGGGTGGTCGGACCAATACGCTCGGCTTCATTCTGCGCCTGCTCGGCGGCATCCCTTTCCTCTTCATCGGCTTCCGCCTTTACGGGGTGGACGAGATGGGGCGCTTTGCCGCGGCTTTCGTGGTGGTCGAGATTGTTGCGCTCATCTGCGCGCTGGGTGAGAAGCGCGGGCTCGCACAGCGCCTCACTGAAGGGGCGGAGGACCATGAGGCGCCGCCCGCCAGCCTCGTGTTCGACGGCATGCTCGCCTCGCTTATGATGTCGGTGGTGGCCTGTCTGGTGTTGATCGCCTTTCCGGTGATCATTTTCCCGAGTGGGACGAACAGCCCCTACGACATGTGGATGATCGCCGCGATTCCAGCCTATGCGCTGACCGAGATCCTGCTCGCCGCGCAAGCCTATCGCTATGACATAGCCACCACTGTTCGCGCTCGCGCGCTGGTGGAACCGTGGACCAAATCACTGCTGGTTGCCGGACTGTTTTTCGTCCCCGCTCTCGCGTCTGGCGGCATTGCGCTCGCCTTCGTCGCCTCGATCTATGCTGCGCTCGTCACCGCTGCTTGGTCTTTCTTCAAGACCTATGGCCTGCCGACCGAATGGCGACCGCGACCCGGCTATCTTGGCAAACTTGCCCTGCGTGCCATTCCACTGGTCGGCGCCGACGTGATCGAGCGCGGGACGCGGCTGCTCGACGTGTTCCTGCTCGGCCAATTCACCAGTGCCGGGACTGTGGGCATTTACTGGTTTGCCAAGGAAGTCGTCAGCCTGCCGCAAAAGCTAAAATCCAGTTTCGAGCCGATCCTGTCGCCGGTCATCACCAAGAACCTGAAGATCGGCAATATGGAAGCCATCGCGGCGCAGGTGCGACAGGTCGGTTTCTGGATCATCGCCCTACAGGCCGGCATCGCGCTGATGCTGGCCATTCCGGGCGAGGCGGTGATGGGGCTTGGCGGTCCGGCGATTGTCGGTGGGACGGGCGCGCTGGCGATCCTGCTCGCGGCAGAAGTCGTCGCCTCGATGGCGGTCGTGTCCGAGAGCGTGCTCGTTTACATTGCGAAGAAGCGCAACCTGCTGATCTCGGTCGGAGTCATCACCCTGCAAGGCGCGCTGACGGTCGGCTTTATCATCCTCGCGCAGCGGCTGGGGTATGGCGAGGGCTTTCAGGCGGCGGGCGCAGCGGGCGCGTTGTTAGTGGCGCTGGCGGTGTCGAGTCTGGTCAAGGCGCTCGTGCTCAAGACGCTGCTCAAGGCTCCCGTCTCGAACTGGCGCTGGGCACTGGTTCATGCGGCAGCGCCTGCGGTGGTGGTGGGATTCCTCTTCACCCGTTTCACTCCCGAATGGGTGGAACTGGCGATAGGTGGTCCGCTGATCCTCGCGATCTATCTGTGGGTCATATGGAAGCGTGGATTCGACGAGTCGGACAAAGTGTTGTTCCGCAAGAATGCGAACCTGCCAGACGAGATTCTCGACTCGGCCGAAAGCACCGCCAAGCCGCGCTAAGCCGCAGAAATCGGCCATACCCCGAACGCGCCCGCTCCAACATTTCTACTCCCTTACAGCGTGTTCAGTCAGCATTCACGGCCTGAACGTGACCTTTTGACGCAGGGTCAAAGGGGACTGGAATCATGGTACGACTGAACCGAGCACAGCTGCAACTGGGTGGCGTTTTCGTTCTGGGACTGGCGCTGGCGAGTTGCGCACAATCGCCCGATATGGCGAGCGGATCTGTTCCCACCGAAGGCAGCATCGCACAAGCACCGCCGCCACCACCTCCGCCTCCGCCTCCTCCTCCTCCTCCGCCGCCAATGGCTGACCAGAGTATTTCGGTCACCGGATCGCGGCTTGCCCAGGCTCCTTCCCCCTCGCGCCGCGTGCGCACTGGCGCGGTCCGCAGCGAAGCCGAAGCCGCTATGCCCGGCTATTACACCCCGCCCGTCGTTGTCCCCGTCGATCCGGGCAACGAGCGCTATGACGGCGAGGAAGTCTCGCCGGTCAAAATCGTATCCGCCGAACCCGTCTCGACCTTCAGCGTCGATGTCGACACCGGCGCCTATGCCAACGCCCGCCGCTTCCTGCGCCAGGGGGTTACGCCGCCGCGCGACGCAGTGCGGACCGAGGAGATGATCAATTACTTCCGCTACGATTACGACCGCCCGCGCGGGCGCGACGTGCCGTTCAGCGTGTCCACCGACCTCGCCAAGTCGCCTTGGAACGAGGACACCTATCTCATGCGCATCGGACTGCGTGGCTATGACATCGAAAGCTCCGAACGTCCGCCTGCAAACCTCGTGTTCCTGATGGATGTCTCGGGCTCGATGAACAGCCCCGACAAGCTGCCGCTGGTCAAGACCGCGCTTTCGCAGCTGGCAGGGGAACTGGGGTCTCAGGACAGGGTTTCGATCGTTGTCTATGCGGGCGCTGCGGGCCTCGTTCTCGAACCGACCAATGACACCAGGGCGATCCGCCGCGCACTCGATCAACTTTCGGCAGGCGGATCGACCGCAGGCGGCGCTGGCATCCAGCTGGCCTACAACATCGCCGAGGACAACTTTATCGAAGGCGGCGTCAACCGCGTGATCCTTGCCACGGACGGCGATTTCAACGTCGGCCAGACGAACCGCGAGCAACTGGTGGAAATGGTTGAGAAGAACCGCGATCGCGGCATCACGCTGACGACGCTCGGCTTTGGCACGGGCAATTACAACGAAGCGCTGATGGAGCAGATCGCCAACAAGGGTAACGGCAATTACGCCTATATCGACAGCGCGCTCGAAGCGAAGAAGGTGCTGGGCGACGAAATGTCCTCGACGCTGTTCACCATCGCCAAGGATGTAAAAATCCAGGTCGAATTCAATCCCGCCGTCATCAGCCAGTACCGCCTCGTCGGCTACGAAAACCGCGCGCTTCGCGAAGAGGATTTCAACAATGACGCGGTCGATGCAGGGGATATCGGTGCCGGGCATCAGGTGACAGCCATCTACGAAGTCGTGCCCACGGGCGAGAAGGGTTGGATCGCGCCGCGTCGCTACGAAGACCAGCCGGGCGCAGCGGCAACCCGCCAGATGGCCGAGGCCGCACACGTCCGCCTGCGCTTCAAGAAGCCAGACGGCGACACTTCGCAATTGATTGAGCGGACCGTGCCTGCGGGCGCGCTTGCCAGTGCCGGCGACCCGCGCGGCGATTTTGCCTTTGCCGCAGCGGTCGCCGCATACGGCCAGATCCTGCGCGGAGACAATCTGATGATGGGCTTCACCCATGACGACGTCGGCGAGCTTGCTGGACGCCAGAACAATTTCTGGCGGCAGGAATTCCTCGAACTCAACGCGCTCGCAGGGGCAGCACGCGGCGGCGGCTGAAGCCAGAGGTAGGCAAACACGCGCCGCGCTCGTGTAATTAGGGAGAGCGCGGCGCATCAGAGCGGCGGGAACCCTTGCGAGTGCGGTTCCGGCCGTTCTTTCTTTGCAGGCGCATTCTGGGCTAAGCCCGCACGCAACTCCTGACTAGCCAAGGAAATTTTATGTCGCCTGAGAACTTGCAACTCACCATCATCATCGGCGTCGGCGCGCTTCTGCTTGTGCTGGCGATCTGGCTGCTGCTGCGCGCCTCGCGCAAGACCACGGTGATCGACAAGACCGCGGGCGACGTGCTCGACGAAGGCGCCACACCGGCGGCGCGCAATCAGGCGCTGATCGATGCGCCGAACTCAATGGAGGAAACCTTCGGCAAGACTACTGCCGCTGCCAATGCCGATGCCGTGGCCGCAGCCGGTGCCAAGGCGGACGCCGAAGCAGGCGCTACGGTTGCCGCTGCAGGCATTGCTGCGATCAAGGACGCACCACAACCGCAACCCAAACCTGCCCCCGCGCCAGAGCCAGAGCCAGCGCCAGCACCAGCACCAGCACCTTCAGCCGGTGGCGACGATCTGACACGCATCAAGGGCCTCGGCCCGAAGCTTGCCGCTCTGCTTGGCGAACAGGGCATCACCAGCTTTGCCCAGATCGCAGCATGGAGTGTCGCAGACGTCGAACGGATCGATGCGGGTCTGGGACGGTTTCAGGGGCGCATCACGCGCGATCAATGGGTCGAGCAGGCAAAACTTCTGAGCGCCGGCGACGAGGCCGGATTTGCTGATAAATTCGGTCAGAACCGCTAGGTATCACCCCGCAATCCATCTTCGAGCCAATCGTGCTGCGCTGTGTGACAGAATCATGATACACATTGTCCTGCAGGGCCGCTCGATTAATGCGGAGGTGATTCGTGGGACAAAGGATACTCGTTGCTGAGGACGAAAAGGTGTTCGCCTCCGATCTGCGCGACACCGTTGAAGAGGCCGGCTATGAAGTCGAAGGCCCGCACGCCGGAACATCCTCTGCGCTGCTTGCCTGTGAGGGCAATCGCCCAGATCTTGCCATCCTTGATGTGACCCTCGGTGACAGCGACAGCTTCCGGCTTGCACACAAGCTGACCGAGGAGAGTATCCCGATTATTTTTCACACAGGCAGCAGCGGCGATGCCATCATCGCCGAACGCTTTCCCGGAGCGATGACAGTGCCCAAACCATGCCCTCCTGCAACGATGCTGGCTGCGGTTAGCGGCGCATTGGGACATCGCGGCCGCGCGTAAGTCTTGATTTCATCTCCGCTTGTGACCAAGCACGCAACGGCTTGGAGAAGCAGAGAGAGAAAGAGAGAGCTCCCGATGATAAGATCCATTCCAGCGCTTGGTCTAGTCGCCGCAGCGCTGACCACACTCGCCGCCCCGGCACAGGCGCAGGACAAACAACTCGCCGAAGTCTATGCCTTTGCCGGCACCTTCTGCCCGCGCGGTTCGCTTCCCGCTGATGGCAGACTACTGGAAATTCGCACGAACACCGCTTTGTTTTCCTTGCTCGGGACGACCTATGGCGGTGACGGGCGCACGACCTTCGGCCTGCCCGATTTGCGCTATGAAACCGCAGCTTTCACACCCAACGGTGATCAGGTGCCGATCCGGTATTGCATCGTCACCGAAGGTATCTTCCCCTCGCGCAGCTAAGCGCACCGCTTCCCTTGAAACTCGCGGCCAACCCTGCGAGTGCACCAAACAAGTTTCAGGAGTAACCAAATGCACGCCCCTGCCGGCCCCGAAAACGCCTCTGCTGGTATCGTCCCGTTCAACTGGGAAGATCCGTTTGATCTGGAAGGTCAGCTGACCGAAGAAGAGCGGATGATCCGCGACGCCGCGCACGGCTTTGCCCAAAGCGAATTGCAACCGCGCGTGATCGAAGCCTTTCGCGAAGAGGCGAGCGCGCCCGAATTGTTCCCGATGATGGGTCAGGCCGGCCTGCTCGGCGTGACTATTCCCGAGGAATATGGCGGCGCGGGCGCGGGCTATGTCTCCTACGGCCTCGTCGCGCGCGAAATCGAGCGAGTGGATTCAGGCTATCGTTCGATGGCCAGCGTCCAGTCCTCGCTCGTGATGCACCCGATCTACGCCTATGGTTCGGAAGAACAGCGGCAGAAATATCTGCCCGGTCTGGCCTCGGGCGAACTGATCGGCTGCTTCGGCCTGACCGAACCCGACGCAGGTTCTGACCCTGCGGGCATGAAGACATGGGCCAAGAAAGACGGCGACGGATACGTCATCAGCGGCTCGAAAACATGGATTTCGAACGCGCCTTTCGCGGACGTCTTTGTCGTCTGGGCCAAGTCCGAGGCACATGGCGGCGGTATTCGCGGCTTCATTCTCGACAAAGGAATGGAAGGCCTCCACGCGCCCAAGATCGAGGGCAAAATTTCGCTGCGCGCCTCACCCACCGGCATGATCATGATGGACGAGGTCAAGGTCGGCGCCGACGCTCTGCTGCCGCATGTCCAGGGTCTCAAGGGTCCCTTCGGCTGCCTCAACCGCGCGCGTTACGGCATCAGCTGGGGCGCGCTGGGTGCGGCCGAATTCTGCATGCACGCTGCCCGCCAATACGGCCTCGACCGCACGCAGTTCGGCCGCCCGCTGGCAGGCACACAGCTTTATCAAAAGAAGCTCGCCGACATGCTGACCGACATCGCGCTTGGTCTTCAGGCCAGCTTGCGCGTCGGCCGCCTGATCGACGAAGGCCGCTTTGCGCCCGACATGATCAGCGTGGTCAAGCGTAACAATGTGGGCAAGGCGCTCGATATCGCCCGCATGGCGCGCGACATGCACGGCGGCAACGGAATCTCCGAGGAATATCAGGTGATCCGCCACGCGGTGAACCTGGAGACGGTCAACACCTATGAAGGCACGCATGACGTCCACGCGCTGATCTTGGGTCGCGGAATTACGGGACTGGCCGCGTTTTGATGCGGCTGCACGGCTACTTCCGCAGCTCCACCAGCTACCGCCTGCGCATCGCACTGGAGCTGAAGGGGCTCGACTTCGAGTATCTGCCGGTGAACCTCGTCACTTCCGAGCAGAAGGGCGAGGCTTACACCACCCGCAACCCCTTCGGCTCGGTTCCGCTGCTGGAGGCGGATGGGCGGGACCGTGCGCAGTCGATGGCGCAGCTCGAATGGCTCGAAGA
>JAYPMZ010000021.1:4821-16699 GCA_038130205.1 Erythrobacteraceae bacterium | reverse complement strand
GACCTATGCGATTGCGACCGAAACGCATGCGGTGAACAATCTGCCCGTGCTGCGCTACCTCGCCGATCCGCTCGGCCATTCGCAGGACGAGATCGCAACGTGGTATCGCCACTGGCTGAAACGCACTTTCGATCCCGTAGAGGCGCGGCTGGCACAGCTCGGGACAGGCGACTTCCTGTTCGATGTGCCCGGCCTGTTTGAAGTCGTGCTGCTGCCGCAGATCTATAACGGCCAGCGCTTCGGCTTCGACTACAGCGATTTCCCCCACATGCGCCGGATCGAGGAAGCCTGCCTTGCGCTCCCTGCCTTCCAGCGCGCGCACCCCGATAACCAGATAGACAATCCGGAGAGAGAAACCCGATGAAGCTTGCAACACTCGACAACGGAACCCGCGACGGCAAGCTGGTGGTGGTATCCAAGGATCTCACCCGCTGCTGCGCCGCCGGTTACATCGCTCCGACCCTGCAAGCCGCGCTCGACGATTGGGACCGCATCGCGCCCGAACTCGAAGTGCTGGCGCGCGATGTCGAACACGAAGCCGTGCCGTGCGAACGCTTCCACGAACGGCAGGCGCACTCGCCGCTTCCCCGCGCCTACCAATGGGCAGACGGCAGCGCCTATATCAACCACGTCGAGCTGGTCCGGAAGGCGCGCGGCGCCGAAGTGCCCGACAGCTTCTATCACGATCCGCTGATGTATCAGGGCGGCTCCGACGGCTTCCTCGCTCCGCGTGCCGATATCCCGCTCGGTGATGTCGCATGGGGTTGCGACATGGAAGGCGAGGTTGCGGTGATCACCGGCGACGTCCCGATGGGTGCTTCGGTCGAGCAAGCGGCGAAGGCCATCAAGCTGGTGATGCTCGTCAACGACGTGTCCTTGCGCGGCCTGATCCCCGGCGAGCTGGCCAAGGGTTTCGGATTCTTCCAATCGAAGCCCGCAAGCGCGTTCTCGCCAGTCGCAGTCACGCCCGACGAATTGGGCGATGCGTGGAAGGACAACCTCATTCACCTGCCGCTGATGGTCGATTACAATGGCGAGCCCTTCGGCCGCGCCGAGGCGGGCGTCGATGCGACCTTCAACCTCGCGCAGCTGGTTGCGCACGCTGCCAAAACGCGCGCGCTGGGCGCAGGCTCGATCGTCGGATCTGGGACGGTCTCGAACAAGGGGCCGGACGGCGGCCCCGGCAAGCCTGTGGCCGAAGGCGGCCTCGGCTATTCCTGCATTGCCGAAATCCGCATGATTGAAACCATCGCCGACGGCGCGCCCAAGACGCCCTTCATGTCGCCCGGCGACACGGTGAAGGTCGAGATGCGCGATGCCGACAATCACCCGATCTTCGGCAGCATCGAACAGACGGTGGTAAAAGCCTAAAGCGACCGGGACCAGAATTGCAGCGGCTTGGGGGTCTCGGCCTCCTCGCCGTGGTCCTTCCATGCGATCGCGCAGGTAAGCCCTGCGACCGGCGCATAGCCCCTTGCCTGCCAGAACGCGTCGAGCGGACGGTAATCAGCGGGCCACGCAGGATGGTCGACGGGCCGAATGACCGAGGCAAACATGGCTGTGGTCAGCCCCAAGGCGCGTGTATGCCCTTCGCGCGCATCGAAAAACGCATGGCCCAGTCCGCGACCCCGATATTCGGGTAAAAGCACGCTTTCCCCGAAATAGCAGATTTGCGCCACGTCGTGCCCGCTCGCTGCGACGGGTGCGCGGATGTCGTCATCTTGTCCGATCATCGGCGATGCGGTCGAAGCCCCGACAATCGCTTCGCCATCACGGGCAACCACCAGCAGCGCGCCCTCTTCCGCTGCAAAGCCGGCGAGGTAGCGTTCCTCATAGGCAAGGTCGCCCGCGTAGAGATACGGCCACTCGGCAAACACTGCGATCCGCAGCCGCGCCAGCGCGGGTATTGCCGCGGCGATGTTGTTGCCGGTGAGCGGCTCGACGATCAAAAGCCGAGGCTCTCCGCCACCGCAGCATTGGCGATCTTGCCTTCGTGGACGTTGAGGCCGAGCGCCAGATGCGGGTCCTCTTCGCACGCCTTCACCACGCCCTTGTTCGCCAGTGCCAGGCCAAAGGGCAGCGTCGCATTGTTGAGCGCATAGCTGGAAGTCAGAGGCACTGCGCCCGGCATGTTTGCGACGCAGTAATGGATGATCCCATCGACTTCATAGGTCGGGTTTTCATGTGTGGTCGCATGCGACGTTTCAAAGCAGCCGCCCTGATCGATAGCAACGTCGACCAGCACCGCGCGCGACTTCATCAGCTTGAGGTCTTCACGCGGGACCAGGTGAGGCGCGCTTGCTCCGGGAATGAGCACCGCGCCGACAACCACATCCGCATCGCAGAGCGCCTGTTCAATTGTGCCTGCAGTCGAATAGCGCGTGCTTACACGGCCTTGGAACATTTCGTCGAGCTGACGAAGACGTGGGAGCGATTTGTCGAAAATCTCGACATAGGCACCAAGACCGACGGCCATGCGCGCCGCCTGCGTTCCGACAACGCCGCCGCCGAGGATGACCACTTTCGCCGGCAACACACCTGGCACGCCACCCATCAGCGTCCCGCGCCCGCCGTTTACTGCGCGCAAGGCATGCGCGCCGGCTTCGATCGACAGGCGTCCTGCGACCTCGCTCATCGGTGCGAGCAACGGGAGACCGCCCATTGCGTCGGTCACGGTCTCATAAGCAACTGCCGAGACGCCGCTCTCCATCAGGCCGCGCGCCTGATCGGGATCGGGCGCGAGGTGGAGATAGGTGAATAGGATCTGCCCTTCATTCAGCTGCACCCACTCGTTCGGCTGCGGTTCCTTGACCTTTACGATCATCTCAGCGCTGGCGAAGACTTCTTCCGCCGTATCGACTATCTCGGCACCGATCTTGACGTAGTCTTCATCGGTCTTGCTGATGCCCAGACCTGCGCCGCTTTGCACCATCACGCGGTGGCCGTTTGTGATGTATTCGCGCGCGGCTTCGGGGGTCAGACCGACACGGTATTCGTGGTTCTTGATCTCTTTGGGAACGCCGACGAGCATGGCTTTTCTCCTCTGGATTCGGGTTGACCTCGCCCTAAACCTTGCGCAACAAAGTTTCAATTGAAACCAACACAATTGCGCACCACATATCGGGCAATCGATATTCACGCCCGCAACCATAGGAGCCCGCCATGACAACCTATCCCCAAGTCAAAATGCTGATCGCCGGAGAATGGATCGAGTCGGGCGGCGAAGGCGCAATGCCGGTCGTTAACCCCGCAAGCGAACAGAAGATCGGAAGCGCTCCCAAGGTTTCGAAAGAACAGCTCGACGCCGCGCTGGCGGCAGCGGACGAGGCTTTTGCCTCTTGGTCCGAAACCCCCGCGATCGAGCGTTATCGTATCATCCGCCGCGCCGCCGACCTGCTGCGTGAGCGCGCTGATGGTATCGCGCGCGTCATGACGCTTGAAATGGGTAAGCCCCACGCACAGGCCCTCGGCGAAACCACCGGCGCCGCCGACCTGATCGATTTCCTGGCCGAAGAGGCCAAGCGTCAGGGCGGCAGGCTTGTTCCCGTGCGCTCGAACAATCTGCTCGAACAGCGCGTGACGCAGGAGCCCGTCGGTCCGGCAGTGCTGCTCACACCGTGGAACTTCCCTATCAACCTGCCCGCAAAAAAGATTGCAGGCGCGCTCGCCGCAGGCTGTTCGGCGATCCTCAAACCCGCCGAAACCACCCCGGCAACCGCGCAGTTGCTGGTGGAATGTTTCGTCGATGCAGGTCTGCCCAAGGGCGTGCTCAACCTCGTCTATGGCGATCCAGCCATGATCTCCGAGCACCTCATCGCATCGCCCGTTACCCGCAAGGTCAGCTTCACCGGTTCGACTGCCGTCGGCAAACAGCTCGGCGCGCTCGCGGCACAGGGCATGAAACGCTTCACTCCCGAACTCGGCGGACACGCGCCGGTTGTGATCGGTGAGAGCGCCGATTTCGAACGCACCGTTGCCGCCTGCGCCGCGACCAAGTTCCGCAATGCTGGGCAGGTCTGCGTTTCGCCGACGCGCTTCCTTGTTGCCCGCCCGATCTTCGACAAGTTCGTCGCCGAATTCTCCGCGCGTTCGCAGAAGCTCAAAGTTGGCGATGCGAGCAGCGACGACAGCGTCGAAATGGGCCCCCTCGCCCACGCCGGACGCGTCGCTGCCATGCAAGACCTGATGGGCTCACTCGGCGGCGAAAAAGGCGAGATCGTCAGCGGCGGGTCGGCCATTGATGGTGCCGGCCACTTCTTCCAGCCCACCGTAGTCGCTGCGCCTTCGCTCGACAGCCGCTTGATGACCGAAGAACCCTTTGGTCCGGTCGCAGGGATTGTGCCTTATGACGACATCGCCGAAGCGGTGCGCATTGCCAATTCGCTGCGCTACGGCCTCGCTGCCTACGCCTTCACCGCGAACCTGGATGAGAGCCACTATCTCGGAAGCAAGTTGCGCGCAGGCATGGTTGCGATCAATCACTTCGCAGTCGGGTCGCCCGAGACACCCTTTGGCGGCACAGGCGATAGCGGCTTCGGATCGGAAAGCGGCGTGGAAGGCTACCTCGGCTATACCGAAACCAAGCTGGTCACGGTCGCGAAATCGGCGCCCTGAGGATATGAAATCTAGCGCGTGCCGGTGAGGTGGTCGAGCACACGTCCGATCAGCGTCTTGCGCGGCATCGGACGGATCCGCCCGTAACGCGCCCGGCGCGAGCTTTCATCGCCGAAGCAGACGGTGCGGCCCATGGCATCCGGGCCAGAAGAGATGATTGTCGGTCGTTCCATTGGTCGCGTCCCCGATTCGCGAGCTTCTGTTGTGCACATGCTAACAGCCAATCTGTGGAAAACTGAGTCCGAATTTGACTAACGCGTGAGAAACCCTCCCCGCGCGTCAAGCTAACTCGCGTCGTTTCATCGCAAATCGGAACGATTGTGACTTCTGCGTTGCGCCGAAGTCGCGCGCTCAAGCGATCCGCTGTGCCCCCGCTTCACGCACCGCGTCGAGCGTCGGATAGCCGTTCACTGCCATCAGCAAATCCGCTTCGGCAAGGATCGAGCGTAGCACCCATGCCGCCCCGCGATCGCCGCCGAGCGCGAGGCCGTAGGTGTAAGGTCGCCCGACTCCGACCGCGGTTGCCCCCAAAGCCAGCGCCTTGATCGCGTCGGTGCCCGAACGCACGCCGCTGTCGAATAACACCGGCGTATCGCCCGCTGCCTTCACTACGTCCTCGAGCAAGTCGATCGTGGCAATCCCGCCATTGGCCTGCCGTCCGCCGTGGTTGGAACAATAGATGCCGTCCGCCCCGTGATCGACCGCGCGCTTCACGTCTTCGGGGTGGCAGATGCCCTTGAGCACGATCGGCAGGTCGGTCACCGATTTGAACCACGCAATATCTTCCCAGGTCAGCACCTGTCCGAAGATCGCTGCGAACAGCATGATTGCTGCCGGCAGGTTCTCCTCCGGCGGCTGGTCGAGCAGCGAGCGGAAAACGGGATCGGTGAAGTAGTTCTGCATGACCTTGCCGCGAAGCTGCGGGAAGTTCGACGCGTTGAGATCGCGCGGACGCCAGCCTGTCACCCACGTATCGAGTGTAACGACAATCGCCTTTGCGCCCGAAGCCTCGGCCCGCTTGATCAGGCTTGTGGCCAGTTCGCGGTTGCGCGGCGAGTAGAGCTGGAAGAAGCCCGGCGTGTCGCCGCAAGCATCGAACACATCTTCGAGCGGATCGTTGCCCAATGTCGAGACGCAGAACGGCACGCCGGTCATTGCAGAGGCGCGTGCGGCGGCCATGTCACCGTGGCGGTCGATCGATGCCTCGCCATTGAGGCCAATCGGGGCCATGAACAGCGGGGTAGGCAAGTCCATTCCGAAAAGGTTGATCGACAGGTCACGGCTGGTGCAGTCGACCATCATGCGCGGCACCATGCCCCAATGGTGGAAAGCCGCGGCATTGTTGTCCTGCGTATGCTCGTCACCGCAGCCGCCAGCGACATAATTGGTCAGCATCGGCCCGAGCGCTTCATGAGCGCGTTTTTCCAGCGTGGCGAAATCGACCGGGAATTCGGGCAGCTGCCCCTGCAATCCGGCGTTGTAAATTTCGTTCTGCATGCCGCCGAAATTGTGCATCGGGCGCACTCCTCTCCTGTTCTCTCTCGACTGTGATGAGAGACGATGCGCTGCGGCGGGGCAAGCGCTTTCTCGGGAAAGTTGCCTCCTTTGACAGTCCGCCTGCGCCCAAAAACAAAAGGGGACCGCCGGTGGCGATCCCCTTTGTATCGAGCGCTTGGCCCCAAGCCCTGAGCGGCAGTCTTACTCCGCCTCGGCCTCTGCCGTGTTTGCCATCAGTTCCAGCTGGCTCGTGCAGCCGCGCGAGTAGAGCGCGGAAGCAAGCGCGGCGGGAGTATCAATTTCTTCGCTCACCAGCTTGAAGGTGACAACAACCGAACTCGCCTCGCCGGTTTCTTCCGAGACAGGCGCGGTGAAGCGATAGGACGTGCCATCGGCAATGACCAAGCCGTTGGGATCGACTGCGCGTACGGCTTCGGTCCCGACGAATGCCACATCGAGCGAATCCTGCGTCGCCTGGTTCACTATGCTGTAGGTTTGCGCAACGTCCTGTTCGGGGCGCCACAGGCGCACGCCTGCAAGATCCACGACGCACATCGGGCCGCCGCTGCTCACGTCGACCAGCCAGATGTTCGGACGAGTCATTTCGCCCATATCGCCGCTGCGAACGGCCCCGGTACGGACCCGGCGTGCACCCTGCTGGGTCAGGCTGGAAAAACGCGCCCGCGTGCGGGTTGCGCCCTCGCCCACGTTAAACGTGCCCGGACCCTGCATGACCCGCGTACCGCTATCAGTGAGAACGGTGATCTTGTCGCCCTGACGCAGCGTGATGCTGGCGTTGTCGGCAACTTGATGACCCACGGGATAGGTTCCCGAAGACGGTCCGGTGGACTTCACGACGACACCCGCATTGGCTGCGCCCGGAATTGCGAAAGCCGCGCCAATCAGCGCGAGGCTCGCCATGCGAGCCTTAAAATTAACCGAGAACATAAGCTCCCCCATCATTCAGATTACGAATGCGATTGCTGAAATTCTTTAGCGCCAAATCCCCTGGATGGCCAGCAACCACTTCATCGACTAGTTGCGACGCTAGTTCATGATTGGTGTCCATAAGCTGAACGGCTTTGGTCAGCTTTTCGCGGTCTTCAGGCGAAAGATCGGGCCTTGGATGATAGATATCGACAGGCTGCGCGCGCCCGCGCAGAACGATCCGGCCCATCGGCACCCACCAGTCGGGATTGGACTTCTCAATAAACTCGCGGCTCGCGGAGACGTTGGAATCGAGCGGCTTGTTCGCCGCTTCCAGACGGGCGGCAGTGTTCATGCTGTCGCCGAGTGCGGTGTACTGGATACGGGTATCGCCGCCGAAATTGCCGATGACCGCTTCGCCATAATGAAGCCCGACGCGGGTCTTGCCGATCTTGGGCAAGTCAGGGTCCATAGCAGCGACTTCCTTACGGAAAGCCTCACCCGCTTCCCACATCGCATAGCCCGCTTTCATCGCTCGCTCGGCATCGTCGGGCCGCGCAATCGGCGCCCCCCAGAATGCCACCACGGCGTCGCCAACGAATTTGTCGATGACGCCGCCATGGTCGAGCACGACCTGGCTGAGCATTTCAAGATAGCGATTGAGCAGCTTGGCGACCATTTCCGGCTCGATCGCGTGGCTCATCTTGGTAAAGCCTTCGAGGTCCGAAAAAAGCACGTAAATCTCACGTTTTTCTCCGCCCAGAGAAAGCAACTCCGGCTCGTCAATGATCTGCTGTGCGATGTCACGCGGAATGTATTTGCCTAGAGCCCCTTGGGCAAAGCTACGCTGCGCCGCGCCGGCCGAGCGGGCAGCGGCGGTAACGGCAGTATAGGCGATGATCCACCCCACGGTCCATCCGAAGGCGGGTAGGCCGTAGGTATCGACATCCTGAAAATGCAGGACGAACGGTATGCCGACGAACAGGACGACCAAAACCAGCAGCAAGGGGACCAGCTTGCGCGCAGGCCATTCGAGCAATGCGGTGAGCACCGCGGTCGCCACCACCAGCAACGCCATTGCCCACAGCGCAATCGAAGGCACTTGCGGCAGGCGTTTGCCATCAAGCATCTGCGCGATGATCTCACCGTGTACCGAGAGCCCCGCAGGTTCGAATCCGGTCCATGATGAAAGCGAGGTTTCGACGCGATCGTAATCGACGATATCACCGCCGATCAGCACATATTTGCCCTTGATCTGCTCGGCCACGAATTCGGCAACGGCAGGATCGAGGTCGAGGAACAATTCGATTGAAAGCGACTGGAACAGCGGCTGTTCCACGACGTTTTCTGCGTCCTCCAGTTCGCCTTCCGCAAAGTCTGCACGAAGCGCGCGACGGTATTCAATCGACCCGGTATAGCCCTCGAATTCCTCGACCGGCCCGCCCGCAGCTGCCAGCATGGCGCGACCAAGCAGCGGCGGCAGATCGGGCTCGATACTCGGCCAGATGCGGGTTGCGCCAAAAGTGTTGTCGAGCCGGATGCTGGCGCGGCGGGCGTTGCTGTCGCCCTCTTCGATCGCGGCCATGAAGTCTTCGAGATAGAGCTGCTGCTCATAGACAATATCGGCCTCGTTGGTCGCCATATTGGCATATCCGACCAGCGTCGGCGTCTGCATCGAGCGCAGCGTATCGACCAGCAACTGGTCCTCTGCCTGAGGCTGGTCGAAGAGAATATCAATGCCGATGGCCTTGGCGCCCATCTGATCGAGATTGCCCAGCGCCTCGGCCAAGGCATCGCGTGGTAGCGGGGAGCGCTTTTCGAGATTGATCAGTGCGGCATCGTCATAAACGACCAGGATGATGCGATCGTCCTGCTCGACCAGATCGGTCGCCAGATAGGCGCGCATGTCGTAAAGCGCGCGCTCGGCATTGTTGGTAATCGGCGTGGGTTCCTCGCTGCCCGGCAGAACCCAGCTGAAGCGCGCGATGAAGACCGCAAGCAACAAAAGCACCACCGTTGCAACCAGCTGCACCGTGCCTGCCTCGCGCACGCCGCGCCAACCACGTGCGATCACGCTTTGGCGCTTCTTCGTACCATCAGCCATCGCTTACCCCTCCTGCACGGCGCACAAGAGCCTCTTTGCAACAGGCGCGCAAGGCCGGAACAGCGAGAATTCCCACCATTCCGGTCCGCACATCATGTGGCTTCAGATCAGCGCGTGACCTTGGTCGCACCGTCGCCGACAACGGCGAAAGCCGACCAGTAGAACGGGTGCGATGTTTCAAGGTCATCCATCAGGCCAAGCTGCGACCGGCGAAGTGCCTCTGCCGTCTCGACATTCTGACCCTCGAACAGGCCCGAGATAAGGCGCTTGGTCGCATCGTAATCGTCAGGCACCGGCCAGTGGCTGGCAAGCACCGTGCGTCCGCCCGCACCGACGAAGGCGCGCACCAGGCCGTCGAGTGCAAAGTCGCCGCCCGAGGTAATCCCGGCTTCAAGCGTCGCGCCAACGGTTGCACTGCCCGCAGTGTCGCAAGCCGAGAGGATCACAAGATCGGCATCGATGCGCAGGCCAAAGATTTCGGCAAAGCTGAGCAGACCGTCCGAATTCTCGTCACCGAAGGAAGTCAGCAGCGCCGGGCGCGGTGGACATTCGGGTTGCGGCGCGGTCACAAGACCGTGGGTCGCAAAATGCAGGATGCGGTATTCGCTCAGGTCCTCGCGGCCCTTGATCGCGGTGTCGGTAAAGCCATTCTTGGTGATGACCGAAGCACGATTGCCGTCGGCTCCGCCAAACCGGGTGGCGGCATCATACAACTCGTCCGATTTGATCGGGTTTGACCAGATGTTGGGCGACCAAAGGCAATTGTCACCGCCGGCCAGCGCCGAACGGGTGCTTGCGGTCCCTGTCGGACCGTCACCGATCGGCGTGTTCTCGCCAAGGCCGAGATAGGCCTTTTGCGCGGAACTTGCCGGGGCTGCGCGCACGTCGCGGAAGGCGCTAGGCGCAACCGAAGTGCTGATTTCCGAATTGCGACCAAGCCATGCAACGCCGCGGAAATCGTAATCGTCTCCGTCAGGTCCGGCGAGCTGTTCCTGATAGCGTTCGATGCTTTCGTCATCGGTCACGAGCAGGTTGATCGGCAGCTTGAGCATCGCGCCATCGGGTTCGAACACGATGTGGCGGCGCGAAGAAATTCGGTCCGACACGGGTTCGAACAATTGCTTGTAGAGATCGCGCGAAGTTTCGAGATCGAACGGGAAGGTCAGCACCGAACCGCCGTCTGCGATCGCGATGCTTTCGCGCAGGATTTCGACCGTTTCCTCAAGCTGGTCGGGCGTTGCATCGACGCGATAGGCAAGCGCCTCTTCCGGCGTGATGTAGATCATATACGCGTCGTTCTCGAGCGCGATCATCTTCACATAGGCTTCGTCGTCCTTGAGGATCGACTGCATGCCGGCAAGGTCAATGGCGCCGCCCGACACCGCGCGGAAACGCGGGTATTCGGCAAGTTTCTGCAGAACCTCTGCCTGTTGTTCGAGCAGCGCATCGAGGCGGTCCTGACGTTCGACAAGCACGCCTTGTGCTTGCGGATTGACCATCGCCTCGCCTTCGATCTCGACAATCGAAGCGCGGGTGCGCTCGATCGAGCGACCCAGGTTCACGCTGCGACGGAACAGCAGCGATGCCTCATCGCTCCCGCCCGAAAGCTCGCGCGCAAGAACAGCCTGCGTTTGCGCAAGGCCGGGACGCAGCAGCAACTGGCTGGCAGAGAACATGTCGTCCGATGCCTCTGCGCTTGCTCCGTCTGCCAGCAACAGCCCGAAGTAGTTGGACATATAAGCGCGCAGCGAGGGCGCAGGACGCCCTTCAGCATTGGCAACAATCTCGCGGTAGAGATCGATTGCATCGCCGGTGCGATCATTGCGCGAATAGAAACCTGCCAGCTGTGCCTGCGCGCTGTAGAGCGCAGGCGAGCCCGGATAGGTGGTTGCGAGCAGGCCGATGCCGCGCTGGTGCAGCGCCTCTGCCTCTACGGCGTCGCCCGATGCCTCGGACAGTTCGGCAAGTTCGCTCAGCACCTGTGCACGCAGCCAGATAATCGAAACGATCCTCCCATCGCGCACTTCAGCAAGCGTGGTGTCAGCGCGGGCCAGAGTGGCTGCGGCTGCGGCATTGTTGCCGAGCAGACGTTGGCTGGTAGCGCGCAGATAGTCGGCTTGACCGTCGAGCAGCTGGGCGCGTTCGAGCGGGGTGAGAGATTCAGACAGAACCGAGCCGCCTACGCTTTCGCCCTCGGCAGCGAGGCGGCGGGCAATCGCCGGCCCGATCTGCAGGCTGCGCAGCGCGCTGTCATCACCGAAATCGGTTGCAAGCGGCGTATTCAGCAGTTCGAGCGCACGCTCGGGTTGGCTCTGGTTAAGCGCGTCGATGGCTTCATAATTGCGCTGCAAACGGGCAAGCACCGGGCTGGAGCCGGCGGCGCTGCGCGTCTGGCCAAAGCGGCGCTGCGCTTCGGCGAAATTACCGAGGTTCGATTGCAGTAGACCTTCGTTGAGGCGCGCTTCAGCCTCGCTGGTGCCGGTCAGCGTGCGGGCCGAAGCGGCAAAGAATTCGGCGGCCTCGGCAAATTCGCCCGCATTGGCGCGGCGGTAGGCCTCGGCCAGTGCCTGATCGGCGGTGATCGATTCCGCCTGCTGGCGCACGAATGCAATGGAGTCGGTGGTTTCGGTCAGCGGGATGTCCACCGTACCGGGCACAAGCTGGTCGGTCGCAAGCGAGGCAACGCCCAGCTCGAGCGCCGAATTGTAAGCCGACAGCCCGGTCGCCGCATAAGTG
>JAYPMZ010000021.1:0-4811 GCA_038130205.1 Erythrobacteraceae bacterium | reverse complement strand
ACAATTCGGTGCGGATGATGCTGCCCTCGCGGGTGCAGATCAGGCGCTTGCCGTCCTTCAGCCCGGTCGGCATGTCGGCACCCTGCATTTCGGTGCAGGTCGCGCCCGCGCCAACGAAACGGGTCGCCGCATCATCGGCAAACCTTCCGCGCACCACCCACATGGTACCAATCGATGCGGCCGCATCGCGGCACAGGATCGCATATTTGCGATCAAAGAGTCCGGCTCCCGATTCAGGAGCCTGAATCTGCGCTTCGCACAGCCCGTTCGAACCAACCGGAAAAGTATCACGCAGACTCACCGAGCGCTGCTGCGCCACCTGCGTCGTTCCCGGTGTCGCCCACATTGCGGCAGCCCCCACGGCTCCAGCAGCACAGATCGAAAGGAGGGTTTTCAATGGCTTCCTGGTCATCTCAATTGCCCTCCACACGGACATTGCCGGAATTGCCCTGGCCGTAGAGCGAGCTGTCGCCGCCGCTTGCGACCGGGTCTTCGATGTCGTCCTCTTCCTCGCGGTCCTCGGCTTCGACGAGGCCCGGGAAGTCGATACCGAAATCATCATCGCTTTCCGCTTCGGTGGTCTCGATCGGAGCGACAATCGAAATCGCCGCTTCGACGACCGCCGGGTTGTTGATCGCCGGATCGACAGCTTCCTCGTTCGAAGGTTCCTCAGGATCGGGATTGGGATCGGGGTCCGGATCGGGATCGACGACGCCACCGGCACATTCGCCGGTGTTGATGAGGCAGTCGTTGAACTCCGATTCATCGGTGTAAGGGGTCGTGCCGGAATTGTTTGAGTTGTCGAAGTTGACCTCGCCGTAGAAGGCCTCTCCGGTCACAAGCGTTCCGGTGCTGGAGTCCAGCCGCGCACCGTAGGCGAACACGTCGAGTCCGCCTTCGGTGTTCTGGCCGCCGGAAATCGACAGTCCGCCATCCCCGACAAGAATGCCGCCCTGTTCGGTCGAGGTGCCGGTGTTGCGAACCAGCAACTGCGAAC
Source organism: Erythrobacteraceae bacterium (assembly GCA_038130205.1). Classification (GTDB taxonomy): domain Bacteria; phylum Pseudomonadota; class Alphaproteobacteria; order Sphingomonadales; family Sphingomonadaceae; genus Erythrobacter. The sequence goes on along the minus strand of JAYPMZ010000021.1, from coordinate 3,814 downwards.
CGACATCGATATTGACCCCGCCCGCACGCAAATAGCCTAGCGGATCATCGCTGCCCGATGACGCCACAGCGAGTTGATCGTTGCGGCCGGCGAAGAACGGGTCGTCTTGCAGCAGCGCGATCAGATTGCTGTCGGCGACCCAGATCGTGTTCGAGCCAAGGAACAGCGTGCCGGTCGGATTGCCCTGCGGATCGACAATGCCGATGCCGCCCGGCGTCACCACCTCGATGCGTCCGTCGGCGAATAGAGACAGAGTGTCTTCAACGTCTGCATCGACATAAGCGAGCACGCCATCAACCCTGACGATACCTTCGGTGCCAATCACACCGGCCGTGATGCTAAACGCACCATCGTCGAGCGAGCCGGACGCTGTAACATCACGGATAATCAGATCGGGATCGTTGACGCCCTGACCGCTGACCTCGGGCGCGGCGAAAAGGAAGCTGCCAACCTCAAGCCGTCCAAGTTCCTCGGCAATGAAGGAATACCCTTCACCGGTCACGCCGCCTGCCGGAGTTCCGCCACCCCCGAGGATCGCGGGCGCGGCGGTGTTGATCGAGAAAAACTCCATCGAGAACGCACCGATGCGGGCTCCGTCGGCAATCTGGATGTCGTTGGACGACATGGAAATCGACGCACCGCCGAAACTGATGACGTTGTCATCATCACCAAAGATCCTGATCGTACCCGCTGTATCGAGGTCGATGATTGCGGTCGGGTCGGAGATGATCGGGCCACCAATAATGCCGCCCTGGCCGGTCGTGATGATGATATCGTCGAGCGCAAGGATGCTCATCGTATCGCTGACAAGCAGGCTACCACCATCTGCGGTGATCGCGGGCGTCGGTGCGTCGATCCCGACGATGTCGCCAACAGCGATCCCGTCGAAATTCGCGGTTGATACCGTGCCGCCAACGACATCGACGGTGAACCCGCCAGCCGTGTTGGTATCCCCGCCACTTGCGGAGGTATCGATAAAGATATTCTGCGCAGTGACGCCTGCGCCAGTGCCCGCGACATCGACGAAAAGGCTCGCAATCCCACCCACGGCGTTGTCGCCGGTCGAAGACAGGGAGTTGGCTCCAAAACCGAAATCGGTCACATCGATGGAGGAGGCCCCTTCAACGATGGCTTCGATTGAACCAGCAACAGCAGTGCCGCCCAAGGCATCCAGTGCTGCTCCCGAAGCTTCACCCTCGGCAGCAAGCAGCAATTCGGCTGCGGTGATCGACGAATCCAGCATGAGCAACTGCGTGGTACCGCCGGAAGCATTGCCTGCCTGGATCGAACCCAAGCCGGCATTGCCGGAGCTTTCGATCAGGATGCGCGCCTCACCAACCGCATCGGGTGTCATGGTCAGATCGGTGGTCGCCAGATCGAGGCTGGCAAAGCCGCCCTCTGCATTACCGCCATTTGCCCCATCGCCGCCAAAGCCTTCGGCAGCGATCAGGAATTCGCCTTCGAGCGCAATGGTGGAATCTGTTCCAACCACGAAGACCTGGCCGCCGGTGCCGTTGCCGCCTGTGCCATCAGACGCGCCAGCGCGGCCGCTCGCATCGATGGTGAGTGCACCGCCTGAAACAATCGCATTGGAGAACAATACGTTTGTATCTGCAGCGAACGCATCACCGCCCGCGTCAGTGCCAAAGCCGCCCAGCGCCGTACCACCAATAATCAGTTCAGCATCGCCACTGCCATTGGGCAGGATGTTAACGGTGCCGCCCGTCACTACGACATCGACAGCGCCCCCGCTCGCGCTGCCGCCGACTTCACCGGTGCCGCCCGAGTTTTGATTTACGATGATCGACCGGCCGACAAAGTTGACCGTTGCGTTGTCGACAGTCAGGTTCGCAGTGCCACCGGATGCATCGCCACCAGACCCATTGCCCGAACCATCGCCGCCAAGACCACCGCTGACACCGCCCGAGAGTTCAAGCGTCAGTTCGCCGCCATTTTGCGCAAGGATGACTCGTTCACCGCCCACAGCGTCGCCGCCGGAAATGCTCAGGCCCGTATCGAGGCTCGATCCACCAAGCCCGAAAATCGAAAGCAGCGTCGGGCCCGCAATGATTGTGCCGTTGTCGACGACGATCTCGCCGTAGCCGCCGGTGCCGAGGCCGCCAGCGCCCAGGTTGACCGACGATCCGCCACCGATCCCGCGCGCCGTGATTCGGTTGAAACCGGTACCAGTCGGGTTTGCCGGAAGCGTGATGGAGCCGCCATTGACCGCCAATAGAGACACTTCACCGCCGGTACCGGCGCCGCCGATACCGGTCCCGCCGGTGGTCGCCCCGCCAAGACCCGTCGCCGCGAGAAGCGAACCGGATTGCGACAGGACATCGCCGTTAAACGGCGTGCCGTTCTGGACCGTAATCTGGCTCCCCGCATCGCGCGCGGTCATGGTGGCGACTCCGCCGACACCTTCGCCGCCATTGCTGTCCGGGCCAGAACCGCCTCGACCGCCTGCCGTAACCTGTACGGTGCCGAAGCTGAGACTGCCTCCAGCCTGTGAGAGAACAAAGGCCTCGCCGCCGATGCCGACACCGCCGGTAAAGCCAGCAGAACCTTCACCGCCGATGCCATTGGCGATGACCTGGGCATTGCCGGTGATCGTGCCGGTGCCAGCAATGGGAGTAAAGATCGCGATATCGGCGATACCGCCGCTACCCGCGCCGCCATCGCCATTGGCAGAGTTTCCACCCTCACCGGTCGCATTGACGACCACATCGCCATTGACCAGCGTGGTGCCGTCTTGCGCGCCGATAAAGGCTTGTCCGCCGATCCCGCTACCGCCGACGCCGAAGGTTCCGACCCCGCCGATACCCAAAGCAAAGCCGTTGAAGCCGGTCATCGTCAGCGAACCGCCAGCGTTGGTGGAAGTGCCGGTCCGTTCGCCGCCTTCGCCCGTGCCGCCATTGAAGCCGTCGCCGCCGACAGCGGTGGTCGTCGCCGTGACATTGCCCGCAACGACCGTGCCGGCGTTCGCGTTGATCTGCGCACGGAAGCCGAGCGCATTGCCGCCATTGCCCTGCGGATCGCCGGTCGAGCCGCCGAAGCCGCCACCGCCGCCGTTCGCGCCTGCAAGGATGCTCACGTCATTGAAATTGACCGTGCCTGCGCCGACCGTTCCGTCGGTTCCCAGAACAACGGCCCCCGCCTGCGCGAAACCACCGAAGCCGTCACCGCCGTCGCCGCCGCTCTGTAACAGATCGCCGTTCCCGCCGACACCGCCAACACCTACAGCATTGAGCAAAGAGCCGCCGCCTACGGTGAGTTGGCCATTGTCGCCGCCTGCGATCAGTCTTGCACCACCAGTTTCATTGTCATCGGCAACGATGCTGGTGTTGAACGTGCCAGCGTAGCCATCACCGCCACGCCCGGCAGGGACGATCTCAAAGCTACCCGCGCCGCCTGCGCCGCCAAACCCGTTGGCAAGCAAGGTCGCTTGTCCAGCAATTGCGATCGAACCGACTTCGGTTTGCGTGCCTTGTGCCGCAATCAATGCCAGGCCTCCAAAGCCGTCGCCGCCTTGATTGTCTCCAAATCCGCCCTGCGAAATAGCATCGCCGCCATTTGCCGCAGCATCGACCGTCACATTGTTCTGGAAATCAATCGAGCCGACCAGCACCTGAGCGCCAGCGACACCGCCAAAAGCGTCGCCGCCACCGAGACCGGTGCCACCATTGGCGCTGGCGTTAGCGACGTAGTCGCCGCCGACCGTCAAAATGCCGTTATTGTCCACGAAAACAAAGGCACGCGCTCCGCCGATTGCATCGCCGCCCGCGCCCGTGCCGAAATTCACGCCACCCTGCGC
>JAYPMZ010000020.1:27740-29018 GCA_038130205.1 Erythrobacteraceae bacterium | reverse complement strand
ATCGCAATCGAATCGCGGGTATTACCCGCTTCGGGACCCGTCAGCAGGCGGTCTTCGCCCAGCAGGCGGTTGATCAGCGTCGATTTGCCCGCATTGGGTCGGCCCACGATAGCGAGTTTAAGCGGCCCGAGCGGCGCGTCCTCGTCTTCTTCCAGCGGCATGGCAGCAGCGGCTTCGGCCGCTTCGGCTTTGTCGCCGATGATCGGCCACAGGCCGCCGAACAGATCGGCAATGCCTTCGCCATGCTCTGCCGACAGAGCGACCGGCTCGCCAAATCCCAAGGAATAAGCTTCCAGCACGCCACTCTCGCCCGCTGCGCCTTCCGCCTTGTTGGCGACAAGGACAATGGGAACGTCGTGTTCGCGCAAGTATCGCGCGATTTCATTGTCGAGCGGGGTCAGGCCAGCGCGCGCATCGACCACAAACAGCGCCGCGTCGGCGCCTTCGAGGCTGGCTTCGGTCTGTTTGCGCATACGGCCCGGCAGGGTGAGGTCGTCCTCGTCCTCCCATCCGGCGGTATCGACGATGGTGAATTGCAGCCCGGCAATCTCGGCATCGCCCATTCGGCGGTCGCGCGTGACCCCCGGCTGATCGTCGACCAGCGCGAGTTTCTTGCCAACCAGACGGTTGAACAGGGTGGACTTGCCCACATTGGGGCGACCGATGATGATGACCTGCGGCTTCATACTTGCACGAAAAGTGGCGCTTCACTCGCCACTTGGCAAGCGAAGGGCGACTTTATCCCTTCTTGGCGACCGGCGGATTGTCGCCGAGGTCTTCGAACCAGGCTTCTACCGGCCCGGTCAGCTTGATGGTCAGCGGGTTGCCCTTGCGGTCGACGGTCTTGCCGGCCTGCACGCGGACCCAGCCTTCGGAGACCGAATATTCTTCGATATCCGTGCGCACGCTGTCCTTGAACTTGATCCCCACGCCGCGCTGCAACACTTCGGCATCGAAGGCAGGATTGCGGGGATTCACGCTCAGGTGATCGGGCGGAACATCGTTCGGATTGGTTTCTTCGCTCATGCGCGCGGCCTTTAGTCGCACCGGCGCGGGTTAACAAGCGCACATCGGTGCACCTATGGACGCTTGCCCTTTTGCGCGCACCTCTATAGAGGCGCTGCGTAATTCGCGCGGGGGCCGTATGGTTTCCCGCGCGGCTTCGTTCGGGCTATGCGGGCGTGGCGAAATTGGTAGACGCGCCAGATTTAGGTTCTGGTATCGCAAGATGTGGGGGTTCGAGTCCCTTCGCCCGCACCAGTGCGCCTGGCTCTTGAG
>JAYPMZ010000020.1:25878-27690 GCA_038130205.1 Erythrobacteraceae bacterium | reverse complement strand
CTACCAAGCAGACCACAAACGAAGGGCTCAAGCGCGCCTACACCATCACCCTCACTGCGAAAGAAATCGCGGACAAGGTCGATGCCGAGATCAAGAAGATCGCACCGCAGGTGAAGATGCCCGGCTTCCGCCCTGGCAAGGTTCCCGCGAATCTCGTGAAGAAGATGCACGGCGAACAGCTGCACGCGCAGACACTGAACGACGCGATTCGCGAATCGGTCGACAATCTGATCCGCGAAGAGGAACTGCGTCCTGCCATGCAGCCCGCAATCGCGCTGGGCGAAGGCTATGAAGAAGGCAAGGACGCCGAAATCACCGTGGAGCTCGAAGTTCTGCCCGTGGTCGAAGCACCGAGCATTGACGGCCTGAAGCTCGAAAAGCTGGTCGTCCCGGTCGAAGACGAAGCGATCGAAGAAGCGATCGGCAACATCGCCGGCCAGAACAAGAGCTACAAGGACGCGGCCAAGACCAAGAAGGCTGCCGACGGCAACCAGGTCATCATCGACTTCCTCGGCAAGCTCGACGGCGAGCCGTTTGAAGGCGGCGCTGCCGAAGACGCTCCGCTGGTGCTCGGCTCGGGCACCTTCATCCCCGGCTTCGAAGAGCAGCTGGTCGGTGTGAAGACGGGCGACGAGAAGGTTATCACCGTTACCTTCCCCGAAGATTACCAGGCCGATCACCTCGCCGGTAAGGAAGTGACCTTCGACATCACCGTGAAGGCGGTGAAGGTCGAAACCGAGACCAAGATCGACGACGAGTTCGCCAAGAACCTCGGCCTCGACAGCCTCGACAAGCTCAAGGATATCATGAAGGGCCAGCTCGAACAGCAGACCGCTGGGCTGACCCGCACGCAAATGAAGCGCTCGCTGCTCGACCAGCTGGCTTCGGGCCATGACTTCGAAGTGCCTTCGACCATGGTCGAAGCCGAATTCGAGCAGATCTGGGCCCAGCTTCAGCAGGAAGCCGCCAAGGAAGAAGATCCTGCCGCTGCGCTCAAGGAAATCGAAGACGAGAAGGACGACTACAAGGCAATCGCAGAACGCCGCGTGCGTCTGGGCCTGCTGCTGTCCGAAATCGGTCAGGCCAACGGCGTCGAAGTGACCAGCCAGGAAATGTCGATGCTGATCCAGCAGGCAGCCCAGCAGTACCGCGCCGAAGACCGCGAGCGTTTCGTGCAGTACATCCAGTCCGAACCAATGGCCGCAGCCCAGCTGCGCGCCCCGCTTTACGAAGACAAGGTTGTCGATTTCCTGTTCGACAAGGCCGACGTCACCGAGCGTGAAGTGACCATGGAAGAACTGCAGGCCGCTATCGAAGCTGACGAAGAAGCCGAAGTCGAAAAGGCGAAGGCCGCTCCGAAGAAGAAGGCCGCTGCCAAGAAGGCTCCGGCCAAGAAAGCCGCAGCCAAGGATGACGCCAAGGAAGAAAAGCCTGCCGCCAAGAAGGCTCCTGCCAAGAAGCCGGCTGCGAAGAAGGCTCCGGCCAAGAAGGCTGACGCCGAAGCAAAGCCTGCTGCCAAGAAGGCACCGGCCAAGAAGGCCCCGGCCAAAAAGGCTCCGGCCAAGAAATAAGGCTGCTTGCGGGCGTTAGTCGTCCGCGCGCCACCGTCTGAATGAGGGCTCGGGCAGCGTCGCTGTCCGGGCCCTTTCATATGCAGCGCCTGCTTTCAGCACGTCGTGATCCGCCCATTTCGCGCCGAAGAAGCTGATCCCCACGGGCAACCCCTCGACAGCGCCCATCGGCACGGTGAGGTGCGGATAGCCAGCGATGGCCGCAGGCGAGCCAAAGCCGATCGAGCCGTTGAACTGGTCG
>JAYPMZ010000020.1:23065-25866 GCA_038130205.1 Erythrobacteraceae bacterium | reverse complement strand
AATTGCACGTTGTTGTCCGCCAGCAGCGGATCGAGCGTCTCTTCGCCCGCGATCCGCACGGCATTGGCGCGCGCTTGCTCATAAGCCTCGCGGTCGGTGGTCGCCTCGGCATCGAGGAAGATCGACTGGTCGAACCAGCGCATCTCGGTGTCGGCATTCGCTTCGTTGAAAGCGATGAGGTCGGCGAGGCTGCGCGGGGTCTGCCCTTCGGCAAATTCAGGGATCGAGGCGAGGTATTTGCCCATCTCCTCGCGCAGCTCGTATTTGAGCACGGTGTAGCTGTCGCCATACATCTGGCGGTTCGGCTCGAACTCGATATCGACCAGCACCGCGCCTGCCGCCTCAAGGTCGGCAAGCGCTTGTTCGAACACCGCCGCGACCTGTGCATTGTTGCCGATCTGGCCGCGCATCACGCCGATCCGCACGCCTTCGAGCGAGTAGGATTCGAGCCCCTTGGTGTAATCGGCCGCACGCGGCACGCCCATGGTGGCGCTGTCGGCTTCGTCCTCGCCGGCAATCGCGGTGAGCAAGAGCGCAGCGTCCCAAACGCTCTTCGCCATCGGTCCGGCAGTGTCCTGCGTGCTAGAAATCGGCACCACATGCGTGCGGCTGACCAGCCCTACGCTGGGTTTGAAACCGACGATCCCGTTGATCGAGGCGGGGCAGGTGATCGAGCCGTTCGTCTCGGTCCCGATCGCAGCCCATGTGAAATTCGCGGCCACCGCCGCGCCGCTCCCGCTGGACGAGCCGCAAGTGTTGCGGTCGATCGCATGCGGGTTGCGGGTGAGCCCTTCGACTGCGCTCCACCCGCTGGTGGAATTCTCGCTTCGGATATTGGCCCATTCGCTGAGGTTGGTCTTGCCCAGAACCACGCCGCCCGCTTCGCGCAGATAGGCGATCAGCGGCGCGTCGCGTCCGGTGCGGTTTTGCGCCAGTGCAAGGCTGCCCGCAGTGGTCGGAAATTCGCTTGTCTCGATATTGTCCTTCACCAGCACGCTGCGCCCGCGCAGAATGCCGGTAGAGGCCAGCCGCCGCGCTTCGACCGGCGCTTCGACATTATAGTCGATCACCGCGTTCAGTTCCGGCCCGTTGTCGTCGAGCGCCTGGATACGCAGGATATAGTCGGTCACCGCCATGGTCTCGGCAAAGGTCGAGTGCATCTGGTGCACATCGTCTGCCTGATTATCCTGCGCAGAAAGGGCGCTGGTGGTGAGGAGAAAGGCCATCCCCGCAAGTGCGGGGAGGGCGAGCGACGCGGTGTCCCTGTTCTTCATGCGCCATTGCTCGCCCGAAGCGGGCGAAAGCGCAAGGGCGTTTAGAAATTCCCGCTCAGTTGGAAGCGGAAGATCGGGCCGATGCGGCGGTTGCTCTCTTCGACGAAGAGGATCGGGGCATTGGGGCGGTCGCCGTCGAACACGGTGCGTTCGAACGTGTTGCGAGCGCCGGGAACATTGCCCCATTGCGCGCGCGCGGTCATGCCGAAGACGTCCTTTTGCTCGACAAAGACATTGCCGAAGAACGGGCCTTCTTCGCCGATTCCGAATTCGCTGCGACGCGAATAGGGGGCGTTGTCCTGATGGTAGAGCCCGCCGCCCCAGGCCCAGTTGCTGCCCGGAACATCGTGGCGAAAATCCATGCTGAAAAGGCCGTTGAGGTCCTGCGAGAACGGGCGGTCCTCACCGGTGAAGGGGTCGGTGATGCTCATCCAGCGCTTGATTGCCTGCAGTTCCAGCCGCGTGCCCTTTGCGCCGAACGGATCGCCATTGATCGTCGCGTTGACCTCGACATGCGTGCGTTCCGCGCTCCCGATATTGCCGCGCGCCTCGCCGCCACCGGGTAGCGGGAAGAAATCGACGAAATCTTCGAAGAACGCCTGTCGGACCTCCAGCTTGACCGAACCCAGCGCGCCGAACGCCTTGTTCATTTCAAGCTCGATGTCCCAGCTTTGATCGGGTTGCAGCGAATTGTTGCCGCCGTTCTGGTTGTCATCGTTGAGATCGACGCTGGCGAGGAAATCCCCGAAGGACAGCTGCCCCACACGGCGACGGACCAGCAGCGAGGCATCGAAATCGCTGGCAGGCTTCCACCCCAGCGTCACCGAACCCTTGGGCCGCTGGAAAGTGCGGGTATTGGCCGCCGAGCCTGTCTGCTTGATCTTAGAGTATTCGCCGCCCGCGGTGAATTGGAGAGAGAGTTTGGGGGACAGCTGCGTGGTCGCGCTCAGAAGCGCTTCGTAGCGGTCCTCGGTCACGCCGCCATTGCCGGCGGGGAAGTCGAGTTCGTCGAAACTTTCGTCGGGCAGCAGTTGAAACAGGCGTGAGGCTCGGTCGAGGCGGTTGAACGCGCCTTCGCCCGAAATCTGCCAATCGAGGCCCCACATGTTCCAGCCATATTCGGCGCGTCCGATGCGCTCGCCGATTTCATTGACCTGCTCGAACTGGAAGCCGCTGGGGTCGGAGCCGTCGCTGAAGCGGTCGATCACTGTGCTGCTGAAATTGTCGCGCTCGAAGCGTTCGAGCCCGATCAGCTTCAGCTTGCCCGAGCCGAGCGGGAATTCGATATCCGCGCCGATCTCATATTCCGGCCCGTCCTCTTTCACCAACACGCTGCGGTCGCGCACCAGCCCGGTGGGGGTGACGGCGGTTTCCGGCTCCTTGCGTTGAAAGTAGTCGCGGCCATAGCTCAGATTGAGATTGCCCACCGTCCCGCCGCCAAAGTCGTAGGACAATGTGCTCGACAGGGTGGGGTTGTCGAACTTGCCCGACAGCAGGAACTGCCACAGCGGACGGTGAGTCCAGAAG
>JAYPMZ010000020.1:22624-23045 GCA_038130205.1 Erythrobacteraceae bacterium | reverse complement strand
CTTGATCTGCTGTTCTTCGATCAGCGTGCCGTCGCCTGCGGTGATCCGCGTCGTGCCGTCATAGCCGAAGCGGTCGTTATTGTTCGACAGCGCGACGGTGTAATTGAGCGTGCCCGTACGTCCCGCGATCGACACCTCGCCGCCATACAGCTGGGCTTCGGTGTTGTGCGCGCGAAAGCCGCTGCGCCAAGTGAACTGGCCCGAAGTTTCGCTCGCGGTGTAAACGACATTGGCGACCTGACCCGAGAGGCCGGGGATGTCGAGCGCATTGCCGTCGACGATCTCGATCCGCACCACATCGGCCGCAGGGATCCGGCTCAACTGGTCCCGCAGGCTTTCGCTCTTGGAGGAGAAGCGCTCGCCATTCACGATAACGTTCTGGTTCGCCTGGCCCAGGCCGCGTTGGCCCTGATTGCCGTCG
>JAYPMZ010000020.1:11150-22614 GCA_038130205.1 Erythrobacteraceae bacterium | reverse complement strand
AAGCCGGGGACGCGGGAGACCATGTCGAGCGCATTGCGCGGAGCGAATTGTGCGAAATCTGCAGGCGTATAGACCTGCCCCTGCGCGCCGCCCGCGGTGAGCACGGAGCCTTCGTGCGAGCTCGTATCGAGCTCCGCATCAGGCCCGTCCTGCGCCGAAAGTCCTTGCGCATACAGAAAAGCGGCGAGCGCAATCGCGCTCGGCATCAGCGTCCGATAAGCTTTCAAGCTATGTCCCTCTCACTCCCGATATTGCATGGTCACATGCGCTTGGCAGGCGTGAAAGGAGAGCCGCTTTCGACCGGCTGTGTGCCTTGGCAGGCAGATGAAGTGCCTCGTCGACAAGTGTCATCGTGGCAGCGATGAACGACATGAAGAGGGGCAGTGCCAACGGACGAAACCATTGCGTAAGGGATATGGACCTATCCCCCCTTGAACATTTGCGGGCAGTGCCCGACATAAGCCCTCAAACCTGTTCTATGAGGAAATGCTCACAATGATCGACCTGCTGCGCACCACCGGCGAAACCTTCGGCTCTCAGGGGCAGTTTACCCATGATCCGGTCACCGGCGCACTGGTTCCCACCGTGGTCGAACAGTCGAGCCGCGGCGAACGTGCCTTCGATATTTTCTCGCGTCTGCTGCGCGAACGCATCGTCTTTGTGACGGGACAGGTTGAGGATACGATGGCTTCGCTGATCGTGGCGCAGCTGCTGTTTCTCGAAAGCGAAAACCCCTCGAAGCCGATCAGCATGTATATCAACTCGCCCGGCGGCGTGGTGACGGCTGGCATGGCGATCCATGACACCATGCAATATATCAAGCCGCGCGTTTCGACCGTCTGCATCGGTCAGGCCGCGTCGATGGGCAGCTTCCTGCTGGCCGCGGGTGAGCCGGGGATGCGCGTGGCGCTTCCCAATGCGCGGATCATGATCCACCAGCCTTCGGGCGGTGCGCGCGGTATGGCATCGGACATCGAAATCCAGGCCAAGGAAATCCTGCGCATCAAGTCGCGGATGAACGATCTCTATGTGAAATACACGGGCAAGAGCCTCGAAGAGATTGAAAAGGCAATGGACCGCGACACCTTCCTCGAAGCCGACGAAGCCAAGAACTTCGGTCTGGTGGACAAGGTCTTCGAAACCCGCCCTGAAAGCGGCGACGAAGGCGAAGAAGACAAGGGCTCGGGCGGCGCGCCGGAGTAACCGGTTAACGGTTGCAGCTGTTGCGCCCCAGTGTGGGACGTACCCAAGGCTCTTTAATCGCATATGCACCAGTGGTGCCGTAAAACCACGTTTCCGGAGCGAAATTCGGCGCTCGTGGATTGATTCGTGCGTGTGCCGAGATAAACTCACCGAATCTCCTCCGCGGACTTTTGCGTCTGCAAGCGGGGATTCGAGGATAGATAGGAATGACCAAGTTGAGCGGATCTGACAGCAAAAGCACCCTGTATTGCAGCTTCTGCGGTAAGTCGCAGCACGAGGTGCGCAAGCTGATTGCCGGCCCCACCGTGTTCATCTGCGATGAATGCGTCGAGCTGTGCAACGACATCATCCGCGAAGAAACCAAGGCCGGGATCGCGGGCAAGAAGGAAGGCGAGGTTCCGTCCCCGCGTGAAATCTTCGAGACGCTGAACGATTATGTGATCGGTCAGAACTCTGCCAAGCGCAATCTCTCGGTCGCGGTGCACAACCACTACAAGCGCCTGAAGCACTCGGGCAAAGCCGACGGTGTGGAACTGGCAAAGTCGAACATCCTGCTGGTCGGACCGACCGGCACGGGTAAGACGCTGCTCGCGCAGACGCTGGCGCGCACTTTCGATGTGCCCTTTACCATGGCCGATGCCACCACGCTGACCGAAGCCGGTTACGTGGGTGAAGACGTCGAGAACATCATCCTCAAGCTGTTGCAGGCGTCCGACTACAACGTCGAAAAGGCGCAGCACGGCATCGTCTATATCGACGAAATCGACAAGATCACGCGCAAGGCCGAAAACCCCTCAATCACGCGCGACGTGTCGGGTGAGGGCGTTCAGCAGGCGCTGCTCAAGCTGATGGAAGGCACCACCGCGAGCGTTCCGCCGCAGGGTGGGCGCAAGCATCCGCAGCAGGAATTCTTGCAAGTCGACACCACCAACATCCTGTTCATCTGCGGCGGTGCTTTCGCCGGTCTGGACAAGATCATTGCCGACCGTCTGCAGAAGCGTTCGATCGGTTTCGGCGCACACGTCGCCGACCCGGACAAGCGTAAGGTTGGCGAGTTGCTCGAAAAGAGCGAGCCCGAGGATCTCCTCAAGTTCGGCCTCATCCCCGAATTCGTCGGCCGTCTGCCGGTGATCGCGACCCTTCACGACCTCGACGTCGATGCGCTGGTTACGATCCTGCAGGAGCCGAAGAACGCGCTGGTGAAGCAGTATCGCAAGCTGTTCGAACTCGAAGACGTTGAACTGACCTTCACCGAAGAGGCACTCAAGGCCATCGCCGAACGCGCAATTCTGCGCAAAACCGGCGCGCGCGGCCTGCGCTCGATCGTCGAAGGCATCCTGCTCGACACAATGTTTGACCTGCCCGACATGGAAGGCGTGAGCGAAATCGTGATCGACGAGGACGTGGTCGCGGGCAAGAAAGACCCGATCCGCGTCCACGGCGGCGATGAGGCGAAAGAAGAGGCGGCATAAGCCAAGCTTCCCTTTCGCTTGGCTGATCGCAACTATCTGTTCGTGTGTAGCCAGAACAAGCTGCGCAGCCCGACTGCCGAACATATCTTCGCCGATATTCCGGGCATCAACACGATGTCTGCGGGTACCAATCGCGATGCCGAAGAACCGCTTACCGACGAACTGGTCGAGTGGGCGGACTTCATCTTCGTGATGGAGCGCCCGCATCGCAACAAGCTCCAGAAAAAGCATTGCGCTGCGCTCAAGGACAAACGGCTTGTGGTGCTCGGCATCCCCGACGACTACGAGTTCATGGACCCGCAACTGGTGCGGCTGCTTGAGACGAAGATGCAACGCTGGTTGCCGGAGAACCGTGAATGAAAACAATCGGCATCATTGGCGGCATGAGTTGGGAAAGCTCGGCGCAATATTACGCGATCATCAACCGTGCGGTACGTGACCGGTTGGGGCCGATGCACAGCGCGAAAATCCTGATGCACAGCCTCGACTTCGCACCGCTTGCCGCGCTGCAGAAGGAGAGCGAGTGGGATGAACTGGCCGAAATCATGGTGGACAGCGCGCAGGCGCTCGAAGCGGGCGGGGCGGACTGCGTTCTGATCGCCACCAACACCATGCACAAGCTCGCCGACGACGTGGAGGCCGCATGTGATCTGCCGCTGATCCATATTGCCGACACCGCCGCCGATGCCGTGTGCGCCGAAGGGATCACCCGCGTCGCGCTGCTCGGCACGGCTTTTACTATGGAGCAGCCGTTCTATCGCGAGCGGCTTGAAGAGCATCACGGCCTCAATGTGATCGTGCCCGAAGCAGATGACCGCGCGGAGATTCACCGTGTGATCTATGAAGAGCTGATCAGCGGGCAAATCTTCGATCAGTCGCGCGAGGCCTATCGCGAAATCATCGCGCGTCTTGTCGCCGAGGGCGCGCAGGGCGTGATCCTCGGCTGCACCGAAATCGGCCTCCTGATCAATCAGGCGGACAGCGATGTTCCGGTCTTCGACACCACCGAGATTCACGCTCTCGCCGCGGTGGAGTTTGCCCTCTCCTAAGAAAATTGATCGGCAGCGCAGCCGCCGCAAGGGCGACCGTCCGCCTGCAGCAACGCGCCCGAAAGGCGTGTGAGCGAGGATCTCGCATGCCGAATGGCGTGCGGACCTACAAAAACGCCAAACCCCGCCCGGCTGTGGAGGACAACCGGGCGGGGCGGGGACAAGCGTCGCCCCCAAATGCGGGAGGGGGGTTGGTCGAAGGCGACGCTAACTCAAGGCGCGGGATCAGCCGGGCAGCGAGACGCTGTCGGTTACGTGGATCACACCGTTTGACTGGAACACATCGGCCTGCGTGACGGTAGCGGTTCCGCCAGCGGCATCGGTCAGCACAACCTTGCCACCGACCACGCGCGCGGTCAGCGTGCCGCCGGCCACCGTGGTCAACTCGGCCGCGCCGCCGCCCTGCTCGATCATGCCGATCAGCTCGGTCGCCGATACCCGCCCGGGGACCACGTGATAGGTCAGCACCGCGGCCAACTTGTCCTTGTTCTCGGGCATTAGCAGCGTGTCGACCGTGCCTGCCGGCAGTTTCGCAAACGCATCATTGGTCGGTGCAAAAACCGTAAAGGGGCCGGGGCTCGCAAGCGTATCGACCAGCCCTGCGGCCTGCACGGCGGCAACGAGCGTGGTGTGGATCGGCGAGTTGACGGCGTTTTCGACGATGTTCTTGGCCGGATACATCTCTGCGCCGCCGACCATCGACACTTCTGCGCCATCGTTCATGTGGTGATCTGCGCTGGCCGGAGCGGCGGTTGCCAAGGCGAGCGCCATTGCCGCTGCCGGGAGGGTGAGGGCGGTGCGAAAGCTCTTGCGGGTCAAAGTCATTGGATACTCCATTGTCTGCAAGCCCTCCCAGTCTTGCATGGAGAACTACGCAACGCGCTTTGGAGCGGATGCAGATTTGTCAGATTTTTCCAAAAAAACCAGCTGCGCACGGCGAGCTACGGCGTCAGACCTGCGCGAACGTGCCTTCTGCCACCACGGGACCGGCGTCCTCGCCCTCGGGCTTGCCGCCGAGCGGTTCGACGGTGAGCACGAGGCCGGCACCGTCACCGAGATTGCGGGCGATGTCCGCGGGCAGGGGCATGGAGTGCACGGCGCCGGGATCGACCACGCCGAGCGATTGCAGCGGACTGCCGTCGGCAGGGACCAGCCACAGCTCGTGATCGTGGATGCCGTCGGGCGTGAGGCCGATGGCTGCAATCACCATCGTCTCGCTCTTGGGAACATAAGTCACGTCGAGCCGCAGACCCGTATCGCCAATCGGAACCTGCGCATAGAGCGGGTCGGCAGCGGCGAGTTGCGGCGTGTCGGTGGCGGCAGGTGTCGGCGTCGTCGTTGCCGGGCCGAAGATCATGATTGCGGCCAGCACGGCTGCGGCGGCAGAAGTCAGCGCGGCGGTCCATTGCCAGCGGCGCAGGCGCGGGGTGAGGTCAACCACCTCGGCGCTCGGCGGCGCTTCGCTTGTGCCGATGTCGGCCGCGATCCGCTCCCAAACATGCGCGCCCGGTTCCGCTCCGGCAAAACCGTCCGCGAGATTGACGAGTTCCTTCTCCCACCACGCGACCTGTGCGGCGAAAGCGGGTTCGCTGGAGATGCGGCCACGCGCGGCGAGCAATTCCTCGCCTTCGAGCAGGCCGAGCGCATATTCGCCCGCGATCAGCGCGTCCTCGCGGCGGCTGTCTTCGTCGACGCTCATGCGTTCGCCTCCAGACAACTGCGCAGCTTTTGTAAGCCGCGGCGGATCCAGCTTTTCATCGTCCCCAGCGGCACGTCGGCGCGATCGGCCAGTTCGGCATAGGTGAAGCCATCGAAGAAGGCGCCGCGTATATGCGATTGCGTGCGCCCGTCGAGCGCGCCGAGGCAGGTGTGGATCTGTGCGTTGTTTTCCGCATCGATCAACAGCGCATCGGCAAGCGGCGCCTCATCGGGAAGCGGTGCGGCTTCCTCTACAGGGACCGCGCCGCCGCGCACCTTGCCCGTGCGCAGGCGGTCAATCGCGCGGTTGCGCGCAAAGGTCGCCAGCCACGAGATAGGGCTCGCCCGCGTGGGGTCGTAACGGTCGGCGCGTTGCCAAAGATTGATATAGACGTCCTGCAATGCGTCCTCGGCTTCCTTTCTGTCACCCAAGATACGCAGGCAGATGCCGAACAGCTTCACACGTGTGGCTTTGTAAATTTCTTCGAGCGCCGCGCGGTCGCCGCTCGCGAGCCGCATCATGGCAGCGCGCAGGCGCTCGCGTGCAACCGAAGCCGGGTCAGCGTTGGCGTCTGGCATCAACAGCACTGCTCGCAAGATTCGCCCTCGACCTGGATGGTCGTATGGCCGATGCCGAAGCGCGTGTGCAGACTGTCGGAAACTTGTGCGAGGAAAGCGTCGGTGCCGGGGATGCCGGGCATGACGAGATGCGCGGTCAGCGCGGTCTCGGTCGTCGATATCGGCCAGATATGCAGATCGTGCACGTCGCTCACCCCTTCCAGAGACCCTAGATGCGCACGCACTTCGCCCGCGTCAATCCTTGCAGGAACTGCAAGCATGCCGAGCTTGAGGCTGTCTTTGGCGAGGCCCCACGTGCCCCAGGCAATCATGGCGACAATCGCGATGGAGACCACAGGGTCGATCCACCACAGCCCGCTGAAGTAGATTGCCAGTCCGGCGATCACCACACCTGCCGAAACCAGCGCATCGGCGGCCATGTGGAGATAGGCGCCGCGAATGTTTAGGTCCTCCTGCCCGCGCAGGAACAGCATGGCGGTTCCGGCGTTGATGAGGATGCCGATCCCTGCGACAATCGCCATGATCATGCCCTGCGGCTCGTATGGCTGGAAAGCGCGGTGGGCGGTTTCGAACAGGATCGCACCGATGGCGACCACCAGCAGCACCGCATTGGCTATTGCGGCAAGGATGGTCGAGCTTTTGAAGCCGTAGGTGAAGCGTTCGGACGGCGCGCGCTTGGCCGCAAGGCTCGCACCCCATGCGAGCAGCAGCGCGAGCACGTCGGACAGGTTGTGACCCGCGTCTGCCACCAGCGCCATTGAGCCATAGGCAAAACCGAAAGCCGCCTCGACCACGACAAAGCCGCTGTTGAGGATGATCGCGAGGATGAAAGCGCTGCCGAAATCCTTGGGAGCGTGGCTATGGCCCGCATGGTCATGAGCATGTCCATGGCCGTGACCGCCGCTGGCGTGCGAGTGGTCATGCCCGTGTTCATGATCATGGCCGTGATGTGCGTGCCCGTGGCCCATTTACGCCCCTCGATTGCAGGCCGGACTGCCCCGGTCTCTGGCTGTCCGATCTAGGCCGCATTGCGGTCCTGTCAAGAAAACCCTTATAAATCAGCATGATATACTGTAACCCACTCGATATACCGTATCTGTTATGTTGTAACGTATAGACATTGCGGAGCACACGCAAACGATTGAACGCTCACGTGTTTTATGGCTGCTCGCGAAGGTTTATTCGTATACGCAGGCGGCGAGGCCGTCGTTTTTCACCACGGCGATGCGGCGCTCGACGCTGTTGCCATGGCGCGCCAGCCAGCCTCCGGGGTTCACGACCGAACGCTTTTTGGGTTGGGGCAGGGCCACCGCCATGCGGCTGGCTTCATCGGGGGAGAGCTGCGCGGCGGAGTGCTGGAAATAACGCTGCGATCCGGCCTCTGCGCCATAGGTTCCGATGCCGGTTTCGGCGACATTGAGATAGACTTCCATGATCCGGCGCTTGCCCCACACCGCTTCGATCCAGAAGGTGAAATAGGCCTCCAGCCCTTTGCGGAAATAGCCGCCGCCCTGCCACAGAAACACGTTCTTGGCGGTCTGCTGCGAGATGGTCGAGCCGCCGCGAATGCGTCCGCCCTCGGCGTTTTCCTTCATCGCCTGTTCGATCGCTTCCTGATCGAAGCCCCAATGTTCGCAGAACTTCGAATCCTCCGACGCGATCACGGCGGCGACCAGATTGGGGTCGATGTTGTCGAGGCTCTCCCAATCCTTGGTGATGCCGTTTTCATCCATCAGCATGGTCGCGGTGACAGGCACGGGAAGCAATTTGAAGGCGATCACCAGCAGCAGGCTCAACCCCACGAACCACAGCAATAGCTTGGCGAAAAAGCGAGCGATGCGAAACGGGATCGAACGGGCCATGGGCACGAATTACGCAGGTCGAGCCTTGCCTGCAAACACTTCCGTGTTGCGCATCTTCACACGCCCGCAGCGATAGCCTAGTCCTCTCTCAAATCCATAAGAGGGGAAATTTCATGGGGCTCATCCGCAACACCGCCACCGCCATGGCACTGGTCCTTGTCGGCCTTCCGGTCGCCGCGCAGGCCGAAGAACACGACGTCGATCACGGCGCGATCCGGCAGTCGGTCGAGGCGGAATATGACGGCTATCTCGCCCCGCTGTTCGTCCACTTCCACCAGAACCCCGAGCTTTCCTTCCTCGAGAACGAAACAGCCGCGCGCATGGCGATGGAACTGCGCGAGGCAGGACTCGAAGTGACCGAAGGTGTCGGCGGAACCGGCGTGGTCGGCGTATTGCGCAATGGCGAAGGACCGCTGATCCTGCTGCGCGCCGACATGGACGGGCTGCCGGTGCCGGAGAAGACCGGCCTCGACTACGCCTCGACAGCGACGCAAGTGGGGCAGGACGGGGTCGAATATCCGGTCATGCACGCCTGCGGGCACGATGTGCACATCACCTCGATGGTCGGCACCGCGCGCCAGCTGATGGCGATGAAGGAGCATTGGTCGGGCACGATCATGTTTGTCGTCCAGCCCGCAGAGGAGCGCGTCGGCGGGGCAAAGGCCATGATCGAGGACGGGCTGTATGACCGTTTCGGCAAGCCCGACTATGCGCTCGCCTTCCACGTTACTTCGACACTGCCAACAGGCGTTGTCTCGGCAGCGACCGGCATCCAGTATTCGAGCGCGGATTCAGTTGACATCACGATCCCCGGCATCGGCGCACACGGCGCGGCCCCGCATACGGGGCGCGACCCGGTTTACATCGGATCGCAGATCGTCACCGCGCTGCAATCCATCGTCAGCCGCGAAGTGATGCCACTGTCGCCTGCGGTCATCACCGTCGGCTCATTCCATTCGGGATCGAAGCACAACATCATCTCCGACCGCGCCGATCTGCAACTGACAGTGCGCGCCAATGACGAAGACGTGCGCGCACAATTGCTCGCCGCAATCGAGCGGGTCGCGATCGGCATCGGCAAGGCCCACGGCCTGCCCGACGATATGCCCGTCGTGGTCGAAGTGAGCGAGGGCACGCCTGTGACCTATAACAATCCCGAACTCGCCACCCGACTCAACGGCGTGATGCAGCGCGATCTGGGCGCGGACGCATTCGTGCCGTTCAGCCAGCAGGGCATGGGCGCAGAGGATTTTGCCTTCTTCGTGACCGAGGATCTGGGTGTTCCGGGCTATTATTTCGGCGTCGGCGGCACGCCTCCCGAAGATTTCGAAGCGGCCGCGAACGGCGGCCCTGCCGTACCCAGCCATCACTCGCCGCTGTTCAAGGTCGCACCGCGGGAAAGCGTGACGCTGGGCACGCGCGCGATGATCGCCGCAGTTCTGGATCTGGCTCCGGCCTCGGAGTAACTCAGCCCAGCTTTTCGGCCCAGGCGACCCGTCGCAGAGGGCCGGAGACCTGGCTGCCGAAGGGCCAGCAGGTCGTGAGCGCGAGCAAGCCTGAGCCGCCATGGGCGGGATAGGTGAATTCGTCGAAGCGCACAGTCTCGAAACCGCGCACGCGGTAGGTCACGCTGCTCCCGTCGATGCGGTCGAGCGAGATCGTATCGCCTGCCTTCAGGTCGCGCACGAATTCGAAATGCGTGTCGCGGTGGGCGGCGAGCACGGTCACGCCCCGCGCGCGGTCGTCGAGCACTTCGGTCGGGCCGAAAGCCATCGCCTCGCCCGAACCGCCGGAAAGCACGATTTCCGAAACGCCGAGGCGATCGACCCGTACCCGCGAAACCGGCGCGGTGTCGGCCCAGCTCCATGGGCGGACCGGCGTGCCTTGTTCAAGGCTCTGGTCGAATGCCCGTGCGAGCAGCACCTGCGCAACCTTGGCCTTCACGGGAATGTAGAGCGACTTTGCGGTGATCGCGGCGCCGCCCACCAGCAGCGCCGCGATCATCAACAGAGGAAGAGCGCGCAGTAGACCTCCTTTCGATGCGCGCCCTTCGCTCAGGGGCTTGGCGGAAACGGCCAGCATCAGGCGAGCTGCCGCTGGAGGCTTGGCAGCGCAGGAGCCTGCACCGACCGTTCCCGCCGCCTCCACCACGCAGCTCCGGCGGCACCCGACAGGAGGAGGGTGAGGCCCAGCGCGAGGGTGAGGAGGTAGTTGGTGGAGCCTTGCGGCAGGTTGAGCTGCTCGCGCCGCTCTTCCTCGTCCGCCATGGCATCGCGCAGCGCCGCCCAGTCGGCTTCGCTCGCGCTATGACCGCCAAACAAATGGTCGAAGTCCCAGCCTGCGGGCAGCAGCAACGGCAGTTCTTCGCGGCGGAGCGTCGCGCCGTCAGGCCGCGAAGGGGTTTCGTCGATAGCGATCAGGCTGGTGCGGCTGGTGACCAGGTGGAAGGCCATGCCCAGCTCCTCGATGCTCTTGTCCGCGCGTTCGTAGTCCATCTGGCCCGAGTAACGCTCGGCCTCGACCTCGGCGATGCGGCGCGAGGCCCACAGTTTGGCAACGACATCGCTGGCGGTGGCCTGCGTGAGATTGACCTGCTGCGACCAGCTCTGTCCGTCGATCAGACCGCTGACAGTGAGCGTGCCTTCGAGGTGGCGCGTGCGGCCAAGGAGCACCAGCGGCTCGCCGGCATAGAGATCGGGCAGTTCGCGCGGGGCAAAGTCGATATTGCCGCCCTCGACGCTGGCAGTCAGGTTGGTCGCCACCGGCTGCGCTAGCCGGTCGAGCAGGCGCTGCATCTGGCTTTCCGCTTCGTCGCCCATTCCGACATTGGTGAAGGTTCCTCGTCCGGCCTCGGCCATGCGGCGCATCAGGAAGTTGTTGGGGGCCGAGCCGATGCCGACCATGAACACCCGGCTCTTGCCGCGATTGCGTTGGATTTCCTCCATCATTGCCGCCTCGTTCGAAAGCGAGCCGTCGGTGAGGAAGATGACCTGACGCACACGCTCGTCACCCGATGTGTCGCGCAAAGCGGCTTCGAGTGCTGGCAGCATTTCGGTCCCGCCATTGGCGTCGAGCGAATTGGTGAAGCGCTTGGCCTCGTCCAGATTGTGCGTGTTCGCCGCAACCGCGCTGTCGAACAGCACCGTCATCGTGTCGTCGAAGCGGATGATGTTGAAACGGTCCTGCGAGCGCAAAGTGCCCAGCGCATAGAGCAGGCTGCGCTTGGCCGCGGGCATGCTCTCGCCTGCCATCGAGCCGGAGTTGTCGATCACGAAGATCATCTCGCGAGGCGGAACCGTGCGCGACCGCTCCACAGACGGAGGAGTGATCGTCGCCATCACATAGTCGAGCTGGCCGTTGCGCTGTTTGAACAGGCCGAGTGTAGGCGCATCGCCCGCAGCGCTCCAGCGCAGTTCGAAGTCACGATTGGCAGGCACGGCGCCGTCAGCCAGCGTGATCGTCCGCGTCTCGCCCGAACCTGTGACGTTGACGCGGTGATAGGGACTGGAAATCGCCTCGGCAGTGAAGCCGGGGTCGAGGTTCACGGTGATTGACACCGGATTGAGGCCGCCGCCGACCCGCGCAACCATTTCAGGATCGG
>JAYPMZ010000020.1:0-11140 GCA_038130205.1 Erythrobacteraceae bacterium | reverse complement strand
ACCAGATCGTCTGCGCCAGCGAGAGCGGCTGCGCGGGTCATCGTCCCGCCCATGCCTTCGCCGCCTGCCAGATAGCGCGGGCCGACCACCAGCGGCATCCGCAGCGAGTAGTCGCCTGCCACCTGTCGGACTGGCGCCTGAAACTCGATCTGCACCAGCACCGTCTCGCCAGGGCCGATATTGGCGATCGAGTTCTGGAACATGTTGGGGCGGTGCTGTTCGACCAGCCCTGCCTTCTGGCCGTTAGCAAGCGCCTCTTCATACATCTCGCGCGCTTCCTCGCGCGGTTTGATCTTGCCGTCGAAGATGCGGTCGCCGACCACCATCCTGAGCATATCGACCGCACCGTCTTCCGGCAGCGGGTAGAGATAGGTCGCTTCCATCCACTGGTCCGAAGTGTTGCGGAAAGCCTGTGTCACCGTCACGCGCGCGGTCTGGCCGGAGACATTGGCGACGATATCGGTGCCAAGCCGCATCGCGGGCATCTCGGTCGCGACGCCGCCGCTTGCTGCGGGGCGCAGCACGAGGCCGCCTTCGGATTGCGAAGAGCCGCGTGGAGCCGTGCCGCCGCCCGCCTCCATCGCGGCTATCGCTTCATCGGCCGCACGCGGGGATGTGTTCGCGGTAGCGGGCGCGCCGAAGGCCGACGCAACCAGCGCCAGCATCCCCACCACTCCCAAAATGAGCATGACCGTGAGTGAGTCCCGGTCCAGAAATATTGCCATTCGTCTCATGTAAGCCTCCATTCATCGGCGAATTGTATTCCATGTGCGACGAATTGAGGCGGCGGACCACGGGCAGCTTTGGCCGGTCTCTGCCGCCGAGACGGACAGATCGCCCGCTGGCGGCAAAAATGTGCGGATTTGTGAGGGGCTGTGCGGGCCGGAAGCAAGACAAGGGAGGAAAGAATGGGGTATCAGGGGCTGATGAGCGAATTTGACGATGCGGAGGTGGCCTTCCGGCTGCGCGAGGAGATCGCCCGCCAGCGCCTGTCGCGCGCGCGGCTGGCGGAAAGTGCGCGTGTGTCGGTCTCGACGCTGGAAAAGGCGCTATCGGGCAGGCGGCGGTTTACGCTGGCAACGGTGGTGCGGCTGGAAGAAGCTCTGGGCGCAAGCCTGCGCGAGGAGGTTCAGCCCGAAGCGACCGGCCCTGCGCTCGCTCCACCCGAAATGGGCTCCTACGCGCGCCCTGCGGTGCAATGGATCGAAGGCGACTACCTCACCCTGCGCGCCAGCTTTGGCGAGGAAGGTTCGGTTTATGTCTATCGCACCGAGATCCGCTGGAGCACCGCCAAAGGCCACCTCGTCTTTGCCGAAAGCGACCGTGTGGATGCGACCTTCGAGCAGGGGGGCTTCGTCTCGATGCCGCACCTTTCGGGCCACACCTATCTGATGACCAGCGAGGCGGGGCAGTACCGCATGATCATGCTGGGAAGGGCAACCCGCGAACAGCGCATGTTCGGCCTGCTGACGACGTTGCAGGTCGGCAATGGTTCGCAACTGGTGCCGGTATCCTGTCCGGTCGCGCTGGTGCCGATGGGGCAGATCGAAGACCCGCGTTTCGGGTTGGTGCGCGAGGGCGATGCGCGCTCGGACGAATATCGCAGCGTTCTCGATACGGCGATGACGGACGACTTCTGCCGCTTGCGGCGGTGACGTCCTCACACAGAGACCCACAAAGAGAAAGGGCCGGAAGCTCGCGCTCCCGACCCCTCGAATTCTCAATTTGAGCAAGTGTTACGCGACGCCGGCAAGCAGCTTTTCGCTGGCGATCCGCTGCATCGCTTTTTGCAGCTTTTCGAAAGCGCGCACTTCGATCTGGCGGATACGCTCGCGGCTCACGTCGTAAACCTGCGACAGCTCTTCGAGCGTCTGCGGCTTTTCGGTGAGACGGCGTTCGGTCAGAATGTGCTGCTCACGCTCGTTCAGCGACTGCATCGCTTCAACCAGCATTTCGTGACGCACTTCCTTTTCCTCGGCATCGGCAACCGTTTCGTCCTGCAGCGGACGATCGTCCGTCAGCCAGTCCTGCCATTCGCCGGAACCTTCTTCGCCGCCACGCATCGGTGTGTTGAGCGAGCCGTCGCCGCCCATCATCATGCGGCGGTTCATGTTGACGACTTCCTGCTCCGGCACGCCCAGATCGGTTGCGATCTTGGTCACGTCATCGGGGTGCAGGTCCGTGTCTTCATAAGCGTCGAGGTTTTTCTTCATCCGGCGCAGGTTAAAGAACAGCTTCTTCTGCGCGGCGGTGGTGCCCATTTTCACGAGGCTCCACGAACGCAGGATATATTCCTGCATCGACGCCTTGATCCACCACATTGCATAGGTGGCGAGGCGGAAGCCGCGATCGGCTTCGAACTTCTTGACGCCTTGCATCAGGCCGACATTGCCTTCGGAAATGAGATCCGACACCGGCAGGCCATAACCGCGATAACCCATCGCGATCTTCGCGACGAGACGCAGGTGGCTCGATACCAGTTGTGCAGCGGCTTCGGGGTCTTCGTGCTCTTCATACCGCTTGGCGAGCATGTATTCCTGCTCGGCGGTCAGCACGGGATATTTTTTGATTTCCGACAGATAGCGATTGAGACTTTGCTCACCACTGAGCGCCGGAACAGCAGATGTTTTGCTCACGTTTTCCAACCTTTCTTTGTCGACCTCTATCGACCAGACCCCTGATGGGCATCCGGTCTCGCGGGTCACTGGGTTACATATAGGGGAGTTTTTCCTCCTTTGCAGCGCAATTCATCGATCAGGACGACCAAGTTCATCGATTAGTCCCTGCATATCGGCCGGTAAATCCGCGTGAAAGCGTAGCTCCTGGGCGAGAATCGGATGAACAAAGCCCAGTTCGGCAGCATGAAGCGCCTGCCGGGCGAAACCCAATTCAGAAAGAAGGGATTTCAAAGACTTGGGCGTTCTCCCATAGAGTGGATCTCCTAATAGCGCATGGCCGATTGACGCACAGTGAACGCGTACCTGGTGGGTGCGTCCGGTTTCGAGGCGACATTCGATCAAAGCCGATGAACCGTAGCCGACGAGTATCTTGTAATGCGTTACGGCGTGCTTTCCGCGCGAGGAATTCTTGTCCAGCACAGCCATTTTCTTTCGGTTGGCATCGCTGCGCCCGAGCCGTTCGTTTATCGTGCCTTCTGAGGGCTTGGGAACCCCGCCGCAGACCGCCAGATAACGACGGTGCACCGTGTGTGCGGCGAACTGTGCGGAGAGCCCTTCGTGCGCGGCATCGGACTTGGCGACCACCAGGAGGCCCGAGGTGTCCTTGTCGATCCGGTGGACGATTCCGGGGCGGGCGACGCCGCCGATACCGCTCAAGCTCCCGCCACAGTGGTGCAGCAGCGCGTTGACCAGCGTGCCGTCGGGATTCCCCGCTGCCGGATGGACGACCATGCCAGCAGGTTTGTTGACGACGATGAGGTGTTCATCCTCGTAAACGACGTCGAGCGGGATGTCCTGTGGCTGCGCTTCGGCATCGGCGGCGGCCGGTACGGTGATGCGGAACTTTGCGCCTGCAGCGACCTTGCTGCTGGGGGAGCCTGCATAGGTTCCGTCCAGCTCCACCATCCCGTCCGCAATCAGCGCCTGAACGCGCGCGCGTGACAGATCGGTGGCCTCGGCCAGCGCCTTGTCGAGGCGGGCAGGGGCGGCGATGGTGCCGGACAGGATTTCGGGTTTGCTCATGTAACGGTGATGCGAAAGCGGGAATCCCGTCTCACTTCAAGAAAAAGCTGGACCCGGCCCCGCTGGGAGGCGAGTCCGGCGCCTATGGATCTGGAAGTGTCCCGCGAAATCCTCGATGCTTTGCAGGCAGCCTGCAAGGGGACCCATCCGCACGAAGCATGCGGGATTCTGCTCGGCAGTGGCAGCCGCATCACGCGCTTTGTCCCGGCGGCGAATATCCATCCCGACCCCGCGACCCATTTCGAAATCGACCCGCAGACGCTGATCGACGCGCATCGCGAAGCGCGCGAAGGCGGGCCGCAGGTGCTCGGCTATTTCCATTCGCATCCTTGCGGCCCTGCGCGACCTTCAGCAACCGACCGCGCTATGGCGGCCGGTGACGGGCGGATATGGGCGATTGCCGGAACCGATGATGGCGCTGAGGACAAGGCCGACTCGGCTGCGCGCCCGCAGGTCACGTTCTGGCGCGACGATATTGCGGGTTTCACCCCGCTTTCCTACGCGCTCGCCAGCCGTTAGAACGCGGTGCCATGCAGCCTTCTGAAACCCCTCTTGCAGCCTGCTATCGTGGGCAAATCGCAAAGAGCGGATTCACGGGAGCATTTTTTACCCCTAGGACAGTGTTCCAAGTGTTCCATCCTGTAGGAATTGAGCCCTTACGATGACTTCGCAAACCGACCTCGCCGCGCTGCTGTGCTCGCGCCTGTGCCATGACATGCTCTCGCCCGTGGGCGCGCTGTCGAACGGGCTGGAGCTGCTCTCCGACGAAACCGACGAAGAGATGCGCGCACGCTGTATCGAGCTGCTCGAACAGAGCGCCAAGATCAGCACCGACAAGCTCAAGTTCTTCCGTCTTGCCTTCGGCGCTGCCGGCGGCTTTGGCGACAATGTGCCGGTCGAGGAAGCGCAAGAGGTCATCGCTGCGCTGGCATCGGATGCGAAACGGGTCGAGCTCAACTGGGCGATTGCGTCTTCGAGCCTGCCCAAGCCTGCGGTCAAGGTGATGCTCAACCTTGCACAGATCGCGCTCGATGCGCTGGTGCGCGGCGGGACGCTCGACATCGGGGCGGAGCGGCACGAGGGCAATATCGAGATCGTCGCGCGCGCGACCGCCGAACGCATCGCCTTCGACGAGGTGATCGGCCATGCGCTGCAAGGCGAGCTGGACCCGGACGAGATTACCAGTCGCACCGCAGCAGCGCACATGATCGCGTTGCTCGCAGGCGAGATGGGCGGCGGGTTGCAATATGCACTCTCCGACGGCGCGCTGGTGCTGGGGGCGGTACTGCCCGAGCCCGAGGGCATGATCGGGTGAGCGAGAAGCCGGTGGGAGAATGGCGCGACATGGAGGCGAGCGAGCTCGTCCACCGCGTCGTCCCTTCGCCCAACCACGGCAAACGGCTGCTGCCGGTCTCGATGCTGGTGCTGCACTACACCGAGATGAAGCCGATGGAGAGCGCGCTCGAGCGGCTCTGCGATCCCGAGGCGGAAGTCAGTGCGCACTACCTCATCAGCGAAGAGGGCGAAGTCATCCAGCTGGTGAGCGAAGCACACCGCGCATGGCACTCGGGCGCTAGCTACTGGCGCGGGATCAAGGATGTGAATTCGGCGAGTATCGGGATCGAGCTCGACCATCCAGGCCATGACGAAGCAAACGGCGGCTATCGCGGCTTCTCCGAAGCGCAGTTCGAAGCGCTGGTGCCGCTGGTCTCGCGGATCGTGAAGCAATACGACATCCCGCGCGCGAACGTGGTCGGCCACTCCGACGTCGCGCCGATACGCAAGCTCGATCCGGGCGAGCTGTTCCCGTGGGACCGGCTCGCCGAATACGGCCTGTGCCTGCCCACGCCCGCCAAGTTCGAACATGCCGATCCGTTCCACAACGAAGGCGCCTTCCTGCTCGCGCTCGAACGCTTCGGTTATGACATCACCGAGGGACGCAAGACGATCGAGGCTTTCGAGCGCCGCTGGCGGCCCGAGCGGATCGAAGGCAAGCCCGATGCGCAACTGGGCGCGATCCTGTGGCACTTGCTACTGGAGCGCGACCGGGGTGCCGCTCGTTAGGCTTTCCTACGGCCCAGCCCTCGTATAGAGGCGATCGCATCAGGGGGCTGAGGCAGCCGCGTGGCTTTGGCTGCGAGGAAAGTCCGGGCTCCACGAAACAAGGGTGGCGGGTAACGCCCGCCGGACAAGGGCTTTCGGGCCTGCGTTCAGGGAAAGTGCCACAGAGAGTATACCGCCGATGGACCGAGAGGTCACAGGCAAGGGTGAAAGGGTGCGGCAAGAGCGCACCGGGGTTCTGGCAACAGCGCCCGCATGGCAAACCCCACCCGGAGCAAGGCCAAATAGGGGCCTCGTGCGTCCTTCGGGAAGCAGGCGTGTTTCGCGCCGAGAGGTCCGGGTTGGCTGCTAGAGCGGCCTGGCAACAGGTCGCCCAGATGAATGGCTGCCACCGCAGCGCTGGTGCCTTGTGCATACCGGTTGCGGGACAGAACCCGGCTTATGAGGCCCCCTGATACCAAGCGCACGCTGCAACAGCGGCAACGCCCAAAAACTGGAAGACGCAAAGCCCATGACTACCGCCGCTCCCCGCCCTTTGGTCCAGCGCCTCGCCATCATAATCGCTGTCATTGTACAGATCGGCGCGACCTTTCTGCCGCAATTGGGGTTCGGTGATCCGATCGGAGACCGCTCGGACAGCGTGCGAACGCTGATAACGCCGTCGGGCTGGGCTTTCGCGATTTGGGGGCCGCTTTTCCTCGGTTCAGCGCTGTATGCAATCTGGCAGGCGCTGCCCGCACAGCGCCACAACGCGCTGCTTGGCCGGATTGCATTGGCAGCGCAGGGCGTGTGGGCGACCTACACGCAATTCGCCAACCTCACCTTTGTGTCGGCGATCATCATCCTAATATCGCTCGCTGGCCTGCTGGTCTGTCTGCGCGCTCTATCGGCACAGCCCTCCCTCACGAACGGCGAGCGTTGGTTTGCCGGGCTTGTGTTGAGCGCACTCGCCGCGTGGCTGACCGCGGCCAGTATCGTCAATATCTCGGCGACTCTTGTCTATCACGGCGTGGGCGGAGGCGTTGCCTATCCCGAAGCCGCTGCCGCAATGGTCGGCATTGGCGGCATAATCGCTGCGCTTGCGGTAGCGCGCTCAAAGGGCAATCCATGGTATGCGCTCGTCTTTTGCTGGGCGCTCGTGGCGATCTATTTCCGCGGCGGTCAGCAATCGTCGTTGATCGCATATGCATGCATCGCCGCCGGCGCATTTGTCATCGTGGCAATGGCGAAGTGCCTGTTGTCAGCAGACAACCGCCGCCACTGGCTCGGCTTCTGAAGGCCCCTGAAGTTTTCTGCTGGACTTGAGCGGTGCGCAGCGCGACACAGCGCCATCGTGTTGCCCAAAAAGAGAAGCAATCCCATGAACCTCCGCCACTTTGCCGTCCCTTCGCTGGTCGCGCTTGCCGCTGCGATTTCTGCCACTCCTGCCGCAGCCGATGAAGGCATGTGGACCTTCGACGGCTTCCCTGCAGAGCAGGTCGCTGACAAGTTCGGCTGGTCGCCCGATCAGGAATGGCTCGACCATGTGCGCAATTCGGCTGTCCGTCTCACCGGCGGCTGTTCGGCAAGTTTCGTCTCGGGCGAGGGGCTGATCCTTACCAACCACCACTGCGTCGCCAGCTGCCTGTTCAACAACTCGGACGACCAGACCGACTACCTCAACGACGGCTTTGTCGCCTCGCGCAAGGAAGAGGAACTGAAGTGCCCCGGCCAGCAGGCCGAGGTCGTCACCTCAATCACCGACGTCACCGCCAATGTCACCGATGCTTTCGCCGGTCTGACGGGCGAGGCGGTGACTAAGGCGCGCGATACCAAGATTGCCGAGATCGAGTCGGAAAACTGCCCCGACACCGCGACCACCCGCTGTCAGGTCGTAACGCTGTTCGGTGGCGGGCAGTACAAGCTCTACACCTACCGCAAATATTCCGACGTGCGCCTTGCATGGTCGCCCGAAGACCGCGCCGCGACCTTTGGCGGCGACCCCGACAACTTTAACTTTCCGCGCTATTCGCTCGATGCAAGCTTCCTGCGCGCCTATGAAAACGGCGAGCCGGTTTCGACGCCCAGCCACCTCAAGTGGAACCCGCGCGCGCCGCAGGAAGGCGAGCCGACCTTCGTCGTCGGCAATCCCGGTTCGACCAGCCGCCTCTACACGCTCAGCCAGATCGCATTCGAGCGCGAAGTGCGCCTGCCGGTGACGCTCGCCACCCTGTCCGAACTGCGCGGGCGGTTGATCCGCGCGATGGAGGAAAGCCCCGAGCACGCACGCGAAGGTCTGGATCTGCTCAACGGGGTCGAAAACTCGCTGAAGGTCTATATCGGCCTGAACAAGGCGCTCGGTGATCCCGCGTTCAACGGTACGCTCGAAGCAAAGGAAGCCGATTTGCGGGCCAAGAGCGAAGGCAATGCCGAGATCGGCGATCCCTGGGCTACGGTGGATCAAGCGGTCGAATCCTATCGTTCGCTCTACCTGCCGCTGCGCTTCACCCAGCCTTCGGGCGACCTCTATCGCTATGCGCAGTCGTTGGTGTTTGCGGCGCAGGAACGCTCCAAGCCCAATGCCGAACGCCTGCCCGGCTACACCGACAGCGCCCTGCCACTGACCGAGAAACGCCTGCTTGACGAACGCCCGGTCTATCCGTGGCTCGACGAGCTGATGATGGGCTGGAGCCTGTCGAAAGGCCGCGAATACCTCGGCGTGGACGATGCGGATTCGCAGCTGCTGCTGGGCAAGGAAAGCCCCGAGCAGCTGGCAGAGCGGCTGGTGACGGGCACGCAGCTCGCCGATCCGGCGGTGCGCAAGGCCCTGTGGGATGGCGGCATGGAGGCAATCGAGGCGTCGGACGATCCGATGATCCAATATGCGCTCACGCTCGCCGATCGCCAGCGCGAACTGCGTGACATGACCAACGAGGCCTATTCGGGCCCGCTAGCGATTGCCGGCGCCGAGCTCGCTGATGCGCGCTTTGCCGCCTATGGCGACACGCTCTACCCCGATGCGACCTTCACGCTGCGCATCAGCTATGGCGAGGTGAAGGGCTGGACCGAGCGTGGCAATGAAGTGCCGATCCGCACCACGATGGGCGGCACTTTCGAGCGCGCAACCGGCAATGCGCCGTTTGACGTCGCACCGGGCTTTGCCGAGAATCAGGCGGTGATTGACCCAGACACGACCTTCGATTTCGTCACCACCAATGACATCATTGGCGGCAATTCAGGCTCGCCGGTGATCGACCGCGACGGCACGGTGATCGGGGCGGCCTTCGATGGTAACATCCATTCGCTGGGCGGCAGCTATGGCTATGACGGCACGCTCAACCGCACGGTAGTCGTCTCGACCGACGCGGTGCAGGAAGCATTGGAGACGATCTACCCCGCACCGGCGCTGGTCGCCGAACTGACGGCGAAGTGATGAGGGAAGGGCGCTCTGCTCAGGGGCGCCCGACACTCGTGTAGTCAAAGCCTGCGGTGCGCATATCGTCGGGCTTGTAGACGTTGCGCAGGTCTACCATGACCGGAGCATTCGCAAGCTCCTTGACCCGCGACAGGTCTAGCGCGCGGAAGGCGTCCCATTCGGTCACGATCACAGTCACATCTGCGCCCTCGATCGCGGCATAGGGATCGCTGCACATGGTAACATCGGGCATCAGCGGCTTGGCGAGTTCCATGCCTTCTGGATCGTAGGCGCTCACATCGACGCCTGCGTCGGTGAGCGTCTGCGCCACGGCAATCGCAGGCGAATCGCGCATATCGTCGGTGGTGGGTTTGAAGGTGAGGCCCAGAAGCGCCGCCTTCTTGCCGCGCGCGGCGTCAGCCCCGCCGAGCGCTTCGAGAACCTTGCGGCCCATCGCGCGCTTGCGGCTCTCGTTCACTTTGACCACCGCTTCGATGATGCGGGTCGGACTGTCATAGTCCTCGGCGGTCTTGAGCAGGGCAAGCGTGTCCTTGGGGAAGCACGAGCCGCCATAGCCGGGCCCGGCGTGGAGGAATTTCGAACCGATGCGGTTGTCCATCCCGATCCCGCGCGACACATCTTGCACATTCGCGCCGACTTGCTCGCACAGATCGGCCATCTCGTTGATGAAGGTGATCTTGGTCGCGAGGAAGGCGTTGGCGGCGTATTTAATCAATTCGCTTGTGCGGCGCGAGGTGAACAGGATCGGCGATTCATTAAGAAAAAGCGGGCGGTAAACCTCGCTCATGACCTCGCGGCCGAAATCGTCCTCGGCTCCGATGACGATACGATCCGGGCGTTTGAAGTCGCCGATTGCCGCGCCTTCGCGCAGGAATTCGGGGTTGGAAACCACCGCGAAACGATGCTGCGTGCCGCTGTCCTCGAGGATGCGCTCGACCTCGTCGCCGGTGCCGACTGGCACGGTCGACTTGGTAACGACTACAGCGTCATTGGCGAGGCTCTCGCCGACTTCCTCGGCAACTGCATAGACGAACGACAGATCGGCATGCCCATCGCCGCGCCGGCTGGGGGTCCCGACCGCGATGAAGATGGCGGCGGCGTCCTTGATCCCCTCGGCAAGCGAGGTGGTGAAGGACAGACGACCTGCCGCGACATTGCTCGCGACCAGTGCTTCGAGGCCCGGTTCGTAAATCGGCATGATCCCGTCATGCAGCCGGTCAATCTTGTCCTGATCCTTGTCGATGCAGACGACGTCATGTCCGAAATCGGCGAAACATGCGCCCGATACGAGGCCGACATAGCCCGATCCCACCATCGCAATTTTCACGGTACTTCACCCCTTGGAAAAATGACGCATATCCAGCCGCCGCGTAACCGCTATCGCGCCCGCTCGCCGTGGAAGACCTCGACGGGTCCATTATCCGTGCGGCTGGCCTGAATGACCCGCCGCTGGTCGGCTTCGAGCACGAGCGCGGTAAGCACACCTGAGCGGAAAGCGCCAGTATCAATCCCGATCCGGTTTCCGCAATCCATCACCTTGTCGAAGATCGTGTGGCCGTGGACCACCACTTTATCGAGCGGTCCCTCATGCTTGAGGAAACGGTCGCGGATCCACAGGAGGTCGCGGCGCTGCTGCTCGTCGAGCGGTACGGCGGGGTCGATTCCGGCGTGGACGAAAAGATAGTCGCCGGCGACGATCATCTCTTCGAAGCCGGCGATGTATTCGCGTTCGGACTTCGAGATGAGCGAAGGCATCAGCGCAAACAGCTCGTCGAGGTTCATCGCGTTGAACTGCTTCTTCGATAGGCCGTAGGACAGTATCGTCTCGCGCCCGCCGTGCTTGAGGAAGTGGCGCAGCACTTCGGGCTTCTCGAAAGCGCCGAGCATCATTTCTTCGTGATTGCCAGCGAGCACGCGGACCCTGCGCTTCTTCTGCCAACTGCGCGCGCGGGCGACCACACCG
>JAYPMZ010000019.1:28993-29238 GCA_038130205.1 Erythrobacteraceae bacterium | reverse complement strand
TCACAGCCGTCACCGGTGATGGTGACGAGATCGTTGTCACTCTCGCAATGGAAGGCGAAGGCGAGACATGGGAACAGGCAACCCGTCTCGCGCTGGTGGGTGAAGGCAGCGACCAGCGGCTCGAAACCGGCGATGGCGAACAACCGCGCACAGTTGACGAATACCCTAGCAAGAGGTGCCCTGCATCATCTACAGACTGACCGTTCTGGCCGTGGCCTCATCAGCGCTCGCCGTTTGCGAGACGA
>JAYPMZ010000019.1:3734-28962 GCA_038130205.1 Erythrobacteraceae bacterium | reverse complement strand
GTATGTCGGACAGCGCGCATCGCAGCAGACCGGCGATGCCATTCTTGCCCGGAGCGGCGCGAACACGCTGCGCTGGGGGCCGCCTGACAGCATGTGGACCATGGACTACCGCGAGGACCGCGTGAACGTCCGCTATGACGGCGACATGGCGATCACCGCCATCACTTGCGGATGATCGAGCGCCAAAGGACCGCATCGGGCTCCCCGTTCGAGGCGCAATTCGGCTTCTCCCGCGCCATTCGCGTCGGCAATCGCATTATCGTCTCGGGCACCGGCCCGGTCGAACCCGACGGCTCATCGACACAAGGCGATGCTGCCGCACAGGCGGCGCGATGTTTCGATCTGATCGTTGCCGCGATCGAGAACCTCGGCGGCAGCGCAAAGGATGTCGTGCGCACTCGCATGTTGCTCACCGACCCGGCGGATCAGGACGCCGTCGGCGCGGTTCATGCGCGCTATTTCAGCTCTGCCAGCCCCGCTGCCACCATGGCCGGTGTCGCATGGCTGTGCCGCCCCGAATGGAAGGTGGAAATCGAAGCCGAGGCGGTCGTCGACTAGGCACGCACCCTAGCCAAAACGCTCCCTTTCCTTGCCCTGTCCGACTCGCTAGACGCGAGCCTATGACAGGACAATTTCAACTCACAGAAGACCAGCTGGCTATCCAGGAGATGGCGCAGCGGTTTACCGCAGATAATATCACCCCGCACGCTGGTGAATGGGACGAAACCAGCCATTTTCCGCGTGATGTGATCCAGCAGACCGGCGAGCTTGGCTTTGGCGCGATCTATGTCTCCGAAGAATCGGGCGGCATCGCGCTCGGCCGGCTCGAAGCGGCGCTGATCATGGAAGCCATGGCCTATGGCTGCCCCGCGACCAGCGCGTTCATTTCGATCCACAACATGTCGGCATGGATGATCGACCGCTTTGGTTCGGACGATCTGAAAGCGCGCTATCTGCCCAAACTTGTGACGATGGAGCATCTCGCCAGCTATGCTTTGACCGAACCGGGCAGTGGATCGGATGCAGCCGGCCTCAAGACCAGCGCGGTTCTCGACGGCGACCATTATGTGCTGAATGGCACCAAGCAGTTCATCTCGGGCAGCGGCGTCAACGATGTCTACGTCGTGATGGTCCGCACCGGCGAGCACAAATCCAAGGGCATCACCTGCCTCGTGGTCGACAAGGATACGCCGGGCCTGTCCTTCGGCAAGCCGGAAAAGAAGCTGGGCTGGAACGCCTCGCCCACCGCACAGCTGATCTTCGAAGATTGCCGCGTGCCGGTTGCCAATCGGGTTGGTGCCGAGGGCGAAGGGTTCAGCTTCGCCATGGCAGGCCTTGATGGTGGCCGTCTCAATATCGGCGCATGCTCGCTTGGCGGCGCGCAGCGCTGCCTCGACGAAGCGATCAAATACACCAAGGAACGCCAGCAGTTCGGCCAACCGGTCGCCGACTTCCAGAACACCCAGTTCATGCTCGCCGACATGGCGACCGAATTGGAAGCCTCGCGCGCGCTGCTTTATCTCGCCGCTGCCAAAGTGACCGAGAACGCGCCCGACAAGAGCAAGTTTTCGGCCATGGCCAAGCGGCTTGCGACCGACAGCGGTTCGAACGTCGTCAACAACGCGCTCCAGCTGTTCGGTGGCTACGGCTATCTCAAGGAATACCCGATTGAGCGCTTCTGGCGCGATTTGCGGGTGCATTCGATCCTCGAAGGCACCAATCAGGTCATGCGCATGATCGTCGGTCGCGATCTGCTGCGGCAGTAAGGCTTAGGGGATCAAAGACATGACTGACGACGTTCTTATCCGGACGAATGGCCCGATCGGCCATATTTCGCTGAACCGCCCCAAGGCGCTGCACGCGCTCACCCTCGATATGTGCCACGCGATGAGCGCGGCGCTCACCGAGTGGGAAAACGATGACGCTATCGAAGCGATCATCCTCGACCATGATGAAGGGCGCGGCTTCTGCGCGGGCGGCGATATCAACCTGCTGCGCGAATCCGCGCTGAACGATGGCGGCAAATCGGGGCGCGAGTTCTTCTACGACGAATACCAGCTGAACCATCAGATGTTCACCTATCCCAAGCCCATCGTCGCCTTCATGGACGGCATCACAATGGGCGGCGGCGTGGGCATCGCGCTGCCCGCCAAATACCGCGTGGCGACCGAAAACACGCGCTTTGCCATGCCCGAAACCGGCATCGGCCTGTTCCCCGATGTTGGCGGCGGCTGGTATCTTTCGCGCCTCGGCGGACGCCTCGGCCCGTTCCTCGCGCTGACCGGCGCGCGGCTCGACGGTTCCGAAGCGCTATGGGCTGGCGTGGCAACGCACTATTTGCCGAGCGAAATGCTCGAAGACATCAAGGCGCGCATCGTCGAGCGTCCCGGGCGGATTTCGGGCATCCTGTCCGAGCCTGTTGGAACCCCGCCGCCTGCGCGCATCGAGGGCAATGCGCTCAAGATCGCAAAGCACTTCGCCTCGGACAAATACGAGGACATCCTCGCCAGTCTGGAGGCCGCTATCGAAGCGGGCGACGAGTGGGCGGTGAAGGAGCGCGACACGCTCGGCACCAAGAGCCCGCAGACCTGCAAGGTCGCGCTGCGTCAGCTCGCGACCAGCCTCACCTTCGACGACTTCGCCGACAACATGGCGATGGAATACCGCATCGCCAGCCGCGTGCTGACCCGCCCCGACTTTGCCGAAGGCGTGCGCGCGGTGATCGTCGACAAGACCCACGATCCCAAATGGGACCCCGCAACCCCCGAAGGCGTGAGCGAAGAACTGCTCGACAGCATCTTTGCACCGTTGCCGGCCAAGGAAGAATGGAAACCGCTAAAATGACCGACAACGCGACTTACGAGACAATCACCGTTGAAACCGATGCGCAGGGGACCAAGGGCGTCACCCTCATCACGCTCAACCGTCCCAAGGCGCTCAATGCGCTCAATTCGCAGGTTCTGGCTGAACTGACCGAGGCGTTCGCCGCCTATTCTGCTGACGACAGCCAGCTGTGCGCGGTGCTGACCGGCTCGGGCGAAAAGGCTTTTGCCGCGGGCGCCGACATCAAGGAAATGAGCGACAAGCCTGCGGCCGATTTCTACCTCGACGACTTCTTCTCGCCGTGGACCAGCGAAGTCGTGAAGAAGACGCGCAAGCCGTGGATCGCGGCGGTCAACGGATTTGCGCTGGGCGGCGGTTGCGAGCTTGCGATGATGGCGGACTTCATTATCGCTTCGGACAACGCCAAATTCGGCCAGCCCGAAATCAATCTCGGCGTAGCCCCCGGCATGGGCGGCTCGCAGCGGCTCACCCGCGCAATCGGCAAGTCGAAGGCCATGGAAATGTGCCTCACCGGCCGCATGATGGGCGCCGAGGAAGCAGAGCGCGCGAACCTCGTGGTGCGCGTCGTCCCGCAGGCCGACCTCGTGGCCGAAGCGCTCAAGACCGCAGGCACGATCGCCTCGAAGCCGCCGATGGCCGCGATTGCGAACAAGGAAATGGTCAACGCCGCGTTTGAATCGACGCTCGACCAGGGCCTGATCATGGAACGCCGCATCTTCCAGATCCTCACCGCGAGCGAGGACAAGGCTGAAGGCATGGCCGCGTTCATCGAGAAGCGCGACGGCGTTTGGAAGGGGCGTTAAAATGAAGATCGCATTCATCGGACTGGGCAATATGGGCGGCGGGATGGCCGCAAACCTTGTGAAAGCGGGCCATGATGTGCGCGCTTTCGACCTTAGCGAAGCAGCGCTTGGCGCGGCGAAGGATGCAG
This sequence comes from Erythrobacteraceae bacterium, assembly GCA_038130205.1. Classification (GTDB taxonomy): domain Bacteria; phylum Pseudomonadota; class Alphaproteobacteria; order Sphingomonadales; family Sphingomonadaceae; genus Erythrobacter. The sequence continues at coordinate 25,187 of JAYPMZ010000019.1, read as the reverse complement.
GTTGCTCGACCTTTGCGACTGCCAAAGAAGCCTGCACCGATGCCGAAGCCGTCGTCTCGATGCTGCCTAATGGCGGAATCGTGAAGTCAGTCTACGAAGCCGATGTGATCGGCACTGCGCCTGAAGGTGCGGTGTTCCTCGACTGCTCGACCATCGACGTTGCCACTGCTCGCGAAGTAATCTCGGCAGCCGAATCCGCAGGTTACGACATGGTCGATGCGCCCGTTTCGGGCGGCATTGCGGCGGCCAATGGCGGCACGCTCACCTTTATGGTCGGCGGGACGGAAAAGGCCTTCAAGAGGGCAGAACCGATCCTCAACGCCATGGGCAAGGCGGTGATCCACGCCGGTGACGCTGGTAACGGACAGGCCGCAAAAATCTGCAACAACATGCTGCTCGGCATCCAGATGATCGGCACGTGCGAAGCCTTTGCTCTGGCCGACAAGCTCGGGCTCGATGCGCAGACCTTTTACGACATTTCCAGCGTGTCGAGCGGCCAGTGCTGGTCGATGACTTCCTATTGCCCGGTTCCCGGCGTCGGCCCGCAAAGCCCGTCGGACAATGGCTATCAGGGCGGTTTTGCGGCCGGACTGATGCTCAAGGACCTCAAGCTGGCGATGGAAGCCGCGCAGACTGCCGGTGCGACCACCGCGCTCGGCAAGCACGCGCAGGAAATCTATGAAGCCTTCGCCGCCGATAACGCCGCGACCGACTTCTCTGGGATCATCAAGACGCTTTGATTTCGTCGATCACCCGCGCGAGCCATTCGCGCGGGGCCTGACGGCGGCCGATGTCAGCGACGAATTCCTGACCGCGCGCAACGCTGCGCAGCCGCTTGCCGCGCAGCCAGCGGTCTTCGCGGTCGTGGTAGGACAGGCCGCCGCGCTTCAGCCATTCGGGGCGTTTCCACAGGCTCGGCGGGCCACCGGGCACCGTCAGCCGCAAAGCCTCGCTCGCGCGCTTGGCGGTATGCCCTTCCCCGCGCCAGATCACGTCATTGGCGCTGTGCATGGCGAGCGCGTGCGGGTGTCGGAGTGCGACCAGATCGGCAGGGACGACCTCAGCGAGCGGAATCATCTCTTCCACGCGCAGATAGCCGAAGATGCGGTGATGCGGCTCGCCGGTCTCCTCTTCGGCAAACAGGCCGAAAAATACGAAGACATCCCCCAGCCCCACGCCCTGCCCTTCGAGATGCGTTTGCGCGGCGCTGTGCTGGCCAAAGATGCACTCGCCGTCGGCGGTAAACATCGGGTCGTGGTGGCACAGATCGCCCGCACCCAACTTACCCCGACTGGCCTTGGCCGCATGATTGCCAAGGCCGAGCGCGCCATAGGTCGTGCCGCTCGCAGTGCCCGCAGGAATCGGCAGGCTTAGCGGCTTGCCGCCCACAATCGGCGAAGGACCGCCGCCTGCGCTGCTGTCAAAACCCTTGCGAGAAAACACAATCCGCATTGCGCCCCCATGCCGCGCAGGGAAAAGTTGCACAAGACCACGCTTTCCTTGCTTTGCTCCCCGCCCCGAATGGCGCTAAAGGCGCGTGAATATGGATAACAACGTCAAAGTCTCACCCGTCACCGCGCTTATCATGGCAGGGAAGCGTTCGGGGGTTCTCGATCCGCTCGCGCAGAAGGCCGGAGTGGCGCAAAAAGCCGTCGTGCCCGTGGCAGGCGTTCCCATGGTCGAACGCGTGGTGAAGCAGGTCGCCGCCTGCCCGCATGTCGGGGCGATCCGTATCGTCGCGCATGAACCTGATGAGATTGCGGCCCTGCCTGCTGTCACCGCGCTAATCAAGGAAAGCCGCCTCACTTTCGCAGAAGGCAAGTTCAACCTTGTCGACAGCGTAGTTTCCGGGGCGGAAGGCGCGGATTTCCCTCTGCTTATCACCACCGCCGACAACTGCCTTGTCACCCCCGAAGGCTATAGCGAGTTCATCACCAAGTGCCTCGCCACCAGTGCCGATGCCGCCGCTGGCCTCGCGCGCAAGGAAGATGTCATCGCTGCCGATCCCGTGGGGCAAAAGAAGTTCTACGAATTCAAGGACGGCGGTTTTTCCAATTGCAACACCTACTGGATCGGAAACCGCGAAGCCTTGAGCGCAGCAGAAATCATGCGCGGCGGCGGGCAGTTCGTGAAGTTTCCCAGCCGCATCATCAAAGCGTTCGGTTTCATGAACCTGATCCGCTTCCGCCTTGGCACAGGATCCAAGGAAAAGCTGTTCGAACAGGTCTCCAAAAAGTTCGGATACAAGCTGGTCCCGATCGAATTGTCGGATGGGCACTATGCTATCGACGTCGATAACCAGCGCACTTTCGATGTGACCGAAAAAATCCTGAAACGACGCGAACAGGCCCAACCCGCCTGACCGGCGCGGCTGCCCGCAGATGAAGCGCCTTTTCACAAACATGGGCTGGCTGCTCGGCGGGCGCGGCATCAATGCGGTGCTGAGCCTTGTCTATCTGGCGCTCGCCACCCGCTCGCTCGGGCTTGAAGCCTTTGGCTATTTCGCCGCGATTGTAGCGCTGGGGCAGACAGTCACAGGCCTCGCCAGTTTCCAGACGTGGCAATTTATCGTGCGCTGGGGCGCCAATGGCGAGGGAGCCACTGCCGAGAAGGTGCGCGAGGCGACCGGCTTTGCCATTGCGCTCGACATGATTTCAGTGGTGATGGGATCCATCATGGCAGCTTTGCTGGTCCTGAGCGTCCCCTATTGGTTGCCACTGCCCGACGATCTTTGGTGGCTGACTTTCGGCTATTGCATCGTCTCGCTGCTGTCGATCCGCACCACGCCGATCGGCTTGCTGCGGCTCCATTTCAAATATGCCACTGCCACCGCTGCCGAAGCGGTGCAGCCGATCATCCGCGCTGCGGGCGCGGTGCTGGCGTGGCTTTTCATGCCTACGGTTGCAGGCTTCATCCTTGCCTATGCGCTGAGCGAGATCGCGGTGGCCGCTGCCCTGTGGTTTGCCGCTGCGCGCGCCGAGCGGGTCGATATGAGCGCGATCAGCCTCACCCGCATACCGGCCAAGCACAAGGATGCATGGCGCTTCGTGTGGTCCACCAATATGTCCGGCAGCCTCACCATCGCGGGCAAGCAGGTCATGATCCTGCTGGTCGGGACCTTCGGCGGCGCGGCGCTGCTGGGCGGTTTCCGCGTGGCGAGCCAGTTGGGGCAAGCGCTGGTCGAATTGGCCAAGACCGTCTCACGGGCAATCCTGCCCGAACTGGTCCATGCCAAGGACGATGCGCTCTACATGGCGCGCCGGATGGCGAATATTGCGCTGATCGGCGGGGTGATCGCGGTGCTGGTGGCGCTCTTCCTTGGCCGCTGGGGACTGGAGTTGCTCGCCGGCCCCGAGTTCACCGGCTTTTACTGGGCGATGGTCATCCTCGCGATTGCAGGCGCGGTTGAACTTGTGGGCGCAAGCCTGGAATCGCTGCTGGTCAGCGCGGGCCGTGCAGGCACAGCCTTTCTCGTGCGCGCCGTGCCGACCATCCTCGCGCTGGCACTGCTTGATACGGCTATCGAATGGAACGGCGCGAAAGGCGCGGCGATGGCAGTACTGGGATCGAGCGCGATGGCCGTGATCGGCTTCTACGTCGCGATCCTGAACATGCAGCAGATCAGCATTCTGGTTGAACCGGACGAGGAAGAAGAGGGCGGCGCGGACACGCAGCCCGCACCGCCTCTCAACTGACTTAAGCCAGCGGCGCTTCCCATGTGAGACGCGGCTTGCGTGCCGCTGCCGTCTCGTCGAGACGCCGCCGCGGCGCATAGTAAGGCGCGCCTTTCAGCGTTTCGTCGCCTGCCTTGGCGCGTTCTGCGAGCGATCGCATGGCGATGAGGAACTGGTCGATCCCCGCTTTGCTCTCGGTCTCGGTCGGTTCGATCAGCATCGCGCCATGGACCACCAGCGGGAAATACACCGTCATTGGGTGATAGCCTTCGTCAATCAGACCTTTCGCCAGATCGAGCGTCGAGAGGCCATTGCCGAAGCCCTTATCGCCGAACAGCGCCTCGTGCATGCACGGACCGCTGGCCGCGAATGGCGCGTCGAGCACGTCCTCGAGGCTGCGCAGGATGTAATTGGCGTTGAGAACCGCGTCCTCGGCCACTTGCTTCAACCCGTCGGCACCGTGGCTGAGCATATAGGTCAGAGCGCGGGTGAACATGCCCATCTGGCCGTGGAATGCGGTCATGCGGCCAAAGGTCTGCCCGCGCGTTTCCTCACGCGCCTCCTCTTCGATCAGCTCGAACAGGCCGGTCTCGTGATCCTTGCGCACAAAGGGAAGCGGCGCAAAGGGTGCGAGCGCCTCGGAGAAAACCACCGGCCCAGAGCCCGGTCCGCCGCCGCCATGCGGGGTGGAGAAGGTTTTGTGCAGGTTGATGTGCATCGCATCCACGCCGAGGTCGCCCGGACGCACACGGCCGACGATGGCGTTGAAATTCGCCCCGTCGCAATAGACGTATCCGCCGGCCTCGTGGACCGCATCGGCAATCTCGCGAAAGTTCTTCTCGAACAGGCCGCAGGTGTTGGGGTTGGTAATCATTACCCCCGCAACATCGGGCCCAAGCCGTGCCTTCAGGGCTTCGACATCGACGCGGCCTTCGGGTGTCGCGGGAATATCCTCGACTCGGTAATTGGCAAAGGCTGCGGTGGCGGGATTGGTGCCGTGCGCGCTCTCCGGGACAAGCACGACTTCGCGCGCGTCGCCGCGGGCTTCATGTGCTGCACGGATTGCGAGGATTCCGCAAAGCTCGCCATGCGCGCCAGCCTTGGGGCTCATCGCGACGGCGGGCATGCCGGTGAGCTTGCACAGCCAATCACCCAGCTCGTGAATCACCGCCAGCGCGCCCTGCACCGTGCTCTTGGGAGCCATCGGGTGAAGGTCTGCAAAACCTGGCAGGCGTGCGACCTTCTCGTTGAGGCGCGGGTTGTGCTTCATCGTGCACGAACCCAGCGGGAAGAAGCCCAGGTCGATCGCGTAGTTCTGGCGGCTGAGGCGGGTGTAGTGGCGCACCGTCTCGGGCTCGGTCAGACCGACCAGGCCGATGTCATCCGAACGCGCGAGCCCGCCAAAGCGGTTGGGCATTGACGGATCGAGATCGGGCAGGTCGACGCCGGTGTTTTCGGCATGGCCGATTTCGAACAGCAGTGGCTCTTCGAGCATGAGCGCGCGGTTGCCGGTGGTCGTCGCAGGGCCTGCGTGCATACCGTCGTCAGGCTGCATGGCGGGTTTCCAGCCGGATGCGTTGGGGTTGCTCATCGTGCGCCCTCCTTCACAGCGGCTTCGAGCTCTGTGGCGAGCGTCTCGATGTCTTCTTCGGTTGTGGTTTCGGTGACCGCCACCAGCAGCGCCTGTTCGAGCGCCTCGACACCCGGATAGAGCCGCCCGAGCGATACGCCCGCGAGCACGCCGCGATCGGCAAGGTCGCGCACGATCTCGCGCGCAGGCTTGCCGTCGAGCATGACGGTGAATTCGTTGAAGAAGGCCTTGTTGAGCAGTTTGACGCCCGGAACCTTCTCGAGGCGGTCAGCCGCGAGGCAGGCGAGGCGATGGTTTTCCTGCGCCAATTCGCGCAGGCCCCGTTCGCCGAGCAAGGTCATATGCACGCTGAACGCCAATGCGCAGAGGCCGGAGTTGGTGCAGATGTTCGACGTCGCCTTCTCGCGGCGGATGTGCTGTTCGCGGGTGGAGAGCGTCAGCACGAAGCCACGCTTGCCCTCCGCATCGACCGTCTCGCCGCAAAGTCGGCCCGGCATCTGGCGCACATGCTTGGGATCGCGCACGGCGAACAGACCGAGGTAGGGCCCGCCGAATTGCAGGCCGACACCGATCGACTGGCCCTCGCCCACGACGAAGTCCGCGCCCATTTCACCGGGGCTCTTGATCGCCCCGAGCGCCACCGGCTCGGTGTTCACCACCACCAGCAGCGCGCCCTTGGCATGGGCAGCTTCGGCTACTGCCGAGAGGTCGCTGATGCGACCCAGGATGTCGGGATATTGCACCACCACGCAGGCGGTGTCGTCGTCGATACGCGCGGTCAGCCCCTCAAGGTCGGGCTCGGGGGTGATCGCGGGATTGGCATCGGCAATCACATCGCCGGTGAAGTGCGCCATGGTCTTCACCACCTGCGCGTAATGCGGGTGCAGCGCGCCTGACAGCACCGCGCGCTTCTTGCGCGTCACGCGGGTCGCCATCGCTACCGCTTCCCAGCACGCGGTCGAGCCGTCGTAGAGCGAGGCATTCGCCACCGCGCAGCCGTACAGCGTTGCGACCTGCGTCTGGAACTCGAACAGCATTTGCAGCGTGCCCTGCGCGATTTCGGGCTGATAGGGCGTATAGGCGGTGAGGAACTCGCCGCGCTGGATGATGTGATCGACGCTCGCCGGGACATGGTGGCGATAGGCGCCTGCCCCAAGGAAGAACGGCGCGTCACCTGCGGCAATATTCTTGCCAGCCAGCGCTTTCATATGGCGTTCGACCGCCATCTCGCTCGCGTGCATCGGCAGGCCATGGATCGGCCCGTCGAGCCGCGCGACTTCGGGCACATCGACGAACAGATCGTCGATGCTGCCAGCGCCAATGGTCGCGAGCATATCCTTGCGGTCGGTGTCGGTGAGAGGGAGGTAACGCACTAAATGTTATCCTTGCTTGGGGTGACCAGCGTCGCGTCGGTCAGATGCTCGACGCACATAGTCAAAATGGCTGACCCGTCGTTGTTGTCTTTGAATTCAGCGCCTAAACATCCGTCGTAGCAGCCACGCACCGTTATCTTCTCTCCGATAAGGTTGCGCAGAACGACCCTGTCTTGCTCGTTGGGAGAAAAGAAGACAGCATCACCTCGGCCGCTACGCTTAGACACCAAGCCGCAGGTTCGTTCAAAATCATCACAGGAGTGAACGAGCCAGCCTGAGACTTCGACAATTCGCCCATCCCATCGCTCTCGGTTACTTGTAAGTTGTTCGACACTGATCGGATGATCGGCGACTGCAACTGGCGCGTAATGAGCGCAGCCCGCCGTCGCCAAGAGAGCGCCCAAGAGAACGGGCCAGCGTATCATCAAAGGCTATCCACAAACGCTTTGTATGCGTTTTCGTCCATCAGGCCTTTCAGCTCCGAGGAATCCGAGATCGAAAGGCGGAAGAACCAGCCGTCTTCCTCGGGCGAGGAATTGACCAGCGCCGGGTCGTCTTCGAGCGCGCCATTGCTCTCGGTCACTTCGCCGGTGATCGGCGAATAGACGTCGCTCGCGGCCTTCACGCTTTCGACGACAGCGGCATCACCGCCCTTGTCGAGCATGGTGCCAACGCCCGGCAGTTCGACAAAGACGATGTCGCCCAGCTGTTCCTGCGCATAGTCGGTGATGCCGACAGTGGCGGTTTCGCCTTCGACGTCGATCCATTCATGTTCATCTGTAAAATAACGCGGCATTGATCAATTCCCCCTGAAATAGCGGTGCGGGACAAACGGCATGGGTGAAACGGTTGCGGCGAGGCGCTTTCCGCGCACTTCGCATTCGAGCGCAGTGTCTTCTGTGGCGTGCGCGGCATCGACATAGGCCATTGCGATCGGCGCGCCGAGCGTGGGCGAAAAGCCGCCGCTGGTGACGGTGCCGACCTTGGTGTCGCCGGCATAGACATCGGCGCCCTCGCGTGCGGGCATGCGGCCTTCGAGCTTCAGCCCGACCCGCTTGAGAGCAAGCGTTCCGGCGGCGACATCGGCGAGCCTTGCGGCGACGGCCTTGTGCCCGAAATAGCCGCCTTCCTCGCGGCGCTTCTTCGACAGCGCGAAGGTTAGGTCGGCACTGACGGGATCGGTGTTGAGGTCGAGATCGTGGCCGTAGAGCGGCAAGCCGGCTTCGAGGCGCAGGCTATCGCGTGCGCCCAGCCCCGCCGGATTGACCCGCTCGTCTGCCACCAATGCATCGGCAAGCTTGGCGACGTGGCTTTCGTGGACCGAAATCTCGAACCCGTCTTCGCCGGTATAACCGGCACGGCTGACCCACAGATGCACTCCGTTCCATTCGAACAGGCCTGCGGTCATGAAAGTCAGCGCGCCGGTGCCGGGGATGAGTTCCTCAAGCACAGCGCCCGCTTTCGGACCTTGCAGCGCGAGCAGCGCGAAATCGTCGAAATGGGTGAGCGTCACATCGTCGTCGAGATGTTCGCGCAGATGCGCGATATCGTCCCACTTGCACGCACCATTGACCACCAGCGAGAGGTGCGGGCCGGTGTTGGTGACCATCAGATCGTCGATGATTCCGCCCGCTTCTGTCAGCAGCAGCGAATAGCGCATCTTGTTCGGCTTGAGGTTGGAGATCGCTCCGGGAAGCAGCTTTTCGAGTTCGTGCGCAGCCTTCTCGCCCTTCAGCGCAAGTTGGCCCATGTGCGAGACGTCGAACAGGCTCGCATTCTCGCGGGTCCAGTTGTGTTCAGCGACAATGCCACCGTGTTCGCCAGCGTACTGTATCGGCATTTCATAGCCCGCAAACGGGACCATGCGTGCGCCATGCTCGCGGTGCCACGCATCAAGCGGCAACTTCTCCAGCGGCAGGTCTTCGACTTCTGGTGTCTCGTCGCTCAAAATCAGTTCCCCGACAGGTTCGTATACGCTCCAGAAACGAAGCGCATTTTCCTGCCCCCTCTGTCGGGTGGACCTGAGAGCTTAGCCGCAGCGCCCGCCGAGCGTCGCAGCATTCCCCTTCGGTGGCCTCCGGCTGATACCGAAGGCGCTTTCCAGAGTGCCTATGCCTGTTCGCGGTCCGTTTGCCTGAGAGTTTCCGGGGCGGTTGCTCCTTCGGCGCCCGGCTGTTTCCAACCGAGTCTCTCCCGCGAGAGACGCCAGAATCGCTTCCGGCAGACCCCTTTATGTTGCGGATGCGAAAAGGCCCGTCAATCGGGACCGTGCATGCAGGTGCATTTTGTTGTGCCTATCAGGCGATTTTGTGAGTTCGGGGCGCAGATCAGCCCGCGCAATCGCCTGCGGTCAGCGTGTAATGCGCGCCATTGGCTTCGGTCACTTCGACCCGTGCGCACCAATGCTCGCCGACGCTCGACTTCATACGTGACAAAACCTGCCGTTCGCCTGCCGGAATCGCGGTATCGCCGCGGTGGCGCGAGGTGGAGTTTCCGATGAGTTCGAGCGAATATTGCACCTGCTGCGCGACATGCGAATTGGCGACCAGCTCAAGTTCGATACTGTTGCCCTCTTCGACCACCGAAAGCGCCAGCGCGCGCGGTGTCTCGCCGCTTGCGCCAGCCCCTGTGGCGCCGCCTGCGGCAAGCGCGAGCGCCGGAGTAAGGATTGCCAGCCGGTTGCGGAATCTGCGCATCATCCGTTCCTCAATTGCCCCCGCCCAGCTGCTGGACGATGGCGTTGATAACGCCCTGCGTTTCGGGCGAGAATTCGCTGGTTGGATCACTGTCCGCCGATGTAGCCTGCGCATCGCTGAGCGCGCCTTGCTGCCCCAGCGCGACCGAGGCCACCGCCTGGTCTGAGAAATCATCGGCGCGCCCGCCGCTTTGGGCAAGGCGGTTGATCGCGGTTTCAAGCGTGGCAAGCCGCGAACTGTCGAAGCCGCCGCCGAGCAGATTGTCTTCCGCCGATCGGCCTGTGTTGGTCTGCGCGAATTCTGCCGAGCGGGTTTCGATCCGCCCTTCACACAGGTCACGGATGGCGGGGATATTGTCGGCCTGCTCGCAGATATCGGTGCCTTCGACCGCGTCGAGCACCACCTGCCGTTCAGCCGCCGAAAGCTGTGCGAGCGCGCGGGCGGAATCCCCGTCGGAGAGCTGCGCCACATCGCGCGCGCCCTCACCTGCGTTCGAAACTTGACTGACAGGCCCGTTGGCGGCTTCTGCGCGTTCGAGCTGTTGTTGCTCTGCCGCTCGGGCGCGGGCTTCGGCCACGCTTTCAGGCGTGATCGCGTCGGGAAAATAGACTTTTGAAGTCGCGCCTGCAGTTTGCGGCGCGCTGATCTGCGGGGCTTCCACCGCACTGCTTGTCGCTTGCTCGATGAATACCGAATTCTGTCGGTCATTCTGCTGGGCGCTGAGCCCTGCGAGCGGCGCAAAAGCAGTGGCTGCCAGCACAAGGCCGGCGCCAAGGGCGCGAGGCGAGACGGGCGGCTTTGTGTCCAGCGCCCTTCCCCTCAATTGCTCTGGGTGATGACTGCCACCGCTCCGCCAGTTTGCACAACCGACATATCCGACAGGCCGGTGCCGTTCTGCATCCAGTCGAGGCTGTTGCCGTCGCCAAGTTGGGTGGCGCTCATGGTGTTGTTGTCGCCAAGCTGGGTCATTAGCGCGTGATTTTCCGAGCCGTCCTGAATCAGCGAGATGCTGTTGGTGGAGCCGTTCTGGACGATCTCTGCGGTTGATGCGAGGCCGCCGTCATTGTTCTGCGTGAGCAGAGCTGCGTTGTCGGTGCCGGCCTGGTTTACGCTTGCACCAATGTCGCCTGCACCTGACTGGGTCACGTCGATGCTGTTGCCGTCGCCGCTCTGGGTAACTTCGGCGCTGTGCGTGCCCGTGCCCGACTGGTCGATGCCGATGAAACTGCCATTGCCGTTCTGATCGAGATCGGCGCTTTGGCCGGTCCCGTTCGACTGATCGACCTCGATCGTGCTGCCCGAACCGATCTGATCGACAAAGACGCTGTTCGATTGCGCGGCCAGCGGCATGGCGCAAACCAGCAGTGCGGCAGCGCCTGCAAGACGGAAAGCGGGGAAGGACATGGTGTTCATATGAGGACTGTATCCGAATTGGCCTGATCTTGCGAGTTTTGGCTCGCACAGGCCTGAAAATGAAAATGCCGGGCGAGCCCCTGCTCGCCCGGCATTTCGTGTCACCGATCAGGGAGTACCCTGCGTGACGGTTACAGCGTTGCTCGTGCCAGCTTGGCTCACGGTCGAGGTGTGCGCTTCGTTGAACTGGCCAACGATTGCACTGTTCCCGTCGCCATTCTGCGTGATCGTGCTGGTTGCTCCGTCAGCGATCTGGTCGAGATCAATCGTATTTCCGAGCGAACTTCCCGGAGCGAAGGGAAGCGGTCCGTTCTGGGAGATCGTGCTGGTGTTACCGACGCCTTGCTGCAGCACATCGGCGTTGCCCTCATCGCCATTTTGGGTGATCGTGCTGGTGTTGGTGTCACCGGTCTGAACCAGAGCGATAACGTTGAGGTCGCCCCCATTGCCAGCGGCGATCTGAGTCACCGTACTGGAGTTGCCATTTCCGGTTTGAGCGATACTAGTGGTGTTCACACCGTCGCCAGCCTGTGCGAGCGTCGAGCTGTTGTCGTCACCGATCTGATCGACGAACACGTTCGAGGTGCCGGCAACGAAGCTATGGTCACCGCTCTGGGTGATTGACGAGAAGTTTCCGCCACCGATTTGAACGTTTTCACCATTGTTGGTGAGACCGCTCTGGGTGATGAAAGACTCGTTGAGGTCACCTCCACTCTGGTCGATCAGGGCCGATACGGTATCGCCGGTCTGGCTGATCGCGGCCGTCGCGTTGGTTGCATCAAGCTGCTGGAACACGAAGCCGGTTGCACCGACCGCTCCGCCCGTCTGCTGGATACCGGCAAAGCCGTTGTCACCAAGCTGCAGGATGTCCGCATCGTTGGGCTGTGCCGGCGTGGCGCTGCCCGACTGAACGACTTCGGCAAAGTTGCCATCGCCCTGCTGGGTTACGTCGGCGGACATGGTGTCGCCGCCGTCAAGCTGATCGATGAAGGACTGGTTGCTATCGCCGCCCTGCGTCACAGTTGCAACAGCATTGGCTACGAGATTTTGGTTGATGGTCGACTCGTTCAATTGACCACTTTGGTTGACGGTGGCGAGCGGTGAACCAGGCCCATCATCGGGGCCCTGCTGAACGAACGAAGTGTTCTCTGTCCCGTTCTGTGTGACATTTGCATTCGCTCCGACGAGTCCGTCTTGGATGATCGTCGAATCGTTGTCGACCCCCCCCTGATTGACGTTGGCAGTCAGGCTGAAGCGGTCTTGCAGAACGAACGAGGTGCCGCCCGTGCCCGTCTGGGTCACGTTGATGAGGCCGCTGCCGCCGATCTGGCCGGTCTCGGACGCGTTGTTCGAACCGGTTTGAGTAACGTTCGTAACCGCATTGCCGCCGGTCGGTGCCTGACCGACGAACGAGAAGTGATCGTCTCCGGTCTGGCTGACTGTGGCAGTGGCATTGGCGTTGCCATTATCGAGGATCTGCTCGACCACCGACTCGCTCAGCCCGTCCTGAGTGACCGTCGCGGTGGCGTTGTAGTTGCTCGCGCCGGTTGCGGACTGGAACACCGAAGAGGTCGCGCCATTGGCCTGGTTCACGTCGGCGGTCTGCGAGCCGACATCAATCGCAGTCGAATCCTGAAGGATGATCGAGCTGTTGCCATTGCCGTCCTGATCGACATCCGCGCTCATGGTCACGAGCGTTGCGCTGGCGCTCTGGTCGATGTCCGAAGAGTTGCCGTCGCCGAGCTGGTCGACGATGGCAACCGGATCGGCAAGCGCTGCACCATCGTCCTGCTGATCGACGTTTGACAGGTTGCCCGCGCCATTCTGGGTCACATCAGCGTCAGCGCCGATCGCGTCCTGGATGACTTCCGAGACGTTGGAACCGGTCTGATCAACGTCGAGCGTGTTGCCCGAACCCGTCGAGTCCACGACCGAGCAGTTGCCGCTTACGCCAACGCAGGCTGCGGGCGTGGTGGCTTGTGCGAACAGCGGTGCGGCAGCGGCAAGAGCCACCACCGAAGCGCCAGATAGAACTAGGTTCTTCATGATAATTCCCCCGTAAACCTCTTACTGATTGACCGTGAGCGTGTTGCCCGTGCCCGACTGGGTCACGAACGAGCCGTTGCTGTCGGTCGTCTGGTTGACGGTCAGCGTGTTGGTCGCGCCGTCCTGCTCAATGGTCGAGATGTTGTTGTCGCCGCTCTGGTCAACAGTGATGGTCAGCGAGGTGCCGGCCGAGTTGAAGCCCTGGTTGATCAGCGAAAGGTTGCCGTCGCCGCTCTGGTCGACAGTGATCGAATTGCCGTCACCGCCGGCAAAGAAGCCCTGATCCATCACGCTCTCGTTGCCGAGGCCGCCCTGGTTGAGGGTAACGCTGCTGTTGGCGCCGTCCTGAAAGGCTACCGAAGTACCGCTGGTGCCGTTCTGGTTGATGTCCATGTTGTTGGTGTCGCCGGCCTGGCCGCCGATGAAGGAATTGCTGTCGCCGATCTGGTCGATGAAAGCGACGTTGGTCGTGCCGCTGCCGGAAAAGTCGGAGCTGTTGGTGTTGCCGACCTGAAGGTTCTCGACAAGGTTGGCATTGCCCGACTGGCTGATGACGGAAGTATTGCCTGTGCCGCCGCTCTGATCGATCAGAGCTTCGTTGCCGCTGGTCGTCAGTGAATCGCCCGTCTGGGTGATCGTGGCGCTGCTGAGATCGGCATCGAAGTTCTGGAACACGACAGCAGTGTCGCTATCCGAATCGCCGGTCTGCGTGATGCTGGAGGTGCCGTTGGTGCCAAGCTGGAACACGGTCGCCGTGCCCGGGCCGGTGCCTTCCTGCAACACGGTCGAGGAGTTGGCGGTGCCCAGCGTCTGGGTGACATCGGTGTCGTTGTTGTCGCCGGACTGGGTCACGGTCGAAGTGTTGGCGTTAGTCTGCGTCACGTCGGCAACATTGCCGGAACCGTTCTGGGTGACGGTCGAGGTGCTCTGCGCGAAGGCCGGAGCCCCCAGCGACAGTGCAGCGATTGATGCGCCTGCAAGGATGATTTTTTTCATTGGCTTGGTTCCTCTTTCTTCAATTCAATTCGTGTGGGTTCTAGTTCTGGGTGACGGTCATGGTGCCGCCCGTCCCCGACTGGTCGATCTGCGAGAAATTGCCGTCGCTACCCTGCGTGACCGTGGCGCTGTGAAGGTCGCCGGTCTGGGTGATCAGGCTGACGTTGAGATTGCCCGACTGCAGGACATCGACGAAATTGTCGGAGCCTGTTGCGGCAAATCCTTGCTGGACGAGGCTGAGATTACCCGAACCGGTCTGGTCAACCTCGGCGACATTGTTGGTGCCGCCGGAGAAACCCTGGTCGATCTCGCTCTCATTGCCGTCGTTCGACTGGTTGAGCGTTGCGGACTGGAAGGTGCCGTCCTGGAACGCGATCGAGCTGCCGCCCGTTCCCGACTGGTTGATGTCGGCAGTGTTGTCGGCCCCGAGCTGCCCCGCGAGGCTGGTGTTGCCGTCGCTGATCTGGTCGACGAACACCGAGTTGCGCGAACCGTTCTGCGTCGAGATCGACGAGTTCATATTGCCCGATTGCAGGATCGTCGCGACCATATCCTCGCCCGGCTGATCGACCGATGCAAAGTTGTTGTTGGCGCTCTGCGTGATCGTGGCGGTGTTGTCCTCATTGCCGGGAACGCCGATGCCGGTGCCCTGGCTTTCGACCCGCGCTTCGTTGAAATTGCCCGTTTGGAAGATCGATGCGGTGTTGCGTTCGTTGATCTGCGCCACGACAGCAATGTTGTCGCTGCCTTCCTGTTCGACCACGCTGACGTTGTCGTCATCGGTCGGTCCGGTCGCATCGAGGCCCTGCTGGACCGTAGCGGTGTTACGGCTACCGATTTGCGTCACGATGCTCGACTGGTTGTCGGACACCGTGCCCTGCAGGACCGTTGCCACGTTATCATCCCCCACCTGCGTGGTGGTCAGATCACTACCGGTCGCGCGCTGGGTGCCCGTCGCGGTGTTCCCCGTGCCCGACTGGTTATGCGTGCCGACATTGGTGGACGCGGATTGGGTCAGCGTCGAAGTGTTGTTGTCATTCGACTGGATTACGAAAGCATCATTGTTGTTGTTGCTTTGCGTCACCGTGCTGGTGTTGCCCGATGCGGTCTGATCGATATCGATTTCGTTGGTGCTGCCCGATTGGGTCACGGTCGAGATATTGTCATCTCCGTCCTGCAACAGGTCGGTGATGCTGTCGTTACCCGACTGCGTGATCGTCGACGTGTTCCCGGACCCGCCCGAAGTCAGCAGTATATCGTTGCTGCTACCGCTTTGCGTGATGGTCGAAAGGTTCTCATCGCCTACTTGGGCGGAGTTGATTTCGTTGCCGTTGCCGTTCTGTGTGACGGTGCTGGTGTTAGTGAAAGCGTCCGGCGAGAGGAGATCGAAACCCGTCTGATTGACGGTGGTCGAATTGGCGCTGCCGTTCTGGTTCACAGCCGACGAACCGAAGCCAAACGGTCCGTCCTGCGCGACGATAACGAAGGAACCGCTCCCGTTCTGGGTGACGCTCGACGAGCTGCCGTCACTCGACTGGTTCACATTGGCGCTGTTGTCCGTACCGCCCTGCGCAAATGACGCGGTGTTGTCATCGCCGCCTTGAGAGAGGGTCACGACTTGCGTGAAGATGCCCGTCGCGCCGCCCGTCTGAACGACATTTGCACCATTGCCTTCGCCAGACTGGTTCGAATTCACCCAGGCGATTCCGCCGCCGGCCGAGACACCTGATTGGGTTACGAACAGCGTGTTGCCATTTCCTGTCTGCGAAGCGAGCGTATCGGTGTTGGTGCCGTCTTGCAGCACCGTCATCGTATTGGCGTCGGCAATCTGGCTAAGGAAAGCGAAGTTCGAACTGCCGGTTTGATCGAGATCGAGAATATTGTCTGCGCCGTTCTGAGTGACACTGGCAACCGGTGAGCCGGTGTTCGGCCCGACGGCATTGGCGAAAGAACCCGCTCCGCCCGACTGGTTGACGTCGGAGGTGTTGCCCGAACCGTCTTGCGAGACCGCAGCCACTGCGGTGTTTGTCCCGACTGCCGCATAAGCAGAGCTTTGGGTGATGGTTGAGCTCTGGTCAGAACCGCTTTGACTGACGGAGGCAATCGCATCATTGCCGGTCTGCGTGACATCCGAGAAGCTGTCCGCACCAGCTTGCGTCACGTCGGCTTCATTGTCGACACCGCTCTGGTCGATGTCCGAAGTGTTGCCCGTGCCCGCAGTCTGGTCGACGTCGATCGCTTGACCGGTGCCCGCCTGGGTGATGATGCTGGTGTTGTTTTGCGCGAATACAGATGCGCTCGTGGCAAGCGCTACGCCGGATACCGCAAGATACAATGTTCTCTTCATAATCGCCGCCCTTTTTCCGACTACACCGATTGAAGGGCCAATCGACCCTCGCACCAATCAGCGCGTCAATACCGCGCACCGCTGGAACCATTCCGCGTGCGCTTTTCAAAGCGACCCTTTGTCCGAGCACTGCCCTTTACGGTGTCAGCACATTTCGCAGGTTAACCGCCCGTTGGGGCTACGAACCTTCGTCCTCCTCGTCGTCTCCATCCACGATGGTCAGCGCGGTCAGCGAACCGGCGCGTTGCACCGCGTCCTGCACGTCGCGCGCATCGTAAATTCCGTCGCGCTCTGCGCGGTAAGTGCTCATCAACGCCTCGGCGCTCGCCATGTCTGCAAAGCGCCAGAGACCAAGATCAACGCCTTCGAGCACCAGCCCGTAGACAGCCTTTTCAATCGCTTGCTGAAGCGCCACCTGATCGGGCTCGTTCGAAGTGATGCCGACTTCGGCTTCGAGCAATTCGCGGAACGCGACGAAGCGGTAGGCATTGGCCCCGAAGGCCTGACTGGCGATGGTCTTGGACGCGGTCACATTGGTCAGCACCTCGCCGGTGCGAACCGACACGGCGCGCAGGTATACGGTGACGGTGTCCTGACGGTATTCGGTGCGCGCACCGATGCCGAGGAACGCCGCGCCCGCACCTCCTGTAACGGTATTGGTGTCGTAACCCACGATCCCGCCTTCGAGCAGCACCCCTGCGAACAGCAGGGCGGGCAATGCGTTGGGATCGGTTTCCTGCTCGCCCAGATAACGCCGGCGCATCTCGCTGATGATCTGGCGCTCTTTGAGGAGGTTATCGAGCCGCTCGCGCTCGACCACGGTGAACCATTGACGGTTCCCTGTATCCTGAAGCGCCTTGACGAGGATCGAGCCCGCGCCCTGCGTCACGGCGCGCGACAGCGTCTGGCCGGTGTTGGTCGGACGGAACTGCCCCGTCTGGTCGGTAAAGCCGTAGACCGCGATCGCCACCTGCCGCTGCGGCGCAGGCAGCTGGTTGAGAAGGTTCTGCGTCTGCGTTTTCTTCGGGAAATAGGCGAGGCTGGTGTCTTCGGGCAGGAAGTCACGGCCATCTTGGCCGATGCTCATGCACCCGCTGAGTCCCATAGCCAGCGCGGAAATCAAACCAAGTTTCGCGGCGAGACGCATCAATTCACCTCAATGAATAGAGGAATTTCGATGCGGGTTTCTTCGCCCGTTTCATCGTTGCGAATGATCAGCGTGACCGAGTCGAGCCCACGGAAGAATTCGATGGTCCGACCACCGAAGGTGATCGTCCCCTGCTCCTGCGGATTTTCACCGAAGATCGCATCGACGATCTGCGACGACAGTGCCGAAAGCAGGCGCGATTCAAGCTGGCGCGCAAAAATGCTCGATTGATCGTTGCGGTTCACCGCATTGGGGTCGGTGTTCTTGTTCTGGGCATTGGCGATGCCGAGAATATGGTTCGAGTTGAAGGGGTTGCCGCCGAAAGTGGGGCTGATCGGCTCATGCACCAGATCTTGCGAAAGCGCCGGGCTTGCCGAAGCAAGACCAGCAAAAGCCAGCACGAACGCCGCAGAGCGGATCATCACGTTAATTCCCCCATGCCCTAACGGACATCCCTAACCGAAATAAACTATCAGTTAGGGGGTTCTACGTAGGGAACCGGACAGAGTCGAGGAATAAAATTGCTCGACTGCGCCTATCAGCCCGTATTTGAGAGGTTTTTGCAGCGAGCCGCGCAAGAGGATATCAGGCGACCGCAGCACCGAAAGTCCAGCTCTCCGCACCGTAAACTGGTTAACTCGCGACTAAAGCTGCGTCGCCTGACGCGGCAATCACAAATTGGGCCGAAGCCACCTTTCGGCGGTCTCGAGGTCCACACCGCGCCGCTGCGCATAGTCGCTCAGCTGATCGCTTCCGATCTTCGCCACTCCGAAATATTGCGACTCGGGATGGCCGAAATAGAACCCGCTCACCGCAGCCGTCGGCCACATCGCAAAGCTTTCGGTCAGGGTAAGCCCGGTGTTCTTTTCGGCGTCCAGCAATTCGAACAGGATCGGCTTTAGCGAGTGATCGGGACATGCCGGATAGCCGGGAGCCGGCCGGATGCCGCGATATTCTTCCTTGATCATCGCCTGATTGGTCAGTTGTTCGCCTGGAGCATAGGCCCACAAATCGGTGCGCACATGCTGGTGCAGGCGTTCAGCAAAGGCTTCGGCAAAGCGGTCGGCCAGTGCCTTGAGGAGAATGTCCGAATAATCATCCTTGTCCGCCTGGAAGCGCGCCGAGTGCGGCTCGATGCCGTGGATGCCGACCGCAAAGCCGCCGATCCAGTCGCCATTGGGGTCGATGAAGTCGGCAAGGCACATATTCGCACGGTCACGGCTCTTCTTGATCTGCTGGCGCAGCATCGGGAGCACGACATGCTCCTCGCGATTAACCCGGTGAATGGTGATGTCGTCCCCGTCGCGCGCGCAGGGCCAGAGCCCCGCCACGCCGCGCGCGGTCAGCCATTTCTCGGATACGATTTTGTCGAGCATCGCATCGGCATCGGCCTTGAGGCTGCGCGCACTCTCGCCCACCACCTCGTCATCAAGGATCTTGGGATAGGTGCCGTGCAATTCCCATGCGCGGAAGAACGGAGTCCAGTCGATATACTCGCGCAGTTCGGCGAGCGACCAATCGTCGAATACATGAACGCCGGGCTGCGCAGGCGGCGCAGGCTTGTCCGAAAGATAGGCGTCGTAGAAATTCGCCCGCGCTTCTTCGAGCGTGAGCAATTGCTTTTCCGACTTGCCTTCGCGCGCGGCTCGCACATGTTCGTATTCATCGGCGACCTCGGCAACGAAGCCGTCTCGCTGGGTGTCCGAAAGCAGCTTTGAAGCCACGCCGACAGCACGGCTCGCATCGAGGACGTGGATGACAGGACCATCGTATTTCGGGTCGATCCGAAGCGCGGTGTGAACCTTGCTGGTGGTCGCCCCACCGATCAGCAGCGGCATGGCCATCTCTGCGCGCTGCATTTCCTCGGCCACAGTCACCATCTCGTCGAGCGATGGCGTGATGAGACCCGACAATCCGATCATATTGGCATTGTTGTCGCGCGCGGATTTAAGGATGTCCGGCCATGGCACCATGACGCCAAGGTCGATCACCTCATAGCCGTTGCATTGCAGGACCACGCCGACGATGTTCTTGCCGATATCGTGAACGTCGCCCTTCACGGTCGCCATGATGATCGTTCCCTTGGCCTTGGCGCCATCTTCTTTTTCCGCTTCGATGAAGGGAATGAGGTGGGCGACGGCCTTTTTCATGACCCGCGCGGATTTCACCACTTGCGGCAGGAACATCTTGCCGCTGCCGAACAGGTCGCCAACGACATTCATACCGTCCATCAGCGGGCCTTCGATCACTTCGATCGGGCGGCCACCGGCCTCGGCGATGGCAAGCCGCGCTTCTTCGGTGTCGGCAACGACATGCGCGTCGATGCCTTTGACCAGCGCGTGTTCGAGCCGGCGTCGGACATCCCAGCCGCGCCATTCCTCGGCGGCTTTTTCATCCGCAACCGACTTGCCGCGATAGCTCTCTGCCAGTTCGATCAGCGCTTCGGTCGCGCCGGGCTTGCGCATGAGGATCACGTCCTCGCAGGCATCGCGCAGCGCGGGGTCGATGGTGTCATACACATCGAGCTGGCCTGCATTGACGATCGCCATGTCGAGCCCGGCGGGAATCGCATGGTAGAGAAACACCGAATGCATCGCGCGGCGAACGGTCTCGTTGCCGCGGAAGGAGAAGGAGAGATTGGACAACCCGCCGCTGGTCTTGGCATGCGGACACTGCTGCTTGATCTCTTTCACCGCCTCGAGGAAATCGAGCCCGTAGCGATCATGCTCTTCGATCCCCGTCGCCACCGCGAAGATGTTGGGGTCGAAAATGATGTCTTCGGCCGGAAAACCGATGCCGGTGAGAAGGTCGTAGGCGCGCTTGCAGATTTCGACTTTGCGCTCTTTGGTGTCAGCCTGCCCGACCGTGTCGAAGGCCATGACGACTACAGCAGCGCCATAGGCCATGCATTTGCGCGCTTGTTCGAGAAACGGCTCCTCGCCCTCTTTCATGCTGATCGAGTTCACGATCGGCTTTCCGCTGACGCATTTCAGCCCGGCTTCGATCACATCCCATTTGGAGCTGTCGATCATCACCGGCACGCGGGCAATGTCAGGTTCGGCCGCGATCAGCTTGAGAAAGGTCGTCATGGCGAGTTCTGCGTCGAGCAGCCCTTCGTCCATATTGACGTCGATCACCTGCGCGCCATTTTCGACCTGCTGGCGCGCGACCTCGACTGCGGCGGCATAATCGCCTTCCATGACGAGCTTCTTGAACCGTGCAGAGCCGGTGACATTGGTGCGCTCACCGACATTGATGAAGCGGGCGGTGGAGGCTTGGGACACTTGCAATTCTCTCTATCCGTTCGCCCTGTGATCAGGGCGCGAGACGAACGGTTTCGGGTTAGGCGGCGACGGTAAAGGCCTCTAGCCCAGCCAGCCGCATCTTGGTTTCGGGTGTCGGGATCTTGCGCGGTTCCAGCCCGCGCACCGCTTCGGCAATCGCCTTGATATGGGCAGACGATGATCCGCAGCAGCCGCCGAGGATATTGGCCTGTCCGTTCTCGGCCCACTGTCGAACGAGTGCGGCGGTGGTCTCCGGCATCTCGTCATATTCGCCCAGTTCGTTGGGAAGGCCGGCGTTGGGATAGGCCATCAACAGCGTATCGGCTTGCGCGCTCAGGCTCTGCACATGCGGGCGCAACTGGTCGGCACCGAAGCTGCAGTTGAGCCCGATGGTGACCGGCTTTGCATGGCGCACGGCATACCAGAACGCCTCGACCGTATGGCCCGACAGATTACGGCCCGAAAGATCGGTCAGCGTCATCGAAATCATCACCGGAACCTCGCGGCCCAGTTCCGCCTCGAGCTGCTTTACCGCCATGATCCCGGCCTTGGCGTTCAAAGTGTCGAACACGGTCTCGATCAGGATGAAATCACACCCGCCTTCGATCAGCGCCGCAGCCTGCTCTTTATAGACGGCAGTAAGCTCGTCGAAGTCGATTTCGCGATAGCCGGGGTCTTCGACATCGGGCGATAGAGAGAGCGTCTTGTTGGTCGGACCAATCGCGCCCGCAACAAAGCGTGGACGACCGTCCTTGGCCTCATATTCGCCGGCAAGCCTGCGAGCGATCTGGCCCGAGGCGATATTGATCGCAGCCACCTGGTCTTCCGCCGCATAGTCGGCCTGGCTGATGCGGTTGGCAGAAAAAGTGTTGGTCGAAACCACATC
>JAYPMZ010000019.1:0-3724 GCA_038130205.1 Erythrobacteraceae bacterium | reverse complement strand
CACATCCGAACCGGCATCGAGATAGGCGCGGGTAATATCCTCGATCACGTCGGGACGGGTGAGCGCGAGGATATCGTTATTGCCCTTCTGATCCGCCTTGAGCCCCAGATCGCCTGCGAAGTCCTCTTCGGTCAGCTTGCGGTTCTGGATCTGCGTTCCGAAGGCACCATCGGAAATCAGTACGCGCTTGGCGGCTTCTGCGAGCAGTCTCTCGCGTGCGGTCTTGTCGGCGCTCATTTCGCATCTCCAGCCGGACGTTTGCCGAGCATGTGGCAAATCGCATAGCTCAGCTCGGCGCGGTTGAGCGTGTAGAAGTGGAATTGCCGGACACCGCCTGCATACAGTTTGCGGCACAATTCGGCCGCAATGGTCGCGCTCACCAGTTGGCGTGCGGCAGGGCGTTCATCGAGCCCTTCGAACAGCCCTTCCATCCATGCAGGGATTGCTGTGCCGCACATTCCGGACATACGCTGGACAGCCGCAAAGCTCATCACCGGCATCACGCCGGGCACGATTTCCGCGTCGATGCCAGCAGCAGCCGCTTCGTCGCGGAAGCGGAAGAAGCATTCGGGATCGAAGAAGAACTGCGTGATCGCGCGGTCAGCGCCGGCGCCGAACTTCGCCTTGAGGTTCTCGATGTCAGCCTGCGCGTCGGGACTGTCGGGATGCACTTCGGGATAGGCCGCCACCGAAATCTCGAAGTCGGCGACCTTTTTCAGCCCCGCGATCAGATCGGCGGCGTTCTCGTAACCGCCGGGGTGCGGCGTGTAACCGCTTGCCCCTTCGGGCGGATCGCCGCGCAGGGCGACGATGTGACGGATGCCCTCTTCCCAATAGTGGCGAGCGACCTCGTTCACTTCTTCCTTGGTCGCGTTGACGCAAGTAAGGTGCGCGGCAGCCGGGATCCCTGCCTCGTTCTGGATCCGCACAACCTGCTCATGCGTGCGTTCACGGGTTGTGCCACCCGCGCCATAAGTAACCGATACGAAACGCGGTCCCAGCGGGCCAAGCGTCGCGACACTGTCCCACAGCGTTTCGGCCATCTTCTCGGTCTTGGGCGGGAAGAATTCGAAACTGATATCGATATCGCCGGGCAGGTCCGAAAACAGCGGCGCTTCGAGCGCGGTGCGCGCTTCATGGAGCTGGTCGAGAGTCGGGGTCATGAAATTGCTTCTTTGCGGGGTGTGGAAATATCGGAGGCAGGCAGTTTTCGGCGGGTGCCGAGCCAGATTTTGACCACCAGCTCCGCACCTTCCAGCGCGATGGGGTCAGACGGGGTGAAGCCTGATGCGCGCAGCAGTTCGCGCATCTGTTGATCGGTAAAGCCGAGCCGCGCATGCTGGTGGCGGTCGCGCAGTTCCTCTTTGGCATGTGCAGCAAAATCCACGATCGCAATGCGTCCGCCGGGCCGTGTCACGCGCGCTGCTTCGGCCAGTGGAAGCGCTGGGTCCTGCGCGAAATGCAGCACCTGATGGAGCAGCACCGTGTCGAAACTCGCTGCCGAGAACGGCAGATCGGCAAAGTCGCCCTGCACCAATTCAATCTGCGCGGCCGGCAAATGTTGCAACTTGGCGCGGGCAACGCGCAGCATTTCGAGGTTCTTGTCGAGTGCGACGATCCGCTCGGCATCGTCAACAAACAGTTCTGCCATACGGCCCGTGCCGGTGCCGATATCTAGCACCGCACCCAGCGGCGCGGCTTTCAGCGCGGCGCTGAGTTGCTCCTCGACCTGCGCATCAGGCGTATGAAGCGCACGCAATTCGTCCCATTCGCCTGCGTGGCGGGCGAAATAATCCTCCGCATTGCTTTCTCGCGAAGTGCGAATGGCGGCGAGTTTGCGGCGGTCGTCATGGCACTGCGCAGCGAAATCGGGGTTCTCGGCCTCGGCAATCGCGAGCAAACGGTCGAGCGCGGCGAGCACTGGATCGCACTCTTCGCCCGAGGTCGCGGCACGCAGGAAAACCCAGCTACCTTCGCGCCGCCTCTCGGCAAGGCCCGCGTCGCACAATATGCCGACATGGCGCGAAACGCGCGGCTGGCTTTGCCCCAGCACCTGCGCCAATTCGCCGACCGCCAGTTCCATAGCCGATAGCAGCCGCATCGTGCGCAGCCGCGTAGGGTCGGCAAGAGCCTTGAAGATCGCGTCGATCACCATCGTGAGACCATCATATAAAGATATTTTTATATGTGTAAATGCACCCTTCAGGGCATTCTCTCAGGCCTTTCGCCAAAGGAAAGGCAACTCGCGGGCCGTCCTCTGAAATTTCCTAGCTGAAGAGGTGCGAGATCAGATTGTATCGAACACCGGCTGTCGTTTCCTGCACCTCATGCAAAAGCGAGGAGGAGAATACCATCGCCGTGCCAGCCGGCACGCGGTACCGCTTGGGGCTGAATTCCTTGAACGCGACCCCACCGCCGTCGTAATCTTCGTTGAGGCTCATCGAGAGCGCTCAACGGCGGGGCTTGCATTGTCGCATCGGCCATTCGCGCAGCTGTAACCGCTATGCGAAACAGATGCTATGGCCTCGCCCGAAATCGACGGGGTCCGGGTCAGGCGCAGCTAGAATTTGAAATACAGGTCTGCATAGAGATAGCGCGTGTCGCCGGTATTGCTGACATTGGGTGCCGATCGCAGAAAGCCGCCCTTCGCCAATACCGCTCCGCCGACATCCAACTGGATGAAGTCGGGGACGACCCAATAGCGCACCCGCGCTTCAATCTGTTCGCCCGCCTGCCGTCCGCTCTGCCCCGTCGCATCTCTGATGCCCGTCTTGGCGAAGCTATCGGTCGGCTCGTCCAGCCATGCGGCGCGCGCGGCGAGAAAGGCGTCGACGCGCTTCGACGGCTTGATTTCGAAGCGCAGGCCGAAGTCGCGAATGTTGTTGCGGCTGAGCGGACCATAGAGTGAGGATGAAGGCCCCCACTCCCCGCGCCGGATACCGAAAAGCGTGTCGAAGCGGTTGTAGCTGGCGCTGGCGGGATCGTCCCCGCTGGCGATGTCGCCGAACAGCGAAAGGCGCGGTTTCGACGGGTGATCGAAGGTGTAGCCGACCTCCGCAACCATCGTGTAAGCCGATACATCCAGCTTGGGCGCGCCCGCAGCGGTGGAAGCGCGGATCGTCCCTGTCTGGTAGGCCCCCTCCACTTCGAAATCGGCTTTACCCTTGGCGCTCGGCGCATAAAGGCGTGAGCCCAGTGTCAGGAGATGCCGGTTCCGGGTCGCGCGATCGGCACGGTCGTTTTCGTCGAGGCCATAGGCGTAAAGTTCAAGCTTCGTGCCCGTATCGGCCAGCGGGGTGGTGAAAATGCCGCCCCAGAAGCGCAGATCATCGGACTCGCGGTCCCACTCGACATCATTGGCAAGCAGGCTCGCGCGGTCCGAAGGAAGCCGCTGCTGCGGAAGCGTGTAGAAGGCAGTGAGCGACTGGCCCCGCTCGGCATGCGACCAATCGAGCCGCAAGCCGGTGAAGCCATTGGCCGTGTTGCGAAAGCCCGGACTGGCCGCAAGCCGCTTCGATCCCAGACCGAGCAGGAAGCGCCCCGCCGTCACCTCGGTTGTCGAGCTGCTGCCCAAGGCATCACCCAATTCGGCAGTCACATAGGCCTCGACCAGTTCGAGCGCGTTGACATCTGCTGTCGAAAGCGGGGTGCCGGTGTCTGCCCAATAAGCGCGGGCATCCTGAACCTGGCCGCCTATACGGATCGGTCCGGCATCATATTCGGC
>JAYPMZ010000018.1:26451-29673 GCA_038130205.1 Erythrobacteraceae bacterium | reverse complement strand
CCAAGGCGCTGCGAGCGGCGCTGGCAAAGCACCACGGTCTTGATGCCGACCGGATCGTGTGCGGGACGGGTTCGGACGAATTGCTCAATCTGGCGGCGCAGGGTTTTGCGGGCGCGGGCGATGAAGTGCTGTTCTCGGCGCGCTCGTTTGCGGTGTACGATATTGCCGCAAGGCGCTGCGGCGCGACGCCGGTAGAGGTCGCGGACAAGGACTTCACCGCCGATGTCGATGCCATGCTCGCCGCCGTGACTGACCGGACGCGAGTGGTGTTTCTCGCCAATCCCAACAATCCGACCGGCACGTGGCTCCCGCCCGAAGAGGTCGTGCGGCTGCACAAGGGGTTGCCGGGCGATGTGCTGCTGGTGATTGACGAAGCCTATGTCGAATATTGCGATCCGGCTTTTCAGCGGATCGGCTTCGATCTTGCCGCCGGAAACGACAACGTGCTGGTGACGCGGACCTTCTCGAAAATCCACGGTCTTGCTGCCGAGCGCGTGGGCTGGGCGACCGGTGCACCCGAGATTATCGACGTGCTCAACCGTATCAGAGGGCCGTTCAACGTCACCGTAAGCGGCCAGAAGGCAGCCCTAGCGGCCCTGAATGACGAGCAGTTCGTGATCGATAGCCGCACCCACAATGCGGCAGAGCGCGCCCGCTTTGTCGAAGCCATCGGCGCGCTCGGCAATCACGGGCTGAGCGCCGTGCCGAGCGAAGCCAACTTCGTTCTGGTCCGCTTTGAAGGCGATCTGAAAGCCGAAGCCGCACTCGCCGCGATTGCCGAAGCGGGATACGCCGTCCGGCATCTTCCGTCTCAGGGACTGGGTGACGCACTGCGCATCACCATCGGGAAAAGCGCGGACATGGACCGCATCACCGCGACGCTGCGCGAATTGTGCGGGGAAGCGGCATGAGCATCGCAAACGTAGCCATCATCGGCCTCGGCCTGCTCGGCGGGTCAATCGGGCTGGCGGTCAGGGAACATGCGCCCGCTGTCACGACGCGTGGCTATGACCGCGATGCGGATGTGCGCAGCACGGCTCGACAACGCGGACTGGTCGGCACCGTCTGCGACACCGCAGCCGAGGCTGTCTCGGGGGCTGACCTCGTCATCCTCTGCGTCCCCGTCGGCGCAATGGAAGCGGCAGCGCGCGATATAGCCGCCGACCTTGCGCCCCATGCGATCATTTCCGACGTCGGCTCATCAAAGGAAAGCGTGACCCAAGCGCTTGCCCGCGCCCTGCCCGACCATACGATCATCCCCGCCCACCCCGTTGCCGGGACCGAGCAGAGCGGACCGGAAGCCGGTTTCGCCTCTCTGTTCACCAATCGCTGGTGCATCATCACTCCGCCTGACGGGGTCGATCAGGCGGCGCTCGATGCACTTTCCGCCTTCTGGACAAAGCTCGGCGCGACGGTCGAGATCATGGATGCCGAGCACCACGACCTTGTGCTCGCCGTGACCAGCCATATTCCGCACCTCATCGCTTTCACCATCGTCGGCACGGCGAGCGACCTCGAGGAAGTGACACGCAGCGAAGTCATCAAATATTCGGCTGGCGGCTTTCGCGACTTTACGCGCATTGCCGCGTCGGACCCCGTGATGTGGCGCGACGTGTTCCTCAACAACAAGGGCGCGGTGCTCGAAATGCTGGGGCGCTTCACCGAAGACCTCACCGCGATGCAACGGGCTATCCGGTCGGGCGATGGCGAGGCTTTGCACGAACTCTTCAGCCGCACCCGCGCCATCCGGCGACAGGTGATCGCCGAAGGTCAGGACGACGGCCGCCCCGACTTCGGGCGCAAGGATCACTCTTAGCTCTTCGCTCGCCCATCCGGGCGAACACCCTTGATGCTGTTCCTTCCTCGCTCCACTCGGTCGGGTATCTGCGGGGCGGCCGCGTGGCCTTGCTGCGCGTCTAGCGAGGATGAACCCGCGGATGCGGGTTCGCAAAAGATGGCTCTTCCGTTTCGTTGAGAACATTGATCGCCCGCTGCACCTGCCGCTCCATCTCGGCGCGCGGGAGCCCTGCGGGGATTGTCTCACCCACACGGTAGATGATTGTGCCCGGCTGCTTGATAATGCGGTGGTAGTACGGCCCGCTGTTCACGGCGACCGGCACCACCGGCAGCCCGAGCAGTTTGTAAATACCGGCAAAGCCCGATTGCAACCGTGCTTCCTCGCCATGCGGCACACGTGTGCCTTCGGGGAAGATCACAAGCGGGCGCCCTTCATCCACGCGTAGCTTTGCCGTGGCAATCATCTGGCGCAAGGCCCGCGCACCTTTGTCGCGGGCGACAGGGATCAGACCGTAGATGCGCGCAGACGTCCCCCAGCCGGGGATCATGAAAAGCTCGCGCTTGGCGAAAACGGTGGGAAAGGACAGCAGCCGCGACAGGTCGATCGCTTCGAAGAAACTTTCGTGCTTCATCGCGATCAGGACCGGCTCATCGGGGATTGAGCCTTCCTGCACGACTTTGATGGCGAGTATTCTCGTGACACACCAGTGGTGCCATGCACCCCAGCGCGCGACTACCCGCTTAAGCGCCGGACGGCCCAGCGGTATTGCGAGCAGCGATGCCAGAACGATCAGCGCGCTGACCCCATAGAAGACGGGATAGAACAAGAGGCTGCGAAGAAATGGCAAAGGCGCGACTCAGTTTCTCAATATCCGAACAGGCCTGCGAAAAAGCTGGCAATCAGCTTGTGATACTCAAGGAACAGGCTGGCAAGACTTGGCTGCGAGGGAACGGCATCGCGCACGACTTCGACCGAGTCGGGTAGCGTGCGCGCCAGTTCGCCCGCCGCGCGGCGCATATGCCAGTCTGTGGTGACAAGCCGCAGCGAAGTGACGCCGTTCTCTTCCACCCATTCGGCGGTTTCGGTGGCGTTGGTGCGCGTATCAACAGCGCTGAACCCCAAGGTGATGCAGCAATCGAGCAGCGCTTCATCGACTTCGAACTGGGCAGCGAATTCCTGCGGAGTGACTTCGGGATCGACGCCGGTCACCAGCATCTTTGCCGCGAGGCCTTCGTCCAGCACGTCGAGCCCCTGCGCGATCCGGCCCGGCCCGCCCGTGGGCACGATCACGGCATCGGTGGTCACGCGTTCGGCGGGCTGCGGCAGGCTAACCGCGAACGCGAGAAAGCCCAGTGCCCAGACGAGCACAATGGCAGCAAGAACGGAACGGACAGCGGTCATGATCTTCATGTAGTGTTCTACAG
>JAYPMZ010000018.1:21521-26441 GCA_038130205.1 Erythrobacteraceae bacterium | reverse complement strand
GTTCTACAGCATCGATTTTAACGCAAAACCGATTGTTATGCGTCCGGTGATGAGCGCAAGCAAAACGCCGCCCAAGGGAATTGCCGCGATTACCACCCAATCGTTCCAGTCGAGCCCGCCGCCGCCGATCATCCCGCTGTCGAGCGCGGCGAACTGGCGGCCCAGCAACCACACCGCCGCGAGGCCGAGCACCAGCCCGATCACGGCTCCGAATACGGCATCGCGCAAAACCGAGCGCTGGAATATCCTGGTCACTTGCGCATCGGTTCCTCCGAGCAGGTGGATGATCTCAACCGTTTCGCGGTGGTTCGAAAAGGCGGTCCTCGCCGCAAGCCATACCGCCGCAGCCGTTGCAAAGCCGACCAGCGCAATCAGCGCGAGAGCGAGATATTGCAGCGCGGCCAGCGCGTTATAAACCGGGCGCAACCAGTCCGACTGCGCATCGATTCTCGCCTCTCCAGCGAGAGGCGCGAGCGCCGTATCGAGCACGCTCTGCAATTGCGCGATCTCCTGCGCGCTGGCGCGGCGGTTCAATTCGACGTCGATCAGGGCGGGGATCGGAACATCGTCCGAAGCGGCTGCTGCTCCCAGCCACGGTTCGAGCAGCGCCTCCAGCTCATCCTCGGGGACGATCCGCACCGAAGTCACCAGCAAGGAATTGCCCATGGCTTCGGCCGCTGCCTGCGTTTGTGCCGCACGGGCTTCGGCATCGGCCTCGGCAATCTGGACCGTCACTGCATCGGAGAGGTCGGCGCGAGCGTTCTCGGCAAGATTGCGCAGCGACAGACCGCCCGCTGCAGCAATCACCACCAGTGCAATCAGGATTGCGATCACCCACGGGATCGGACCGCCGAACCGCGTTTGCGGCAACAGGCGCGATGACATCGACCCTTTCATCGCCACCGCAGCGACTTCGCGGTCTTCAAGGGGGGGAGGCGCGCTCACTCGCGGTTGCCCTTGGCCGCGCCACGCGAAGCTTGCGGCGGATAACGCAGCGCTCCCGTCGGATCCGACAAGCGCCCCTTATTGAGCCGCATAATCAGCGAATCGGGAACTTTCTTGAGCAGGTGCACGTCGTGGGTGGCCACTACGACGGTCGTCCCCACACGGTTGTTCAGCGCTTCGAACAGCCGCAGCAACTTCAACGCCATTTCGGGATCGACGTTGCCCGTCGGTTCGTCGGCGATGAGCATTTGCGGGCGGGCGACCACCGCGCGAGCGATGGCGACACGCTGTTGCTCGCCGCCCGACATGGTCGCCGGAACCGCCTGCGCGCGGTGTGACAGGCCCACCCATTCGAGCAGGTCCGAGACGGCTTTCACGACCTTCGTCTCACTCGTGCCCGCAAGCCGCAGCGGCAGCGCGACATTGTCGAAAGCGGACAAGTGCGAGACGAGGCGGAAGTTTTGGAACACCACACCAAGCCGCCGGCGAAAGTCCGGCAGGCGTTGGCGCGGAAGCGTGATCATGTCCTTGCCAAACATGCGGATCGATCCGCGCGATGGGCGCTGGGCGAGGTAAAGCATCTTCAGCAGGCTTGTCTTGCCCGCGCCGCTGGCGCCCGTGAGGAAGTAGAAACTGCCCGGAAACAAGGTAAACGACAGATCGCTCAGCACCTCTGGATCGGTGCCGTAGCGCAGGCCGACATTGTCGAATTTCACGATTTCGGCCGGCCGGTCGGTCATTGCGCGCGTTTATCAGCGCGCATGAGGCGGGGGAAGCCTCCACGACACGGTATCATCGCGCTGTCCCCGTTCTTTGGTTAACCCCTCGGCGGCATTGGGAGCGCCGGAAACCCGAATTTGGGCGCATCAGTGTGGAAAAAGCTGCCATTTCGCCGCCTTGCGCGCCCCTTCCCCTTGTGCACAGCCCGCTGCTGATTCATGCCGATCTTGCGATGATCATTTCGTGTCCCGAATGTTCGACCCGTTATGTCGTGCCCGAGAACGCCATTGGCGTTGACGGCCGCACGGTGCGCTGTGCCAAGTGCAAACACAACTGGTTTCAAGCGCCCAAACCGCTCGATCTGACCGAAACGGCAGAGCCGGAGCCTGCTCCGCCGCCACCGTCACCGCCGCCAGCACCGCCACCTCCACCACCTGCGCCTCCGCCCGTGGTTGAGAGCGAACCGGAAACTGCAGCGCCGGACCCGCTGGCCGCACCTTCGATCAGCCACTGGCGTAGCGACGACAAGCCCGAATCCGTTGCGCAACCCGTGACCGAGCCGGAGCCCGCTGCCGAACCGGCCTCAGTTCCGGTTGCGGAACCGGTCACTGGGCCGGTGTCCGATCCGGCGTCCGATCCGGTGTCCGAGCCTGTCGCCGAAGCGGATGACAGTTTCGCTGGCGAAGTTGACCCGCTGGCCGGTCATGGCCCCGAAGAAAGCTACGCGGACGATCCCGACTACGCTTTCGACGAAGATCAATATGACGATGAGGGGTCGCGCTTCGATTACAGCCCGCCCTTCTCGCGTCGGCGCAATTCGCTCAAGATGTGGACGATTGCCGCGGTCGTGTTCGCGCTGCTCGCAACGGGCACTGCGGTTGCGGTGAACTATTACGGCCTGCCGAACTGGCTGCCCATTGCCCAGCCGACTTTCGGCATCGGCAAGGCCGATCTGACCCTCGACTTTCCCGACGAACAGCAACGCAAGGAAACGCTCGAAAGCGGCGAAGAGATTTTCCGCGTGCGCGGGTCGATCACCAATGCAGGACAGGAAAGCGTCAGCGTACCCAGCCTCCTGATCGTGTTCCGCGACGATCGCGAGCGCAATGTCGGCAACTGGGTCGTCGTTCCCTCGAAGCGCGAACTGGCACCGGGCGAAAGCCTCAATGTCACAGAAGCCGTGTCGGACATCCCGCCAGCGGCCAAGTTTGCCGAAATCGGCTGGTCGCCCAACTGAGCCCCGCAGGGCTCTTCTATTTTAGCTGAATTCGACCCAGAGCGTGCCCGCAGCATCGCGGCTGCGCTGGATCGATTGTCCGTTCGCCATTGCATCGAGTGAAAGCTTCCCGTCTTCGCGTGCAAGGCTGATCCGCGCGGGACGCAGAACTTTGACGCTTGCACGCGCTTGCTCGGCTATCGGAGCGCCTCGTTCAGCCGCAGCAGCAGCGACGCTCGGCGAGGCGGCTTGGGCGATCAAAACAAGGGCGGCGGCGAAGCTCATGCAAAATGGTTTCCGCGCCGTTCACCATTTTAACAAGCAGTCAGTTAACCCGGTCCCGGCGCGGGACACAGCGGCGCCAATGCTTACCTTTGAACGACGTAATCACCACCGTGCATCAAAGTCTCTTGCGCGCACCGAAACGGGTTGCTAGGGGCGCGCACCTACCGAGGACAGCACAGCTGGTGTTGCCCTACTCCCGAGTGCGGTCGTGGCGGAACTGGTAGACGCGCAACGTTGAGGTCGTTGTGGGCTAACGCCCGTGGAAGTTCGAGTCTTCTCGACCGCACCACTCTCTTTTCCGATGATATGAGACACTGCCTTTCAGGCGCCCCCGGCACCCTCTCGAGTGCCGGGAACAAACGCGCAGGTTACGGACCGGCTTAGGTCGCGAACGCCTCAGGCAGATAGACCGGCTTCAAACCTTCGACCAGTCCGGCCTGGATCGGAGCGGTTGCTTCATTGACCGCCTCGACGCCCATATCCTGGCCAACTTGGGTGCGGATCGGGCGAGAGCCGTCCATTTCCACCAGTTCGACGATCTTGCGTGCGACATTACCCGCATTGGTAATTGCATCGCCCTGTTCGAACATGTCCTGAAACATTCCCAGCAGTCGCTCGCGTCCGCCGCCGAACGGTCCATAGGCCTCGACCGTAGAAACGTCGGCGGGTGCGGGGGAGGACGAGACGAGATCGGTCCCGTGACCGCTCGGTTCGACGAGAACGGAGTCAATCCCGAACGGTTCGAGTTCGTAGTGCAGCGCCTCGCAATAGGCTTCCATTGCCCATTTGCTGGCACAATAGAGGCCGAAGTGGGGAATGGTGAGCCGTCCGGCAGACGAGCTGAGATTAACCAGCAGGCCCGACCCGCGTTCGCGCATATGCGGCAGGACCGCCCGACTGGTGCGGGCAAGGCCGAACATGTTCACGTCGAAACAGGCCTGTTGCTGCTCGGGCGTAAAGGCCTCGGTCACGCCCACAGGCATGAAGCCGGCGTTGTTCACCAGCACATCGAGCTCGCCCTCGGCGAGAATGGCCGCAACCGCCCGGTCGACCGATGACTGGTCGGTCACATCGAGTTCAAGCGGTTTGACCGTGAAACCGGTTTCACTCGCCCAAGCTTCAAGGCGGCTCGCCGCATCGCGATTGCGGCCCGCGATATTTCGCATCGAAGCAAATACCGTGTGCCCGCGTTGCGCGAGAGCCTTGGCAGTAAGCAGACCGATGCCGCGACTGGCGCCGGTTACGAGGATAGTTTGAGGGATGGTTTGGGGGGTAACCATAATTCACTTTCTCTGTTTGAAGGTTGATTTGAGGAAAAGGCGGAGGGGTGTTCCGTCGCGGGTAGCCTTCATGCGGGTGAGGGCGCCGCTCCAGGAATTCAGAAGCCAATCGGCGGCTTCGCTGTCGGTGAGGTGATCGAGGCCGATCGCTGCCTTGTCGGTCCCGGCGATACAGGCGGCGATGACCGCGCTGAGCTCATGCCAATTGGCTTGCAGCACCGCCTGAAACGCGGGCTCTTCGTCGGCGAGTTCAGTAGTGAGGTTGCACATCAGGCAACCCTGGCTGAAATCGCGGGATTCAAAGTCCTCATAGGCGTTCTGGAAGAAGTTCTTCAGCCGGTCGAGCGGCGGTGCGCCGGATTCGAGCAAGGTCGCCCGCGCATTCTGAAGGAGCTCGGCATGATAATGTTTTGCGACTTCGATGCCGAAGTCCTCTTTGCTGCCGAAGTAGTGATAGAAGGAACCCTTGGGGAT
>JAYPMZ010000018.1:20846-21511 GCA_038130205.1 Erythrobacteraceae bacterium | reverse complement strand
TCCCTTCGCGCAGAATGTCGTTGATACCAACGCCTTCATAGCTGCCCGAACGGATCAGGTTCGCCCCCACCGCCAGCAGTTTGTCGCGCGCTTCGTTGTAGGCTTCTTCATTTCGAATTCGTGCCATCACTCTTGTCCTGCGGGTTAATTCCGATCCAGCCGATTGCCGCTGCCCGCACATAATTAGACTGGTCTATTATTTTTTCAAGGGATGCATAGGATTTTTCAGGAGCGGCGAAAATCCGGACCGAAAGTGCTGGCTGTCACGGTGGCAACGAACCGTCCAATGTGATCCTATGGCGTGCGCTCGGCTGGAGCCGACGACCAGCGCCGCTCTTCGCAAGCGATGAAGTCAGGACTTGGTTTTTTGCAGGCCAGGGAGGCTAGAAACGTTCGGCTTCGCCTGCCGGATCACGATCCAGCCCCCCGCCGAGGGCCACGAACAGCGTTGTGCCGTTTTGCAAATAGGCGCGCTGCGTTGTCAGCAATTGTTGCTGGGCCGAAAACAGGTTGCGCTCGGCATCGAGCACTTCGAGGTAGTCGGCAACGCCTTCCTGATAGCGCAGCCGTGCCAGCCGGGCGATACGCTGCTGCGCGGCGACGCCCTGCTCTTGCGCGGTGACTTGCTCTGCCAGCCAGCGACGCCCTGCAAGCCCGTCAGACAC
>JAYPMZ010000018.1:9546-20836 GCA_038130205.1 Erythrobacteraceae bacterium | reverse complement strand
ACACTTCGCGGAAGGCGGTTTGCACTGCCTTTTCGTACAGCGCGACTTGCTCGACCTCGCGTGCCCTGGCCAGATCGAGGTTCGCCTCGCGCGCGCCCCAATCGAAGATCGGCAATGAAAGCGAGGGCCCGAACGACCAGGACAGCCCATCGGAACCGAACAGGTTGCCAAGGTCGGAGGACGCAAATCCGGCGCTCCCCGTCAGCGAAATCGTCGGGAAGAAGGCTGCACGCGCAGCACCGATATCGGCGCGGGCGGCGCGCAGCTGTTCTTCTGCGGCGACGATGTCAGGGCGCACCAGCATCAGATCGGATGGCGTGCCTGCATCAAGCACCATGCCGTTGCCCTGCTCTTCCATCGGAAAGGCTTGCGGCAGGTTTTGCGGGATTGTGCCGCCGACCAGAACGGCAAGCTGGTTGCGCAATTGCGCCTGCACCAGCCGCTCTGCCGCAAGCTGCTGCTCCGCCGCGGTCAACAGCGATTCCGCCTGCCGGAACGGCAGCGCAGAGGTGACGCCCGCTTCAAGCCGCAGGCGGGCGATGCGAAGCCCTTCCTGCCTGCTTTCGAGCGTCGCTTGGGCCAGTCCGATCTGGTCCTGCGTTTCGAGCAACTCGAAATAGGTCGAGGCGGTGTCCGCGATAAGCGACAGATAGAAAGCGCGCTGGTTGGCTTCGACCGCAAGATACTGGGCGCGTGCGGCATCGGACAGGTTCGCCACGCGGCCCCAGAAATCGAGTTCGAAGGCTGAAACGCCGACCCCTACTTCGAAGCGGTCGGATGTCACCGAACCGCTCGTTCCCGGCTGCACGCTGCCAAGCGGGGTACGGCTGCGGGCTGCCGCTGCGTTTGCAACGGGTGCGGGCAGACGTCGGCTATCCTCAATCCGGTACTGCGCCCTTGCCTGTTCAATCCGGGCGGTGGCCGCCATCAGGTCGCGATTGTTGGCAACGGCTGCATCGATCAATGCCACCAGACGCTGATCTGTGAACCATTCGCTATAGGAGAGCGTGCTGGCGACCACTGTCCCATCAGGGCGGTATTCGGGATCGAAAGCCGCTGCGGTTGCAAGCGCAGGTCTTTCATGATCGGGCGCCATATTGACGCAGCCGGCGAGTGCCAGCGCGCTCAGGCCGATCCAAAGCTTGCGGTTCATGCCGTTTCTCCTTCGGCTGCGCCGGTCGTTTCTGGCTGTTTCCCGCGCAGCCTCGTGCGGATCAGCAAATACAGCAGGGGAATGATGAAGATGCCGATCGCGGTCGCCGCGATCATGCCGCCCATCACGCCTGTACCCACGGCGATCCTGCTCGCCGCGCCTGCGCCCGAGGACAGCACCAGCGGCACCATGCCGAGAATGAAGGCGAGCGAGGTCATGATGATTGGACGCAAACGGAGTCGGGCCGCAGCCTTGACCGCTTCGAGCGGGGTCTTGCCTTCACCCTCTTCCTCGATTGCGAACTCGACGATCAGGATCGCGTTCTTTGCAGCAAGGCCGATAATGGTGATCAGGCCGACGTTGAAATAGATGTCCGCAGACAGGCCGCGCAGCATCGTGAACAGCACTGCGCCCAGCACTCCCATTGGAACGATCAGCAATACCGAGAACGGCACCGACCAGCTTTCGTAAAGCGCGGCCAGCACGAGGAAGACGATGACCACCGAAAGGCCGAGCAAAAGGCCGATCTGGCCGCCTGCCTGCTTTTCCTCATAACTGATGCCGGTCCACTCGAAATCGATGCCGTCAGGCAGCTGGCTGGCAAGCCTCTCCATTTCTTCCAGCGCGACGCCCGACGATTCGCCTGGTGCAGCAGTGCCCGAGATGGTCATCGCCGGATAGCCATTATAGCGCGCAAGGCTGGGCGGCCCGGCTGTCCATTCGGCCTTCGCGAAGGAACTGAACGGAACCAGACCACCTTGCGGGTTCGGTATGCGCAACGACATGACATCGTCGGGGGTCATCCGGTGCTGCGCATCGGCCTGCACCAGAACCTGCAGAACGCGGCCCTGCAAATTGAAGTCGTTCGCGTAAGCCGAACCGAAGTTGATCGACAGCGCGTTGTTCACATCGTCAAGCGAAAGTCCCATCGCACGAGCCTGCACGCGGTCAATCTCGACATGCAGTTGCGGAGCGGGCGGTTCGTCTTCGGGGCGGACATCGGCAAGCACATCGCTCTGCATGGCCATGCCGAACAGCTGGTCGCGCGCCGCAACAAGGGCTTCGCGCCCGACCCCGCCACGATCTTGCAACTTCATCGTAAATCCGCTTGCAGTGCCGAGCGACTGGATCGACGGGGGCAGGATTGCAAAAGCCTGCGCATTGTCGAGCGCCATGAAGGTGCCCATCGCCTCGCCCACGAGAGCCTCTGCCGAACTTTCGGCAGCCGAGCGCTCGTCCCAATCCTTGAACGGGCTGAACATCATTGCGTGGTTCTGACCCTGCCCGAAGAAGCTGAAGCCGCGCACCACGACGACGCGTTCGACCTCGTCCTGCGCACGCCAGTAACCTTCGACCGAATCAACCGCCACATCGAGCCGTTCGCGGGTGGAACCCGCCGGTGTCTGCACCACCGTGATGGCATAACCCTGGTCCTCGGTTGGCAGAAATCCGCCGGGGAGCCGCATGAACAGCAGGCCCGTGATACCCGCGAGCAGCAGGAAAACGGCGATCCCGCGCATCGGGCGGCTAAGGATCTTCTCGTTTGTGCGGCCGTATTTTTCGGTGACCTGTCCAAACCACTGGTTGAAACGGCGGAAGAAGCGGGTCGAAAAACGACGAGCCTGCTCGGCCCGCCCGCGCCAGCCATTGGGCAGTGGTGCGTCCTCGTCGTTTTGCGGTTCGAGTTCATCATCGTGGCTCTGCACGTCCTCCTTGCGCAGGAAGGTTGCGCACAGCGCCGGGGTCAGCGAGAGCGCCAGCAGGGCAGAAAAGAAGATCGAGATCGCAAGCGTCACCGAAAACTGACGGTAGATACCGCCAGTCGATCCCGGGAAGAAAGCCATCGGCACAAACACCGCGATCAGCACCAGCGTGATGCCGACAATGGCGCCGGTGATCTGGTCCATCGCCTTGCGCGTGGCTTCGAGCGGGCCAAGACCCTCCTCGCGCATGATGCGCTCGACGTTTTCGATGACCACGATGGCATCGTCAACGAGGATACCGATCGCCAGCACCATGCCGAACAGCGAGAGGACATTGATCGAGAAGCCGAACAGCCACAGGCCAAGACATGCCCCGGCAAGTGCAATCGGCACGACCAGCGTCGGGATCAGCGTTGCACGCCAGTTCTGAAGGAACAGGAACATGACGAGGAAGACGAGCACCATCGCCTCGATCAGCGTCTTGACCACTTCCTCGACCGAAATCTGGACGAAGGGCGTGGTGTCGTAGGGAATCGAGAAAACGACGTCCTGCGGCAGACCGTCACCAAGCTCGTCCATGCGTTCCTTGACACCTTCGGCTGTCGCGAGCGCATTGGCACCCGTTGCCAGCTGGACTGCCATCCCGGCCATGGGCTGTCCGTTCAGCGTGGTCGAAGTCGCATAGCTTTGCGCGCCGATTTCCACCCGCGCCACATCGCCGAGCCGCACCGTCGCCCCGCCTTCATCAGCGCGCAGGATGATGCGCCGGAATTCGCCTTCGGTCTGGAAACGGTTTTCGGTGGTGATGGTCGCGGTGATTTCCTGACCTTCCTGCAAAGGCAGGGCACCAATCGAACCGCCAGCGGTTTGCGCATTCTGTTCACGGATTGCCGCGACCACTGCGGTCGGTGAGAGATTGTAGGAGGCGAGCTTTTCGGGATCGAGCCAGATCCGCATCGCATATTCGGAACCGAACAGGGTTACGTCACCCACACCGGGCACGCGGCGCAGCTCATCCACGACCTGGGTCGAGGCGACATTGCCGAGGTCTGTGGAATCAAGCGATCCCGATTCAGATGTAAGCGCGACGATCATCAGAAAGCCGGCATTCGCCTGGCGCACGGTAATGCCCTGTCGGCGGACTTCTTCGGGCAGCCGCGCTTCTACCGTGCTCAACCGGTTCTGCACTTCTGTCTGGGCGATATCGATGTCGGTCCCGGCTTCAAACGTCAGCGTGATCGAAGCGGTCCCGTTCGAACGGCTCGACGACGACATGTAGAGGAAGCCCTCAACCCCGTTGAGTTGTTGTTCGATGACCTGTGTGACATTCTGTTCGAGCGTCTCCGCATCGGCGCCGGGATAGACCACGCTGATCGCGAGCGAAGGCGGGGCGACCTCGGGATATTGCTCGATCGGCAGCGCACGCAGAGCGATAAAGCCGGACAGCAGGATGCCGAGGGAAATCACCCAGGCAAAGATGGGGCGATCAATAAAGAAGCGGGCCATGATCAGTCGGCCTTTGCAGGAGCGGAAGTTTGCGCGGACTGACGGGCGGTTCGCGGCTCGATGACCTCGACAGGCATGCCGGGTTGCAGCTTCTGCAGGTTGGTTACGATCACCCGGTCGCCGGGTTTGAGACCGCTTTCGATAACCCAGTTCTCGCCCATCAGCCGGCCGAGTGTGACGGGGCGAACGGCCGCCTTGCCGTCCTTATCGACGATCATAACGGTGCCCCCCTTGTCGGTCACGGTGACGGCGCGTTGGGGAATGGCAATGACATCGGTCATCTTGCCTGCGAAGATACGCGCATTTACGAATTCACCCGACAGCAACAGCCCTTCGGGATTGGGAAATTCGGCGCGCAATTGCACCGTCCCGGTGGCTTCATCGACCGAGAAGTCGAGGAATTCGATCAGGCCGGGGATCGCGTACTCGCTGCCGTCGGGAAAGGTCAGTCGCACTTCGACCGCGTCATTGGGACCAAGGTCGAGCTCGCCGCTGGAAATGGCGCGGCGGATTTGCAGCACTTCGGTCGCGGACTGCGAGAAGGACACATAGATCGGAGAAACCTGCTCGATCCGGGTCATCAGCGTGCCCTCGGTCTGCGATACGAGCGCACCTTCGGTCACGTCAGCGCGTCCGGCGCGTCCGGCAATCGGAGCGCGCACGGTCGTGTAGCCCAATTGCAGCGAGGCGGCGCGCAGCTGCGCCTGAATCTGCGCGACATTGGCATTGGCCTCGCGCGCAGCAGCCTGCGCCGCATCGAATTCCTGACCGCTGATGGCATTTTCCGCGACGAGCGGGCGATAGCGCTCTACCACCGCATTCGCATTCGCCGCCGTCGCGCGGGCGCGCTCAAGGCTTGCCTGCGTCTGTGCATAGCTGGCCCGCAGTTCGGACGGGTCGATGCGGAACAGCGGTTGTCCTTGCCCTACGTCGGTGCCTTCCTCGTAGATGCGGCTCTGCACAATTCCCGTCACACGGGCACGCACCTCTGCAACGCGAACCGGTTCGACCCGCCCGGGAAGCTCGATCACATTATCGAGGTCTGCTGTGCCCACAGTTATTGTTTGCACCGGGAGCGCTTGCCCCTGCCCGGCGTCTTCTGCCGGAGAACAGGCGGCGATCAGGGCGCCGAGAACCACCGGGAGGAGGTTGCGAATAGACTGCATTACATTTCCTTGCCGAAGCGAATCATCGTGTGAACCGCTGGTGCACATAGGAGCGCAAATTGACATTTCAAATACATTTGTAAATTGACATTTTTGCATGCGCTGTCCAATTGAACCGCATGGACGAGAGAGCATGCAAGATCGCGCAGGCCGGTTACGACGTGATCAGCCAGTACGGAATCAGGCGCGCGACGATGAACGATGTGGCCGCCGCGGCGGGCGTTTCGCGGCAGACCGTGTACAACTTCTTCCCCAATCGCGAGGAGCTGTTGAGCGGAGTGGTGCAGTATCACTTCGATTCGAAGTGGCAGGCCATTTGCGAAGCAACCGAGGGCGTCGAAGACCGCGCCGAGAGGATTGCGATGCTGCTTGATATTCTCGTGGTGAGTTCCTGGCGATCGATGCAGGCGATGCCGCATGCCGACGAGCTGGAGCTTGAGATCGACACCAAACTGCGTGAACGGCTAAAGGCCATCCACGCGGGCGCTATCCGCAATCTGTGTGAATTCTTTCTGCCCTATGAAGGCCGGCTGCAATCGCGCGGGATCAGCGCAGCCGGACTTGCAGAAATGGTCCATCTCGCGACCGTCGGGCTGAAACTGAGTTCAACCAGCAGTGAGCAGATCGATACGGTCGTAGGGACGCTGAAAGCCTGCCTTGTCGCGGTGACCGATTAGCCAGACACCGATTGACAAGCCACTGCCGAGCATTTGGGACCCACGACGCAGGTCTGGAGCTCAAGCGTCACGTACAAAAAAAGCGGGCGCACGCGCGCGCTGTTCCGCTGTACGCAAATGATCCTTTACTGATCGCCCCCATTCGCCAGCAAGCGGCGGACCAGCGCGATCAGCTCCTTGGGGTAGTGCTCGGCGATTTCATCATACATCTCTTCGCCGTAATAGCGGGTGAGCACTGTGCGCGATGCCTTGAAGAACTGGATTGCCGAAACCAACGTGTAAACCCGCGCCACCTTGTCGGCAAAAGGCAGATCGGCCTGCCCGTCCACCGCCTCGAGCATTGCGACCATCTGGTCTAGCCAGTTCTTGAAGAACCACTGTTCCGGCGGCGCGTCCTTGCGGTGATTGTCGAGCAATTCGCGCATCAGGATCTTGTTGTCGATCGGGCTTTCGATTGCCACGCGGTACATTTTGAGCACCATGTCCTCGAACCTCTGCTCAGGCGGTTTGGACGGATCATCTGCAGCCTGGATAGACGCGATCAGCCGCTGGGCAATTCCCTTTAGAACCTCATTATAGAGGTCCTCCTTGCGCTTGAAGTGATAGAGCAGCGCTTGCTTGGTTAGCCCGACCTCGCCCGCGATCAGCGCGATGCTCGCACCAAAAAAACCGCGCGCGGCGAATTGGTTACGCGCTGCCGAGAGCAGCTTCTCTCGGGTATCATCCAATTGATTAGAAGGCATTTGTTCGACCATAACCAAAACCGATACTGCAATCGTGCGCGTTGGAAAAGCCAAGAGATAGGTTGCATTCGGACCGACCTGTGAAGATACCCAAAACCGAAGACAAAGATACAATCAGGTAGGTGGAACCCGATGATCGATAGAGTTGGTGCAGCCCTAAAAGACTTCCTCAAACAAGAGAGCGCCGGGGGCATCTTCCTGATCGTTGCCGCCGCCCTTGCACTGGTGATTGCCAACAGCCCCTTTGCGGCGAGCTATTTCGGCACTTTGCAGACCAACCTCAACCTGTCGTTCGGCGAGTTCGTGCTCGATAAGGCCCTGATCTTGTGGATCAACGACGGGCTGATGGCGATATTTTTCTTCCTCATCGGGCTGGAAGTGAAGCGCGAAATTATCGACGGCCAATTGTCCAGCTGGAACCAGGCCTCGCTCCCGCTTGCGGCGGCAATAGGCGGCATGGCGATTCCGGCGTTGATCTT
The DNA here is from genome assembly GCA_038130205.1 of Erythrobacteraceae bacterium. GTDB lineage: Bacteria > Pseudomonadota > Alphaproteobacteria > Sphingomonadales > Sphingomonadaceae > Erythrobacter. The sequence continues at coordinate 13,409 of JAYPMZ010000018.1, read as the reverse complement.
TGTTGGTTTCAACCTGAATTCACCGGAGAGCATCGGTGGCTGGGCGATCCCGGCGGCGACCGACATCGCGTTCGCGCTCGGCATTCTCTCGCTGCTCGGCCCGCGTGTTCCGGTGGCGATGAAGGCGCTGTTGCTGGCGATTGCCGTGATCGACGATATCGGAGCGATTCTCGTCATTGCGCTGTTCTACAGCGGCGAGATCAAGCTCGACATGCTGGCAGGCGCAGCCGCGATGCTGGCCCTGATGTTCGTGATCGGGCGGCTCCGGGTCGGCTCTGCCATCCCCTATGTACTGCTCACCGTCATCATGTGGGTGTTCGTGCTGAAGTCGGGCGTCCACGCGACGCTTGCCGGTGTGACTGCGGCGATGATGGTGCCGACGGTTGCGCGCGACGGATCGTATTTCGCCGAGCGGCTAGAGCACGAAATGCACCCGTGGGTGGCGTTCGTCATCATCCCCATTTTCGGCTTCGCCAACGCCGGTGTCAGCCTATCGGGAATTACGCCTGCCGACCTGCTTGCGCCGCTGCCGCTGGGTATCGCGCTGGGCCTGTTGGTCGGCAAGCAATTGGGCATCGTGGGCTTCGCTTGGCTGGCGGTAAAAACCGGCCTCGCCAAGCTCCCTGATGGCGTCAACTGGGCCAAGGTTCACGGGCTTTCGCTGCTTGCAGGGATCGGCTTCACGATGAGCCTTTTCATTGGCAACCTTGCTTTCACCAACCCGGCCCAGATCGATGCGGTCAAAATCGGCGTTTTGTCGGGATCCGTGATTGCAGCGATTGCTGGCTTCCTGTTGCTGCGCACGATTCTGCCGCAAGAGGCCGTAACGCCGCAGACGAACGCCGGATAGGGTCCCCGTGGCAGCCTCCAACCAGCCCATCACTCGCAGCGTCCGCGTAAACGGTATCGCGCTCAGCTATTACGAATGGCGCGCAAAGCCCGGAAATCAGGAGCCGCCGCTGCTGATTGCCCATGCGACGGGATTTCATGGCCGCTGCTACAGCGCGATTGCGGAGCTCTTCCCCGACCGCCGCGTCATCGCGCTCGACCTACGAGGGCATGGGCGAAGCGAGGGCGGCCCGATCGAGCATTGGCGCACAGTCGTCGACGATGTTCGGGGCTTCCTTGACCAATTGCGTATCCGCCGTGCGGTGGGTGTGGGCCATTCGATGGGCGGGCATGTGCTGCTGCATTGCGCAAGCGAGAACCCCGAGGCCTTCAGCCGCCTCATCCTGTTCGACCCGGTGATCATGACGCGCGACTATTACGAGATCGATCCCGAGAGCATGGCCGCGGCCGCAGGCAATCCTGCGATCCGGCGCAAGCGCGATTTCGCCTCCCCCGAAGCCATGATGGAGCGCTTCTCGACGAGGGAGCCTTACTCGCTGTTCGATGCGCGCGTGTTCGAAGATTATTGCCGCTATGGCCTCAAGGAGCGCACCGGCGGCGACTACGTGCTTGCCTGTTCGCCCGAGACCGAGGGGAGCATCTACGCCTCGAGCCGCAGCAACACCGGCATTCTCGATGCCGCCGCGACACTGCAAGTCCCGGCACTGGTAGTGCGCGCGCGGCAAGGCCCGATGGGTGATTTCAAGAATTCGCCGACCTGGCCGGGTCTGGCAGGAATCATCCCGCGAGGAACCGATCTCGACCGGGGCGATATGACCCATTTCCACCCGTTTCAGGACCCCGCCGACGCGGCGCGGATCATTCGGGAATTCGAAGCAGGCTAGGCCGCCCGGGCCGCTCCCAGAATATCGGCAAAATCGGTGCGCACCTGCGCCAGTTCCATCGGCTTCGGCTGCATCCGGCTGCGCGCAATCGATGACGCCAGCCCGCCGTAAAACTGGACCAATGCCGAACGCAGCGGATTGTCGGGTGCGACCCCGCGCGCAAGCCACAAGGCAATGCCGTGCGCCCGCGCGAGAGGCTCATGCGGGGGCGTTTCGGGGCTGCGCTCCAGCGCAAGCAACGCCTGCCCCAAGGCCGACACCACTTCTTCGAGGCAGATCAGCGTGAGGTCATCACCCGAAGACGCCTCGATCCGCGCATCGAGTTCGATCTTGCGATAGGCGCTCGCCGCGCATTTCGAGAGAGGGACCATTGCTCCGCCCCCAGCCTAGTTCGAGCCGTTCCAGGCATCGATCTGCTGCTGCAGAAAGCCGAGCGTGGATTGCGACGAAGCAATCCGGCGCTCCGCCGCGACGAGGTCGCTTGTCAGCCGCGAGCGCATGCTTTCCTGCTGTGCAGCGATCTTTTCGAGCTTTTCGTCATTACGCTCCATCTGCGCCTCATAGCGCAGCACCGAACCGCCCAGCGTTCCCGGGTTGGTGCGTAGCGTGTTGTTGCGCGCCAACTTGTCCATGGTCGCATAGAGGCCAAACGGTCCGGTGGTCATCATAGCGGCGGCGCCTTCAGGGTTGGTAGCAAGCGTTTCGTTCAGACGTTCGGTGTCGAGTTCGAAGCGCCCTTCGCGGGTGATTTTCAGGCCCAGATCGGCAAGCGTTGACGGCTCGCCTTCGGCCGCGCCCGGCATCACGGTCTGCCCAGCGAGCTGTGCCAGATCGCGTTTCAGTGCGCGTGCCCCAGCATCATTGCCAAGCGTGCCGCCGAATGCCGCCGCCTCTTCGTTCAGCGAAGTGGCAAGATCGTTCAACGCGGCTGCAAAATCCTGCATCACACCGGTGATCTTGGCGCGATCATTGCTGAAAGAGATGGTGGTCGGCGCACCGATATTGGTCGCCTTGAGGCTGAAGCCCAGCCCTTCCGGCAGACCCGTCACCGTGTTCGAAGCGCTGCTCATTTCGATCGTGTCGAGCTTGAATGTGGCATCGCGCGAGGTCTGGCGCAGCTCGCCCGCATCGCCTGCCGGGCCCCATGCGAGATAGGTAAGGTTGCCCGGCGTCGCGGTCGGAGTGGTGGCGGCGCTCGTCGGCTCGAGCACGAAGCCGCTGTTCGCGCCATCCTTGCCTTTCATCACCAGCTGCGCGCCGCCAGTCCCCTGCGCGACATAGGCGTTGATCGACCCGCCGCTGGCCGAGTTGATCTTGGAGGCCAGCGTAGCGAGCGTATCGGTATCGGAAACCGTAATGTCGAGTGCGGTCTGGGCAGTGTCTTCGGTGAAGGTTGCGCCGTCCACCGCGCCGAAACGGATCGTCAGACTGCCTTCGCCGACCAGATCGTCCTTCGAGCCAAAGCTTTTCGAGACCAGCGTCTGCCCCTGCGCCAGTTGCGTGACTTCGAGCGAATAGCTGCCCTTGGGCACGACGCCCGAGGTGGTCGAGACATCCGCTACCGCGCCGTTGCCGACATTGGCCTGCGGTGCGAGATCCCCGCTGCGAATACGGTCGCCCAGCGCGCTTGCCAGCTGGGTCAGCGTGTTGCGCAGCAGCGATGCAGAGGAAATCCGCGTCTGCAGCGTTTCGTTACGGCTCTCCAGCGAGGTGCGCTGGAAGGCGAAACTCGCGTTCGACAGGTCATCGGCAAGCTTGATAAAGTCGATGCCACTGCCGCCGCCGAGCGCTGTAAGGATTGATGAGCCAGGATTGTCCATGGTGATTAGGACGGTCCCGATCGCGCGGTATTAAGCGGTTTTTTCGAGCTTTCCGTCGGCATCGAAACGCAGTTCTTCGGGCACTTCGATACGTGGCATCATTGGGTGGTCCCCGCGCTTCAGCGACATGACGAAAGCCACCAGCGATGCGATGGCGATAAAGAGTTCCTCGCGCACCATCTGGTTGGCGCGGGTGGTGAAGTAGAGCGCACGGGCAAGCTGCGGATATTGGAGGACGGGCAGGTCCGCCTCGCTCGCCAGCTCGCGCATCGCCATCGCCGTTTCGCCGCGCCCCTTGGCAAGCACGACG
>JAYPMZ010000018.1:6209-9513 GCA_038130205.1 Erythrobacteraceae bacterium | reverse complement strand
AGTCAGCGCAACGGCAAAATGCATCGGGTTGACGACGAGGAACTGCGCATCCTTCATCGCCTTGCCGACGCTCCCGCGCGCAAGATCGCGCTGGCGCTGGCGACGGGCCATCTTCATCTCGGGCGAACCTTCGGATTGCTTGTTCTCGTCCTTTAGGTCCTGCAGGCTCATCTTGAGCCGTTTGTTGCGCTGGATCTGGCGCCCAACAACTACCGCGTGATGCTCGGCGGACTGGTGCTCGCACAAGGCACGGTGCGCCCGAACAAGCTGCTGGCGATCAACACCGGCGACGTGAGAACGGACAATGGCGTGCCGGGCGAAGCCACGCTTGATCCCAGTTTCGGCTGTCCTGCCTTGTGGATCGACCAGGCGGTGCGCGACCATGCCGTCGCCGAAGGGTTTATGACGGTCGATGCCTCGACCGTGATCGCCACTCACGCCAATCAGGAATTGCTCGAATATTCGCATCAATTGCTGGGGCCCGAAGAGGTCCGCGCGATGATCGACGATCTCAAGGACCGCGCGCCGGCACTGATCGAGGCAGTCCATCCCGACCCGCTTTCGCTCGCCGCGCTGACCCGCATTTTCCGCGCGCTGATCGCCGACGGCATCAGCCTCTCCCATCCGCAGCCGCTGATGACCAGCCTCGCACTGGCGCTCCAGAAGACGCAGGATTTCGATGCGCTGATCGACGCGGTGCGTGCCGACCTTGGCGCGCGTCTGGTGGCGCGGATTTGCGAACCGGGCGAGCGGCTAAAAGTGGTGACGCTCGATGCTGCGCTCGAAAGCGCGATTTTGGGCGGAATGGTCGATCCATCGACCGGACAGCCACTGATCGAGCCCGATTGCGGCGGCATGATCATAGCGCGCGTCAATGCCGCTATCGAAGAAGCAGGCGGGCCGGTTGCGCTGATCGTCCAGCCGCCAGCGCGCCGTGCGCTTGCGGGTCTGCTGCGCCAGCGTGCGCGCAGTTGTCAGGTGCTGTCGATCAACGAATTGCCCGCCAGCCAGCCGGTCGAAGTGGTCTCGGTCATCGGCTCGGAAGAATTGCCCGCTCCCGGTCTGCCCGCACCCGAGCATCAGCCGCCCGAACCCTATGAACAGGAGCTCGCTGCATGAAGCACGATCATCGCAGTTTCGCCCCCTACGCCGCCGCCTCGCGCGAGGAAGTGGAGGACCGCGTCCGGCGTTTCCTCCCCATGGTGCGCCGTGCGGCGTGGCATATCTATGGCATGGGCCGCGACGGGCTGGAGATCGAGGATCTGATCCAGGTCGGCATCCTCGCGCTCACCGAATGTGCGCAGCGCCATTCCGGCCCGACCGAGGACGGCTTTGCCGCCTACGCCAAAATCCGCGTGCGCGGCGCGATGTTCGACCAAATCCGCAAGCTGATGAACGACACGCGCACGGCGCGAAAAAAGCGCGCGCGCTACAATGAAGTTATCGAGGAATTGCGCAACGCGACCGGCAACCAACCAACCCGCAGCGAAATCGCCGAGGCGCTCGGCATTAGCGATACAGAGCTGCTGGAAATCGAAGCATCGGTCGTCACCGTCACCTCAATCAGCGACGAATATGACGACAGCAACACCTCCTTTGCCAGCGAGGATCCCGACCCGTTTCAGGTGCTATCGGGCCGCGAGGATCGCGAATTGCTGGTGCGTGCGATGACCGAACTGCCAGACCGGCTGAAACTGGTGCTCAAGCTGTTCTTCGTCGAGGAATTGAACCTCACCGAAATCGCAGAAGTGCTCGAGGTTAGCGTCCCGCGTGTGCACCAATTGCGCGCCAAGGCGCTCAAGGATTTGCGCAAGCTGATGGAGGAATTGGCGGGAGACTAGCCCCCGCCATCATCCGCCCGATCTAGCCGACGTCGCCGTGCGATGTCGCAGCATGGGTCGCCTCTTCCGAGCCGCCCGCGCCGCCGCCTTCCCACCAATAGGCACGGCGCTTGCTGTCGCCGGTCTCGACCTCATTCATGGTCTTGGCATCATACAGCCGTCCGCCGAGCATCACCTGCTCGATATCGTCCGAATTGCTGATATCGGCGCTGGGATCGGCGCTGAGGATCACGAGATCGGCGAGCTTGCCCACCTCAAGGCTTCCGATATCGGCTGCCATACCGAGCGAACGCGCAGGCGCGATCGTGCCAGCCCGCAACGCCTCGGTCGCGGTCATGCCGCCGCGCGCGAAGCTCCACAGCTCCCAATGCGCGCCAACGCCCGCTTGCTGGCCGTGAGCACCGATCGACACCTCGACCCCGCGCCGCGCGATCTTGTGCGCTTCGCGGGCTGCATTGTCGTCCACGAAAGCCCAGTCGGGCGCAGTGGTGCGACGGCCTGTTTCGGCGAGCAGCATCTTGGGCGGGGTGTGAACCATCAGCGGGTTCTCCCACACATTTGTGGCCTGCCGCCAATAGGGGTCGCCCGCGAGACCGCCATAGGTGACGGCCAGCGTGGGGGTGTAATTGGTGTTCGACTGGCCGAAGAATTGCAGCACGTCTTCGTAGAACACGTCGCCCGGTACATTGTGTTCGAGCGTCGAATTGCCATCTGCGATCAGGTTCATGTCCATCCCGAACAGCGATCCGCCTTCGGCCACCACCAGCATGTTTTCCGCGGCCGCTGCACGCGCAACCATCTGCCGCTGTTCGCGGCGGGGCTGGTTGTAGTTCTTGACCGAAATCCCGCCCTGCGCACGGATGCGCTGAACATGGGCGAGCGCATCGTCATAACTATCGATTCGGGCATAAACTCCTGGCGACTTCGCGCCGTAGATAATTTCGCCGGTCGAGAAGATGCGCGGGCCGAGCGTGAGGCCAGCGCGCTGGCGTTCGGCCGCGGCGAAGACCACGCTCGCATCGGACGACGGGTTGTGCACCGTGGTGACACCCATCGCGAGATCCTGGATCAGCGTCCAGTTCTGCTGCGGGATAAAGTCGCCAATGCCATAGGGGCCGTGCGCATGGGCATCGACGAGACCGGGCATGATCACCTTGCCTGCCGCTTCGATCATCGTTGCGCCCGACGGGATGGCGACTTCGCCTGCCGCGCCTACAGCGGTGATGCGGTCGCCCTCGATCACGATCACGCCATTGTCGATCGCGCCGGGGTCGGTCGCGGCGAGGCCGTCCTTCATGGTGAGGATGCGCGCACCGGTGATCGCAACGGTGGCCGTGGGTTTGTCGGCGGCGACGGTGAGGCCCATCGAAATGCCGGTTTCGGGGGGCGTGAAGCCTTCGTCTTCTTCATCTTCACCCTTGGGCTGCGAACGGAAGAAGTCCGAAGTCTGCGCGCTCTTGAGC
>JAYPMZ010000018.1:0-6199 GCA_038130205.1 Erythrobacteraceae bacterium | reverse complement strand
TCGCGCCGATGGACCAGAACAGTGTCTCTCCCCCGCGCGCCCAACTGATGTAGTCGGCCCCGCCTTCGGATATCTTGGTGATCGGCAGCGCGCTGCCCGTCTCGCTCACCGAAATCGCCTGTCCGCCGGGGATCAGCGGCATGGCAAAGACTTCATAATTCTGGCGAAAGGCCACGGTGTAGCCATCGGGCGACACGCGGAAATCATTGGCGAGATCGCCCTTGGCATGGACGCGGCGCGCCTCGCCATCGAGGTCGGTCGAGACGAGCGCATAGGCATCGCCCTCTCCCGCGGTCATGAAGATGCGGTCGTTCGACGCACCGAACTGCGGGTTCGAGCCGGAACGCGACACACGCATGGCTTCCCCGCCGCTCGCGGGGACCATATAGATGCCCGTATTGTCCGAATAATCGGGCGAAGTCATGTAGCCGCCGGCCCGCTTCTCGAAAGCGATATGGCGACCGTCAGGCGACCAGACGAGGTCCGCGTAGTGGCCGGGCGTGCGCGTCACGGTGCGCTTGTTGCCGCCATTGGCGTCGGTGACGACGATCTGGCCCAGTCCTTCATCGGTCCATTCGACAAAGGCGAGCTTCGATCCGTCGCGGCTGTAAGCGGGGAAAGCCTGCACTTCTTCGCCTGCCCCCGTCAGCGGACGCGGCGCATCGCGCCCGCGCGCCGACTTGGTGTAAAGCCGGCCGAGGCTTTCGAAGATCACCCGCGTCCCGTCAGGCGAAAGCTGGCCGAAGCGCGGCATGGTGGTGACGAAACGGTCGGGCGCGACTTCGATGGCCGGATGCGGCGCATCGGCCACGCCGCGCGTGTCGGAGACGCTGAACGGGATCACCGCATGGTTTGCCCCGTCACGGTCCACGCGGTTGAGCTTCCCGCCTGCCCAGAACACGATGCTCTTGCTGTCGGGGGTCCAGTCCATGTTCGGATAGACACCGTAAACCGCCCATGTCTCCTGCATGTCGAGGTCGAGCGCGCCGTAAATCATCCGTTCGCGGCCGCTGGCTATGTCCTTCACCCACAGCTGCGACTGGTCCTTGTCGCGGCGCACGAAGGCGATTTCCTTGCCATCGGGCGAAGGGGTAGGACGCACCGCGCCGCCATAGCCGTCAATCGCGGTGGTCACTTCGCCGGTTTCGAGGTCATGGCGCTCGATCGCGAAGATGCCGCTTTGCGAATCCTGCGCGTAGATGAAGGTGTTTCCGCCGGTGGTGTTGAACGTGTAGTAGATCGCCTCGCCGTCGGGCGAGAAAATCGGCTCGCCGAGTTCTTTCTGGAAGTTTTCATTGGGCCGCTCGACAACGGCCACGCCGCCGCCGCCCGACACGTGATACATCCAGATTTCGCCCGTGCCTGCGCTACGCTCGGTCGTGAAGTGCTTCTTGGCTATGATGAAGCGGCCATCGGGTGACCAGTTGGGCTGGTTCAGCAGGCGAAAGCTCTCGTCCGTCACCTGCCGCATATCGCTGCCGTCGGTGTTCATCACCCAGATATTGTCGCCGCCTGCACGGTCGGAGGTGAAAGCGATCTTGCTGCCATCGGGCGAGAAGCGCGGCTGTACTTCCCAGGCGAGGCCCTCGGCGATGCGGGTCGGCGTGCCGCCGGAGATCGGCATGGTGTAGATGTCACCCAGAACGGTGAAGGCAAGCGTGCGTCCGTCAGGCGAGACATCGACATCCATCCACGTCGCCTCGTCGGTTGCAATCGGGACCTGCGTGATCGTCGCCCCGCGCGGAGCCTCGACGTCCCAGCCGGCTTCGGCGTCCTCCTCGTGATCGTCCGCATGGGCAAGCGAGGGCATGGCGAGCATCGAACAGCCAAGCAGGACGGCAGCAAAACGGCGCATTGTGAAATCTCCCTGTGTTGGAACGGGAGACTAGCGGCGCGCAAGGATATTGCTAGGGCCGTTCGTCGAGGAATAGAGGGGCCTGAACCGGGGGAAAGCGATGCTGCGCACCATTACCAACAATTTCGCGCTTTTGACCGTCGTCGGCGTGGCGCTGGCGTGGTTTTATCCGCCCGCCTTCACCTGGATGACCGACGGCAGCATACAGGTGGCAGGGCAGCCGCTTCTGTCGGTGGCGCTTGGCCTCGTCATGCTGGCGATGGGCCTGACGCTCACTTTCGAGGATTACCGCTCGCTCGCCAAGCTACCCAAGGCGCTGCTTGCCGGAGTGGCGCTGCAATTTGCGGTCATGCCGGTTGCGGGCTTCGGAATCGCACAGGTCATGGGGCTGGAACAGGGCCTCGCCGTCGGGCTGATCCTTGTCGCTTGCTGCCCCGGAGGCACGGCGTCGAACATCGTCACCTACCTGGCGCGCGGCAATGTCGCCTTGTCGGTGGCGATGACAATGGCATCGACGCTGGCAGCGGTTGCGCTCACCCCGCTGCTGACGGGCGCGCTGGCGGGGACCTATGTCGCTATCGACCGCTGGAACCTGCTGGTGAATATGGTCGCAGTGGTGCTGGTGCCTGTTGTGCTGGGGACGCTGCTCAACCGCCTGTTCCCGCGCGCGGCGGGCGCGGTGAGCGGGTTCCTGCCGCTGGTGGCGATTGTGCTGGTGATCCTGATCGTCGGCGGGATTGTGGGCGGAGCAAGGGCACAGATTGCCGAACATGCGGGTGTGCTTCTCGCCGCGACTTTCCTGCTCCATGTGCTGGGCTTCGGCCTCGGCCTGTTGCTCGCAAGGCTGCTCGGCCTCGGAACGATCGAGGCGCGGACCATTTCCATCGAAGTGGGGATGCAAAATTCGGGTCTTGGTTCGGGTCTTGCCAAGACGCCTGCGTTTGCGGCGCAATTTGCGGACATCGGGCAGGCAGCGCTTGCCCCTGTTCCGGCGGCGATTTCAGCCGTGTGGCACGTGCTGATCGGGAGTTTTCTGGCAGCGTGGTGGCGACGTCGCTGACGCCGCCACCTGCTATTCATTGGCCTATCAGGCGGTCACGGCGTCGCGCTTGATCGTGATCACCTGCGGATAGGTGAATTCCTTCAGACCATCGAGGCCGTATTCGGCACCGAAGCCCGACTGCTTGTGCCCGCCGAAGGGTGCGAAGGGCGACAGGTGCATATACTCGTTGATCCACACCGTGCCGGTTTCGAGCTGTTCGGCGATTTCGACGCCCTTTTCCGGATTGCTCGTCCACACGGCGCCAGCAAGACCGTAGTCGGATGCATTGGCGCGTGCGATGACTTCGTCTTCCGAAGAGAACTTCATCAGCGGCATGACCGGACCGAACTGTTCCTCTGCCACAATGCGCGCATCTTCAGGCGGGTTGTCGAGGATAGTGATCGGCACGTAATAGCCGGTGCCCGACGGGTCCTTGTCGCCGCCAGTGAGGAATTTGTAGCCGTTGCCCTTGGCATCCTCGATCAGTTCGAGCACGCGCTCGTACTGCTTCTTGTTCTGGATCGGGCCGACGCCGGTGCCCTGTTCGGCACCGTCACCAACGACAACAGTCTTGGCGTATTCAGCAATTGCCTGGCTCAGTTCGTCATAGATATCCTCGTGGATATAGATGCGCTTGGCCGCGACGCAGACCTGTCCGGCATTCTGGAAGCTCGACCAGAAAATCTGTTCGGCCACCTTCTTGGGGTCGGCATCGGGGAGCACGATCGAAGCGTCGTTCCCGCCCAGTTCGAGCGTAATACGCTTGAGGTCGGCAGAGGCGCCTTCCATGATCTTCTTGCCCGTCGCGGTCGAGCCGGTGAAGGTGATCTTGTCGATATCCTTGTGACCGGTGATGAGCGGGCCGAGCGAATCTTCGCCGGTGATGATGTTGACCGTCCCTGCGGGAACCTTGTCAGCGATCAGTTCGGCAAGGCGCAGCGTCGTCAGCGGAGTGAAAGGCGACGGCTTGAGCACAATGGTGCAGCCGCTCATCAGCGCGGGCACAATTTTCTGCACCGCCATCATGATGGGGAAGTTCCACGGAACGATGCCGCCGACCACGCCGACGGGGACGCGGCGGGTGCGCGACAGGCGGGTATCGGTGTCTTCGCTTACAACGTCTTCAAGCTTGAAAGTCGCCTGCGCTGCCGACATGCCAGCAGCGCCGTAGATTTCGCCCTTGGCCTGTGCGTGCGGCTTGCCCTGCTCACTGGTCAGCAGGCGGTAAAGTTCCTCGGCGTTTTCCTTGATCGCGCCGGAGATCGCCATGCACGCGGCCTGACGCTCTTCAAAAGAAGTCTTCTTCCAGCTCTTGAACGCAGCGCGCGCAGCGGCAACCGCCTTGTCGAGTTCATCGGCACCGCAGGCAGGAACCTGTCCGATGACTTCTTCGTTGGCGGGATTGACCACGTCGAGCCAGTCGCTGGTTGCGACCATCTCGCCGTTGATGAGGTTCTTGTACTGGGTGACCATATCTCTCTCCATTCGTATCGGGGAATCTGTCGCCCCCAAGGTTGGAGCATTGCGGGCAAAAATCAATTGCCAATCGCAACGGGGCCACGCGGAAATCTGCCGTTGACCGTTGGTTTAGAACTTCCCGCCCATATCCTACCCCCTAGCACACCCCCCTCGCCCTTGCCCCGCAGAGCGGACCTGACATAAGGCGCGAGAGAACAAGACAGGACAACGCATAAGCAGCATGGCCAAAGACTGGTGTATCGGGATTATCGGGGGCTCGGGCCTCTACGGGGTCGCGGGGATAGAGGATGAGCAATGGCTCATGATCGACACCCCTTGGGGCGATCCCTCGGACGAAATCCTGTTCGGGACCATCGGCGGTGTGAAGGTCCGCTTCCTTCCGCGTCACGGCCGCGGCCACCCTATCAGCCCCACCGAATTGAACGCGCGCGCCAATATCGATGCGCTGAAACGCGCCGGCTGCACCGATATTCTCGCCATTTCGGCGGTCGGTTCGCTGCGCGAGGAAATCGAGCCCGGACGCTTTGCGGTGGTCGAGCAATTCATCGACAACACGCGCTCGCGCCCTTCGACCTACTTTTCCAGCGGTTTTGTCACCCATGTCTCGATGGCCGATCCGGTCTGCCCGCGCCTTTCCGAAATGGCGGCCAAGGCGATCACCCAGTGCAAGGGCAAGCTCGCGACCGGCGCAACCTATCTCGCGATGGAAGGCCCGCAGTTCTCGACCCGCGCCGAAAGCCACATGTACCGCGCATGGGGCGCAGATGTGATCGGCATGACCGGCATGCCCGAAGCGAAACTCGCGCGCGAGGCAGAGCTTCCCTACGCGCTCGTCGGGATGGCGACCGATTACGATTGCTGGCGCGACAGCGAAGAGGAAGTGAACGTCGCCCAAGTCGTCGCGCAGATGCAGGAAAACGGCCAGCTTGCCCGCGACATGGTGCTGCAGTTCATCAAGAACCTGCCCAAGACGCGCAAGGCCTCGCCGATCGACACCGCGCTCGACGATGCGGTGATCACCGCGCCCGAAGAACACGATCCCGCCCTGCTGGCAAAGCTCGATGCGGTTGCAGGACGCATTATTTGGAAGACATAACATGCAGGCGACCCGCGTCGAAATCACCCGGCAGGGTGGCCCCGAAGTCATCGAATTCGTCACCACAGACATCGGCGAACCCGGCGCGGGCGAGGTTCTGATCGAACACGGCGCAGTGGGGCTCAATTTCCTCGACACCTACCATCGCGGCGGGCTCTATCCGGTGCCCCTGCCAAGCGGGCTCGGAGTGGAGGCCGCTGGCACGATCATCGCGCTCGGAGAAAGCGTGACGGAATTCTCGGTGGGCGACCGCATCGCCTATATGGGCCCCGGTCTCGGAGCCTATGCCACCCATCGCATCATGCCGGCTACTGCGCTCTATTCGGTCCCCGACGCGATCTCTGACGAGACCGCCGCCGCAGCGATCCTGAAAGCCGCTACGGTCGAATGTCTGGTTGTACGCTGCGCCAAGGTGCAGGCGGGCGACACCGTGCTGGTTCATGCCGCAGCTGGCGGGGTCGGGCAGATTATGGTGCAGTGGCTAAAGGCCGTGGGTGCGAGCGTCATCGGCACGGTTTCCAGCGAGACCAAGGCCGCGCTCGCCCGCGAGGCAGGCTGCGACCACATCATCCGCTACGATCACGAGGATATCGCCAAGCGTGTCCGCGAGATCACCGGCGGTGCAGGCGTGCCAACCGTTTTCGATGGTGTGGGCAAGGATACCTTCATGGCCTCGCTCGACAGCCTTAGCCCGGTCACGGCAAACAATCACGGGGCAACCCGTTCG
>JAYPMZ010000017.1:17097-29875 GCA_038130205.1 Erythrobacteraceae bacterium | reverse complement strand
GCTCGTAAAGGAAGCTCTCCTTGTGATGCGCGAGGCACCATTTCGCCATGATCGAACCGCCGCGACTGACGATACCCGTCACGCGCTTGGCGGCGAGCGGTACGTAAGGCAGGCGCACGCCCGCATGGATGGTGAAATAGTCAACGCCCTGTTCGGCCTGCTCGATCAGCGTGTCGCGGAAGATTTCCCAGGTCAGTTCCTCGGCAACGCCGCCGACCTTTTCGAGCGCCTGATAGATCGGCACGGTGCCGACCGGCACGGCGGAGTTGCGGATGATCCATTCACGCGTGTCGTGGATATTGCGCCCCGTCGAAAGGTCCATTATCGTGTCGGCACCCCAGCGGGTCGCCCAGACCATCTTGTCGACTTCCTGAGCCACGTCAGAGGCCACGGCGGAGTTGCCGATATTGGCGTTGATCTTGACGAGGAAGTTGCGCCCGATCGCCATCGGTTCGCTTTCGGGATGGTTGATGTTCGAGGGTATGATCGCCCGCCCGCGCGCGACTTCGCTGCGCACGAATTCGGGCGTGATCACATCGGGGATCTCTGCGCCCCAGCTTTCGCCATCGCGCACGAAATCCTTGGCGATTTCGCGCCCGAGGTTCTCGCGCTCGGCGACATATTCCATTTCCGGCGTGATGATGCCTTTGCGGGCGTAGTGCATCTGGCTGACGTTGCTGCCGGCCTTGGCGCGCAAGGGACGCTTCACGACATTGGGGAATTGCGGGACGCCGCCCGAACGGTCTGGGCCGAGCTGGCCGTTATCCTCAGGCTTCACCTCGCGCGCGTCATATTGCTCGACATCGCCGCGCGCCATGATCCACTCGCGGCGCAGCGGGGCGAGGCCTGCGTTAATGTCGATGTTCACCGCCGGATCGGTGTAGGGGCCGGAGGTGTCGTAAACGCGCACTGGCGCCTCACCGGCTTCGAGATCGATCTCGCGCATAGCGACGCGCACACCCGAGCCGGTGCGCGCACCGACGTGGACCTTGCGGCTGCCACGGATCGGCCCGGTGGTTACGCCGATTTCGACGGGGGAATTGATGTCGGCCATGCGAAGTCTCTCCAAGGGGGCGGATAGGACTTCGGGTGTGGCCTTGTGATGTTGCGGGCCAACCCTTCCCTCCGCCCGTGCTAACGGGTTCAGGTTCAACGGGTCGACGGACTTGAACCGCCCTCTCAGCCTCATGGCTCCCCGGGGATGGAAAGGGTTTAGGCGCAAGCGTGGCCGGTGTCCAATCCTAAGGCAAGCAAGGCCCGTGGGGAAATAGTGGGGCACCTGAGCTTGACTTGGTCTCGCAGCACCCACAAGCTTTTCCCAGACGCGGGGAGAGCTTTTCATGAGTGGTATTCGGCGGGCACTGTCGACCCTCGCTGCGCTCACGGCCATATCTGGTGCATACGCCACCAGCGTCGCTGCTCAAAACCAGTTCGATACCGCGCGACCACATCAAGTTGAGGGCGCACTGGCGTCGCATTATGCCGCTTATGTCGAGGATCGCCGCAAGGATATTCTTGCCCTGCTTGGTCCAGACGCCGATGAGCCGTTAGAAAATGGCCAGGCAGCAACCATCGCGCTCGGTGAACTTGCTGAGATGGCGCTTACCAGCCAGACCGACGAAAGCGTATGCACGGACCTCAACTCGCTGCTGGATGCGATTGACGAAACGAGCATCGCTCGCCTGCACTCTGCGCCAGCACGGGGACATGGCAGCAAAGGGCTTGATACCATAGAAGTAGAAGCGTTCTCGCACCTCTCGACGCTCTATCTCGAACGGGCCGCAAGGTGCGAGCGTGTGCACGGCAGTGGGAATGCGCGGAGCGAAGCGGCACGTGACCGGCTCGCCTCATTGATGGACACCATCAGGGGTGCCGATCTCGCTGGCTACCGACACATTGAATCGGCGTGGGAAGACCGGCTTGCCCGAAATTATCTGGCGTCGCTCCTGTCCAACTCTGGCACTGACTTGTCCCAAGACGAAGCGCTCGCCGCATCACTGCTTTTGCGCGCAAGGATTGCTGCCAATCGCGGTGAATACTGGTTAGTCCAAATCTATGTCGGAAAAGCAGTGCCATTGGTCGCAAGCTTCGAACGCGATGCCACCATAACTCAAGCCCTGTTGATACAGATATTCGCGCTTGACCATCTGACGGGCGAGACTGTCTTTTTATGGGCTGACAAGCTCACTTCCGCAGCCACTCCGGCCACACTTGAGCAGAAACATTGTTCGTCGGTGCTACACCGCAACCTCGATAATGGCGTTTCCACCCAACAGTATCTGTCAGATGCCGATCCGGTTGTCTGCGACCAATGGGTGAATGAATTCACGTACCGGACAAATGCCGAAGAGATCCACGTCTCGCGTTATCGCTACTTCGTCAAATATGCTCCCGAAGCCCTCGGTACGCTCGAAGGGCCACTGTCGATCCTTCATGCCGAAATGCGCAGTGTTCAAGATCGACTGGAGCGTGAATTCGACCTGCGTGCAGTGGCGGCAGAAGCCGACATTGATGGCCTTGCCGAGGTTTCGCAAGGCTATCTCGATGTCTTGTGGGCGCGAAGGAACGTAGCCGATACCGATCTTGAGGATGCTTTCACCGCCGCCTTCGGTCCCGGCGACGACGACGAGCAGGCGTTCCGCCTCATCCAGTTCCTCAACGACCGAGAGAATGACGATGCTATGCTCAAGAACGCGGCCATCTCCTTTGCCCGCTCCAGCGGTTTTGCAGACGAGGTCGCGGAGCTCGAACGGCTGAACGCGATCGACTACCATCCCGCGGTTATCGTTGGAGGCACCGGACCTGCCGGCGAAAGCGATGAGGAGTTCGAACGGTTCCACCGCGATCTCTCAAGCCTCGAACGAAGAGCGGAAGTCTTGAGTGAGCTTGAAGCACGCCTGCCGGGCTATTTTGACATCCTCAATCCACAGCCGCTTTCTCTCGCCACAGTACAGCAAATGCTCGGGCCGGAAGAGGCGGTGTTCGCACTGGCAACGACCACCATGGGAACGCACAGCTTTCTCGTCACAACGGATAGCTACTCGTGGGATTTCGAAGCGACACAGGCCGATGCGATTGATCGCGCTTCCGAACGCCTCCTGTGGGACGTCTTTGCCGATGTTCCTGTCCCCGATGAAGTAGATGCTTTCTGGAATGAGGAGAGCAAGGGCAAGGCCGTATTCTCGCGCAGCGTCGCCCATAATCTCTATAGTCTCACATTGGGTCGGCATGAGGGACTGCTGAAGGGCAAGACCCGCGTTTTTACGCTCACGAACACAGGCGGGCTTGCCAATCTTCCATTTGCGATGCTTGTGCCCGAAGCGCCGCAAGGCTCAGACAGTGATGCGGAGGATCTGCGCGAGACAACTTGGCTGGGCGACCGCTATGAATTGGGCAAACTACCAAGTTTGCAGACGCTCAAAATCCTGCGCGAGCGCGGCACAACGGTCTCAGCGAAGCCAATCGATGCTATGTTCGGCATTGGCGACCCGGCGCTTGGAGGAAGCGCGCGGGATCGCGGGGTCACCGACCGCCGTGCTCGCCGCGCGCAGACCCGCGGGGTGCGTGATCTCTCCAGAGTGCCGTTTACCGAAGCCCCGCGTTTGATGTCGCGCCTGCCCGGCACCCGCGCAGAGCTTGATGCGCTCAGAACTGAGTTTGGCGGATCGGAGGCCACGATTCTGCTTGGCGAGCAGGCGACTGAGCCGGGCCTGCGCGCCATCGACCTCTCGGATGCCGATTTGCTGGTATTCGCCACACATGGGGTAATGGCGCACCAACTCGGCGGGCTTAACGAAGCGGCCTTGATCCTATCGCCAATCGACGGTGCGGATGCGACAAACCCAAATACCGATGGTGTAGTTACTGCGACAGAAATTGCCGGCCTTGATCTGGCGGCACAATGGGCAGTACTCTCGGCCTGCAATACCGCCACCGGTGAGAATGGCAGCGCCCCCGGCCTCAGCGGCCTGTCGCGCGCATTCTTCTATGCCGGGGTGGAAAGCATCCTCGCCTCGCTCTGGCCCGTCGACGACAAGATCTCTCCGCGGCTGACCGTTCGTACGATTACCGGCAAACGCAACAGCATGTCGCGCGGGGCGGCGCTGCAGGCGGCAATGCGCGATGTGCGAGAGGACAAGTCATACGATGCCGCCACGATCAGCTATGCGCATCCGATGTACTGGGCGCCCTTCGTGCTGATCGGAGATGTAGCGGACTAGCGCCCTACTTCACCCCGCCGCTCGCCTGCCAGTCGGCAATCGCGTCAATCGGAAACAGCAGCATCACGACATTGAGCGTCAGGTTATCGCGCACGACATAGCCTGCAACGATCTCCCCGATCAAAGCCAGCACCAGCGTCACCTGCCACGGGAGGCGCAGCGCCATGAAAAAGCCCAGCGCCATCCAGCCGATGTCAGCAGCCGAATTGATCACGCTGTCGCCTGAATAGCCGAAGTTGGCTGTCACCGCGCGGAAACGGTTGATCACGAATTCGGTGTTTTCGAGGATCTCCCACCCGCTTTCGAGCAGTACGGCGAGCGGCAGGCCCCAGCGTTTTGCCTTGGGGCCGCCGACCCCGAACTTTCCGAAGAGCAGCCAGCCGAAGAAATAGAAGATCATGCCGTGAATGATATGGCTCGGCGTGTACCAGTCGGCGATGTGCTGGCTGTTGCCCGCATCGTTGATCTGCCCGTGCCAGAGGCTGACATAGCCGCATTCGCAGATCGGCGGGCGATCCATCGCCAGCAGGATGACGACGGTGAGGACGGCAATCCCCACAGAGACGAGTATCGTCAGGCGATCAGGGGCAAGCTTGGTCATGCAAGGGGTAATACTACGCCCCCGCGCGCTGCGCTATCCACGCAGCGAAGGCTGTCCCCGCCCTAGCGATCTTGCGCGGCGACGCTCGTCACGCAAAGCCCCAGCAACAGTGTCGCCAGCACGCCAGCCCCGCCAGCCAGCGGCAACTCGCCAAAGACATCGCGCCCCATCGCCATCGAGGCAGCATTGGCAAGGACTGCCACCGCACCGACAAGGGCCGCCGCGCCGCCAAGCACTTTGCCCGCGCCGCCCGTCTGCATCTTGGCCAAGCCGAACATGACCGCCGCAAGCGCAAGCAACATCTTGGCCGCATTATAGACGAAGAAGGAATAGGCGACGATTGCGCCTGCCATAGGAGCCAAGGCTTCGCTTTCGCCCGCCGCATTGAGGAAGGGCGTGAACATGGTGAGGCCCACGCCCACCTGCACCACATTGAGCACGGCAGCGGCAAAGATCGCCCCCCAGCCCACAGTGAGCCGCTGCGAATGCACCAAGGGGCTGGCGGCAAAGGCGGCGAGCAGCGCGAAGATCACCGCCTCCGCGCTCCAGATCGCCAAGCGGCTGCCTTCTGGCGAGAGCAGATAGAGCGCGGTGTAAAGCGCCTGTGTGACAGCTGCCGATACTAGCAGGAAGGCGACGACCTGCGCCGAGCGTTTGACGGTGAAATCCATGGGTTCTGGCCCCTGTTTTAATTTGATTGACCCGAAACCCGTTCGCATCGCGGACGCAAAAGGTTACGGCGCGCGCATGACAACGCTCTTCCGCCTCGATGCCGCTGCCCAGGAAATCGCTGCGCGTTTCGGTGCGAAGCAAGGAGAAGACCCTTGGGCAGGCGGCTATGTCGCACCGCTCCAATTTGCGCCTGTCATCACCGCAGGGCGCGACTTTATCGCCGGACCGCGCCCAGCCGGACGCTCGCTCACCCCGCGTATGACGCCGCGCCTGTGGGGCGTGCTTCCTCCGCCCAGCGCCGATGATCCGACCCGTCGCATCACATCATTGCGCAATCCCGACAGCCCGTTCTGGATCGGCAATCTGCGCAACAGCGAATTCCGCTGTCTCGTGCCCGCCACGCGGGTCATGCTGTGGGGCAGCGGGACCGATTACGAAGGGCGACGCCTCAAACACTGGTTCGCGGCCCACGGGCAAAGCGTCTTCGCCATGGCCTGCCTGTGGAAGGACGAGGAGGTCCCCGCCTTTGCGTTGCTGACGCTAGAAGCGCGGGGGGAGCCGCGCGCGCATGGTTGCAGGGCAATGCCGCTGGTCCTGCCCGATGATCGCAAGGTGCAGCAAGCGTGGCTGCATGGCGGCTGGGACGCGGCACGCAGGCTGATCGAGCGGCCCGGCTGCGATCTGCTGCGCGAAACGGAAGCGCCTGCTTAGGGCCGATACGGAGGTTTCTCGGCAAGCCAGCGAAACATTTGCTGTGGCAGAGCCCGCCTACGCAGTCCCGCGTAAGCAAACGAGGCCGACCATGCGCATCTCCCAATATCCGCCGGAATTGCTGGCGATCTTTGCAATCCTTGCAGCGGCTGTCGCAGGGGCGGTGGCCGGACTCTATCCGGCGCGGGCGGATATAACCTCATCATGCAACTCCACGCTTGGCCCGAACATTTTCACCAGCGCCGACGACGGGCTCGAATGCGGGGCCAATTCCTCCGCCGACGGGGCCAATGCAACCGCGTTGGGAAAGGACACCGATGCCTCGGGCACGGCAAGCGTCGATGTGGGCGACAGCGCGCAGGCAAGCGCCGATAGCGGCACGGCCGTGGGCCAGTTCGCACAGGCAGGAGACGAGGCGAGCGATACCAATGCCAGCGCCTTTGGCCGCTCGGCACAGGCAACCGCAGTCGGAGCGACCGCAATTGGCGCCGCTTCGGATGCAACCGGCGATAATGCGCTCGCTGTGGGAATTTTCTCGGTTGCCAGCGGATTGAGCAGCGTTGCGATGGGGCGGTTGGCACAGGCGAGCGACGCAAACGCCATCGCTATCGGGCGCAGCACTTCGGCCTCTGCAAGCGGCGCATTTGCAGCGGGTGACATGGCAACGGCCGAAGGCGAGAACAGCGTGGCGCTTGGGCATTTCGCGGCCACCACCGGCGCGCGGGCCGTGGCGCTGGGCGACTTGTCGAGCGCTGCGGGAATCGACGCCTTTGCAGCAGGATCTTCTGCCTCAGCCGCCGGAGCCGAAGCCGTCGCGATCGGAACCGATGCGCTCGCCGAAGGTGCCAGCACCACCGCTATCGGGGCGGGCGCCTATGCTGCGCGGGACGAGGCGCTGGCAATCGGAGCAGGCGCCTATGCCTTCGACTTCAACAATGTCGCCATCGGTACGCAGGCACATTCGACCGCGCTCAACTCCACCGCTTTTGGGAACCGCGCAAGAGCGACGGGAACCAACTCCAGCGCTATCGGCCAGCAATCGCAGGCGAGCGGCGCGAATGCGACTTCGACCGGCACAGCCGCACTCGCCATCGGCGCGTCGAGCAGTTCGTTCGGCGCGTTTTCCTCTGCCATGGATGACAATGCGACAGCGCTTGGCTCCTTCGCTGTGGCAAGCGGAACCGGCGCGACCGCCATCGGTCAGGGCGCGCAGGCAACGCACGCGAATTCAACCGCCCTCGGCCACGGTGCAGAGAGCAGTGCAGCGGGCGAAGTGGCGCTTGGCGGCACCGGAACATCTGTGCGGATCGGCGATATCGACGCAAGCACTGCCGCGCAGACAGGTCCCGTCGACGTGGTGACGGTGGATGCCGATGGCGTGCTTGGCCGGCAATCGGTGGCGAGCGCAGCTTCGGTGCGCGAAGTGGGACTATCGACCGCGCGGCTGCAAGCCATGACCGAGGCGCAGATCGGCATACTGTCGGAAAACATCGCCGCGCTCGACGGGCAGCTTTCGGACCTCGCTTTCGAACTGGGCGAACTTGACAGCCGCACACGCGGCGGGGTGGCAGCGGCCATGGCGATGGGAGGGACGATGATTGTGCCCGATTCCGCGATATCGGTCAGCGCGAACCTTGCGACATGGCGCGGCGAGCAGGGCTTTGCCGGTTCAATCGCGGCGCGGCTGGGTGAGCGGGTCTATATCGCGGCCAGCGTCGCCGGATCGAGCGCGAGCGACAGCACAGGCGCGCGCGTGGGTATCGCCTTCGGGTTCTAACCGCCGTCAACCAGACAGACGCGATCTCCGCGCCGCGCCACGTTGAACCCGCGCGCGATTACCTCGGCGCTTTCTTCGCTCGCAGCATCACGGATGGGGTTTGTGTGATTGTAGTGGATGAAGCGCACCTTGGCGCGCTCCTGTGCCGGAAGCTTTTCCAGCCGCTCCATCGTTGCCACCACACGCGGATGCGGGATCGCGCTCATGTCCCTGCCTTCCCCGTTTTCATCGAGCAGTTCATTGTCGTCATAGAAAGTCGCATCGACGAAGGCATAATCGACTCGCGCCAGCAGACCTTCGAGAGTGTCTCCGCTCGCCGCTTCCCATTCGTCCCAACTGTCGAGATCGGGCACGAACAGCGCCGTCCGCTGCGGCGTCATCATCAGATAGCCGACCGTCTCCGAAAACTCGTCACGGTGCGGCACGGTGATCGGCCACACGCCGAAAATGTCGCTGATCGGCTGCAAGTGGCCGTCGGCGAGCTCGACGATCTTGATATTGCCCTTCTCGACCAGCTGGCTCCACGGGCCGTTGTTGCGCAGAAACTCGGCCATGCGCGGCATTGCCAGCACCAGCTGTCCATCGGCGCTGGCGCTTTCAAATCCGAATTGCGCAAGGCCGAGATAATGCCCGATATGCGCATGGGTGAGCAGCACCGCGTCGAGCCCCAACCCGCCCGCCGTATCAGGATCGGGGGCCGCAAGCGCATCAAGCGCGTGGACCTGCTCGGTCACGGCGGGCGTCGCTTCGAACAGGAAGTGCTGGCCGTTCTCGCGGTCGATCACTCCCAGCGACGTCGGTAACAGCTGCGCGCCGGTATCTAGCGGATTGCCAAGCTGCGGCGCACCCGCATCCTGCCCTGCCCCCAGCACCACCACTTCGAGCGTGCATGGGGCAGAGGCTATTGCGTTAGTATCCGCCGCAATCGGGGCCGCAGTGACAACTGCCAGGGCAGCGACGAGGCCTTTCGCAAATGGCGAAGCCGTCATTCGATCACGCGCCCGCGCACCATCACCCAATCGACCTGTTCGAGCACGGTCGCGTTTTCCAGCGGATTGCCGTCTACCGCGATAATATCGGCGGAAAAGCCCGGTGCGATCCGGCCAATTTCGTTACCCATGCCGATGATGTCGGCAGCGACCGTGGTTGCTGCGGCAAGTGCTTCGCGGCTGGTCATGCCGCCTGCGACCATCAGCCGGAACTCGCCCGCATTCTGCCCGTGCGGAAACACGCCGGCGTCGGTGCCAAAGGCGATCTGCACGCCATTGCGGCGCGCGCGCTGAACGATGGTGGTAGCATATTCGGCGACCGCGTTGATCTTGGCTTCGACGACGGGGGTGTAGAAGCCCTTGCCTAGATTGCGCTTGATCCCATCGAACGCCATCAGCGTGGGCACCAATGTCGTGCCGTTCTCGCGCATTACGCGCGCGGCGGCATCGTCGATATAGGTGCCGTGCTCGATGGTGTGGACGCCTGCGGCAGCCGCCGCCTCGATCCCGCGTGCGCCATGCGCGTGAGCGGCAACTTTGAGGCCGAGGCTTTCCGCGGTTTCGACGATGGCGCGCATTTCTTCATTGGTGAAGTGCGCCTCCAGCCCGCGCCCCTGCTGCGAAAGAACGCCGCCGGTTGCGGTGATCTTGATCAGGTCCACTCCCTCTTGCGAGGCCTGACGCACGCGCGCGGCGCACTCGACCGGGCCGGTGCAGGTAAAACCGCTGTCGAGCGCATCCCCGACCTTGCGGGTGAAGCCGTTGACGTCGCCATGCCCGCCGATGATCGCGATCGTCTGCCCGCTGGTGACGATACGCGGGCCGGGGACAAGCCCCTCTGCAGTCGCGCGGCGCAGCATCTGCGTCACCTGGTCTGTGCGGCTGCCCAGATCGCGCACGGTGGTAAAGCCCGCCAGCACGGTCACACGGGCGTTCTTTGCAGCGATGAAGGTGAAATATTCGGGCGGAGTGGTCGCTGCGCGCCAGAACTCTCCCGAAGGATCGCCCGACAAATGGGTGTGCAGGTCAATCAGACCGGGCAGCACGGTTTTGTCCGATAGGTCGACAAAAGTGATCTCGTTCATCGCGGCTTCCGCGACTACGGCCGCAGAATCCGCTGCTGTGGCCGGGCTAATGTCGGTGATCCTGCCATCGGTGACTGTGATCAGCATCGGCCCCGTCGCCTCGCTGTCAGCGTCGATGATCACGCTGCCCGCCTCGATCACGACAGTCTCCGCCGCCAACGGAGCCGCGACCAGCGCGGCTGCTCCGGCCAGTGCAGTGGTGACGGTTTTCCAGAATCGCATGAACACTCTCCCCTCAGAACGCGGCCAATCGCATGGGATTGGCGATGTGATGCCGTGTGATGCCGCTGCCTTGCGTGGCTTGCAAGCGCACCGGCCAAGATTTGCGATTCCGCGCCGCACCTTTATGCAGGGCATCATCGATTCAAACGAAAGAGATCCGACACACAATGATGAACCGTCTCACCGCCATTTCCGCCACCCTTCTCGCAGGCGTTTCGCTTGCCGCGACCGCGCATGCGCGCCCGATGACGCCCGAAGACGTCGCCAAGCTTGAAAGCGTCGGCGCTATCGAAGTCTCGCCCGACGGCACCCGCATCGCTTTCACCACGGGCAGCCTGCCCGACGTGACCGAGGGTGAGGACAATGGCGGCTACCGCTCGCAGCTCAAGATCGCGACCGCACCCGATGTCGCACGCGAATTCCTGCCCGACGACATTTCGCCCGGCGATGTCGGCTTTTCGCCCGACGGCCGCTGGGTGACCTTCACCTGGGGCAAGGACAAGGACGACACCGCCGTCTGGGGCGTGCCGGTTGACGGCGGCAGCTATGTAAAGCTCGCCGCGATCGAAGACAGCGACGTGCGCGACTATCGCTTCAGCCCCGACGGGCGCACGATTTACATGCTCACCGGCGCTGCCGAAGACGAACAGCGCGAAGCCCAGCGCAAGGGCGGCTTCACCAGCCGCGTTTACGAGGAAGAGTTCCGGCCCGCGCGCCTGTTCTCGGCCAGCGTGACCGCTGACGGCGCGATTGACGAAGAGCCGACCGAGATTGCCCTGCCCGGCTTCGTCAGCGGCTTTGACGTGTCGCCCGACGGCAGCTTCGGCATTGTCGAAACCGCGCCGAGCCCGCTGGTCGACGACAGCTACACCAAGAAGCGCGTGAACGTGATCGACCTTGCAAGCGGCACGGTGCGCGCCGTGGTCGAAACGCCGGGCAAGATCGGCGACGTTGAAATCTCGCCCGACGGTTCGCAGCTCGCTCGCGTCGATATTGCCCTCCGGACCAGCGATATGAACGATCCGGCGGCGACCACGCTGCACCTCGTCGATACCGCGACGGGCTCCTATCGTGCGATCAACGGCGGCGCTGCCGAAGCGGCTGTCGATGCCGAATGGCTCTCCGACGGTCGCCTTGCAGCGGTCGTGCACGTGGGCGTGCAGTCGCGCCTGCGCATCTACAACGCCGACGGTTCGGTGGCCGAGGAAATGGACCCGGGCGAGTTGATCCTCACCGGCGTCCAGACGGGCGGCGACCGCGTGGTCTTTTCGGCCAATGCGCCGCAGCATCCGACCGAACTGTTCGTGTGGCAGGACGGCAGCTTCGCGCGCTGGACCAACCACAATGACTGGCTCGCTGAAATCGACTTCGGCGAGCAGCGTCCCTACAGCTACACCGCAACCGACGGCCAGCAGGTCGAAGGCGTGCTGATCACTCCCGTCGGCGGCGTTCCCGCAGGCGGCGCGCCCACCATCATGAACGTCCACGGCGGCCCCGAAGCGCATGAATCGAACGGCTGGCAGACCGCTTACTCAAAGCCCGGCCATGTCGCTGCGGGTCAGGGGTATGCGGTGTTCCTGCCAAACTACCGCGGTTCGACCGGCTATGGTGTGGACTTCGCCAAGCAGCATCAGGGCCGCTACACTGACCCTGAATTCCGTGACATCGTCGATGCGAAATACGCACTGGCTGCCGACGGGATCACCGATCCGGAGCGCACCGGAATCACCGGCGGCTCCTATGGCGGCTATGCCAGCGCATGGGGTGCGACCTATTATTCGGACGAATATGCGGCGAGCGTGATGTTCGTCGGCATCTCGGACCAGACCAGCAAGTTCGGCACGACTGACATTCCGTACGAGATGTACAATGTCCACTCGCGCAGCTGGCCGTGGGACGACTGGATGAAAATGCTCGAAGTCTCGCCGATCTACCACACCGACAAGGCGAACACGCCGATCCTGATCATGCACGGCGAACAGGACACGCGCGTCGATCCCTCGCAGTCGATGGAGCTGTATCGCTTCATCAAGGTCCGCCGTCCTGACACGCCCGTACGGCTGGTGCTCTTCCCCGGCGAAGGCCACGGCAACCGTATGGCGGCGCACCGCTATGACTACAATCTGCGGATGATGGAGTGGTTCGACACCTATCTGAAGACAGGTGATCGCGATGCGGAAATGCCAGCCCCGCGCCCGCAACTGGCCGAAGGTGCAAAGGGCGCGGAAGCTCCCGATAGCGACAACGACTAAGCCGAACCACGATCAAATCGTACAATTCAAAAAAGGGACCGCTGGGCTTTGGCCGGGCGGTCCTTTTTGCATGGGCCAACAATCCGTTGCTTTCGGACTTGGTTGATCCTAGCCTATGTTATTGAAAACTTTGGTTCCATGGAGGGATTCGCCGATGAGGAAACGGCTGCCGATGCGTTACGAATTGCTGGCGTTCGCAACGACGCTGTTCCTTGCTGGCTGTGGTGGCGAGACTGCTTCCGAAGGTGC
>JAYPMZ010000017.1:0-17087 GCA_038130205.1 Erythrobacteraceae bacterium | reverse complement strand
CCGCTACCCTGGTCGAGCGATCGGTCACCTCCGCCGAAATGGCGAGTCTTGCGCGCGAAGGGCTCGGCAGCGGTTCCGAATGGACGCTTCCCGGCCCGGTCAAGATCACGGGACCAATGGCAGAAATCATCCTCGACGCGCCGCCCGACGTTTACTTGTCTTTCGGTGCTGATGCGCTCGGCGTCGATGTGTTCGCGATCATGAGCGAGGAATTTGCCGAAAAGCTCGAATACAACCGCGACGATTTCTTCAACGCGCAAGGCCAGCCGACGGTGCGCTGCACCGGCAAGGCGACCTTCCCGCAACCGGACGCGCCGCCTGTAATTTCGGATTGCGAACCCGTCTTCGGAGAATAGCGCTTCGCGGTCATTGCCCCCGCGCGCACCCTGCCCTACTCCGGCTCTCGATGAGCACCGCCAAACCTGAAGACCAGTCTGCTACGCAATTTGCCATGCAATTCGACTGCGTTATCGTTGGCGGCGGGCTTGCAGGCGGACTGATCGCGCTCGCGCTGCATCGTGCTCGCCCCTCGATGCGGATTGCTCTGGTCGAAGCAGGACACGCCATCGGCGGCAATCACCGCTGGAGCTGGTTTGAAAGCGACCTTTCAGACGAAGGACAGGCACTGCTCGCGGGCTTTCGCAAAACCGAATGGAACGATGGCTATGATGTCATCTTCCCCGACCACCGCCGCAAACTCGCAACCGCTTATCGCTCCATGGCGTCCGCCGATTTCCACGAGGGTCTGGTGCGCGCGCTGCCCGAAGAGGCGCTCTATCTGGGGCGCAAGGCGATCAGCCTCGATGCCCGCGGCGTCGATCTCGCCGCGCCCGAATATGGCGAGCCCGAACGGCTGGAGGCGCGCTGCGTGATCGACTGCCGCAGCTTTGCACCCAGCCCGCATTTGCGCGGCGGGTGGCAGGTCTTCCTTGGCCGCCACATCCGGCTCGATGAACCGCACGGACTGACGCGCCCGGTGATCATGGATGCAAGCGTCGATCAACTCGCTCCGCACGGCAATGGCGCAGCCTATCGCTTTGTCTATGTCCTGCCGCTGGGTGTGCACGATGTCTTTGTCGAGGACACTTACTACGCCGACGATCCTGACCTCGATCGCAGCGCGCTGTCGGGCCGGATCGATCAATATGCCAAATCGCAGGGGTGGGACGCGGGGCAAATCGTCGGGCACGAGGCAGGCGTTTTGCCGGTGCTGACCGGCGGCGACTTTTCCGCCTATCTGGATTCGGTCCGCACTGGCGGTGTCGCCGTCGCGGGAGCGCGCGGCGGGTTCACTCACCCGCTCACCAGCTACACCATGTGCATCGCAGTCGAAAATGCGCTCGCGGTCGCACGCGAGGCTGATCTGACGGGCGAACAACTGGCTGCAATGTTCGAAAGCCGCGCGCGTCGTCACTGGCGCCGCACCGCCTATTACCGCCTGCTCGCCAAGATGCTGTTTATTGCAGCAAAGCCGGAGAAACGCGTCGAGGTATTCCAGCGTTTCTACCGTTTGAAGCGGGGGCTGATCGAGCGGTTCTATGCTGCCCGCTCGGGCCCGTTCGACAAGCTGCGCGTCCTTGCCGGACGTCCTCCCGTATCTGTGCCTGCGGCTATCGCGGCAATGTTCAAACGCGGCGCTCCGCTAAAGCAGGAAGCCCACAATCAAGTCCCAATGGAGAACTAAGGCATGAGCGCCGACCCCACTCTCGATCTCAACCCGCCGGTCGCAACCGCAACGGGTATCAATCCGGCGCTGGCTGAAAAATATGCAGGCAAGAGCGCCTGCGTGATCGGTGCAGGCTTTGGCGGGATGGCGCTGGCGATCCGGCTGCAATCGCACGGCATCGCGACGACGGTTGTGGAGGCCCGCGACAAGCCGGGCGGACGCGCCTATTTCTGGGAGAAAGACGGCTTCACCTTCGATGCCGGCCCCACCGTCATCACCGATCCGCCCTGCCTTGAGGAACTCTGGCGGCTGACCGGCCACGATATCTCGCAGGATGTCGAACTGATGAAGGTCATGCCGTTCTACCGCCTCAACTGGCCCGACGGCACGAATTTCGACTATTCGAACGACGAGGAACAGCTCAATTCGGAGATTGCCAAACTCAATCCCGATGACGTGGTCGGCTATCAGCGCTTCCTCGAATACGCCGCAGAGGTTTACGAGGAAGGCTATGTGAAACTGGGCACGGTGCCGTTCCTCGATTTCAAATCGATGCTCAAGGCCGCGCCCGCGCTCATCAAGAAACGCGCATGGCGCAGCGTTTATGACCTTGTGTCCAGCTATATCGAAAGCGAGAAACTGCGCGAGGCTTTGAGCTTTCACACGCTGCTGGTCGGCGGCAGCCCGATGACGACCTCGTCGATCTACGCGCTCATTCACAAGCTGGAGAAAGACGGCGGCGTGTGGTGGGCGCGCGGCGGGACCAACCGGCTGATCGCAGGCATGGTGCGCCATTTCGAGCGTTTGGGCGGCACGATGCGCGTCGGCGATCCGGTGGTGCAGGTCCACACGATGGGCACACGTGCGACCGAGGTCGAAAGCAAAAGTGGCTGGAAGCAACGCTTCGACGCGGTCGCTTCCAACGCCGACATCATGCACAGTTACAAGGATTTGCTGAGCGAAACGGCGCGCGGGGAGAAATACGCCAAGAGCCTTGCCAAGAAGAGCTTTTCGCCCTCGCTCTTCGTCGTGCATTTCGGGCTGGAAGGCACGTGGCCGGGTATCCCGCACCACATGATCCTGTTCGGCCCGCGCTACAAAGGGCTGGTGGATGACATCTACAAGAAGGGCGTGCTGCCGCAGGATTTCTCGATCTACCTCCACCACCCGACCGTTACCGACCCCAGCATGGCGCCCAAGGGCAAGAGCACCTTCTACGCGCTGGTGCCGGTCGCGCATCTGGGCAAGCTGGCGGTCGACTGGGACGAGGTCGGGCCGATGCTGGAAAAGGCAATCCTCGACGAAGTGGGCCGACGACTGATCCCCGACATTCACGACCGAATCGTCACCAAGTTCCACTACGCCCCCAGCGATTTCCGCGAGGATCTTGCCGCACATATGGGCAGCGCCTTCAGCCTCGAACCCGTGCTCTGGCAAAGCGCCTATATGCGCGGGCACAACCGTGACGACGTGATCGACAATTTCTATCTGGTCGGTGCGGGCACGCATCCGGGCGCAGGGATTCCCGGCGTGGTCGGCAGCGCCAAGGCGACAGCGGGGATTGTGCTGGAGGATTTGGCGGCTAAGGCGAGCGGATGAGCCTCATCGAGACCATCAACGCAAATTGGGGTTGGACTGGCGTCGTTGCGGAGCGCGTCCGTGCACAGAGTCCGATGGGCCACCTTTTGATCAGTGATGCCCAAGACTGTTTTTACTATCTTGATCCTGATGGAATGGCGGTTGTTGCTCTTGGCAGTCGCGATCAAGCTCAGGCTCATCTGGACGACCCCGAAGCCAACCAGTTGTGGTGGGGCGGAGAGCTGGTTGTATCTGCTCGCGACCTCTTGGGCGAGCCACCCGAGGGAAGCGTTTTCGCTTTGAAGCCACACGCCATGCTCGAAGGGCAATACGCACCTGAAAACATGTGCATCATGCCTCTTGAGGAGCTAATCGCATTCTCCGGCGACGTCGCGCGCCAGATCAAAGACCTGCCTGACGGGTCGAAATTCAGAATTGAAGTGACCGACTGAAATGAAACGCCTTGCTGTCTATTGCGGCTCCGCCTCGCCTGCTGATCCGCGCTATATCGAACTCGCCGAGGACGTCGGCGCGAGCCTTGCGCAGCGGGGTATCGGCGTCGTTTATGGCGGCGGCAGGTTGGGCCTGATGGGGGCGGTTGCCAAAGGTGCGCTCAATGCAGGCGGCGAGGTCATCGGCGTGATCCCCGAGGCACTCGCAGGCTCCGAGGTCGCGAACACCGATTGCACCGAGCTTCACACCGTGCGCGGCATGCACGAGCGCAAGCAGAAGTTCACCGACCTCTCCGACGGCTTCGTCACCATCCCCGGCGGGGTCGGGACGATGGACGAATTGTGGGAAGCGATGAGCTGGGCGCAGCTGGGCTATCACTCTGATCCTGTCGGCCTGCTCAATGCTTTCGGCTTTTACGACGATCTGATCCGGTTCAACGCGAAGATGGCAGAGGTCGGCTTTGTCCGCCCCGCGCACCAGAACATCCTGATCCACGCCGAAAAGCTGCCCGATCTGCTCGACAAGATGGCCGCCTATGAACCGCACACGCCGATCTTCAACATGAAGGCCAAGGACCTCTAGAGCACGTTCCATGGCCGTCGATTCCATCACTCGCGCCGCGCTCGTCGATTATGCGCGGCTGTCGATCAAGCACGGCTCGCAAAGCTTTTCTGCCGCTGCACGCCTGTTCGACCGCGAAACGCGCGAGCGGGCATGGCTGCTCTACGCATGGTGCCGCCGCTGCGACGACATTGCCGACAATCAGGAATTGGGCGGCGAATTGGGCGACCAGTCCGATCTCGACACGCGGCTCGCGCATATCCGCATGCTCACCGCCCGCGCGTTTGAAGGCAAGCTGACGAGCGATCCTGCCTTCGACTGCCTGGGCGTGGTTGCCGCCGAAGTCGGCCTTACGCCCGAAATGGCAGAAGATGTTATCGCCGGTTTCCAGCTCGATGCCGAGGACTGGCGCCCGCGTACCGAGGCGGACATGATGCGCTATTGCTATCATGTCGCAGGCGCGGTCGGCGTGATGATGGCTGTGGTGATGGGCGTCTCTCCGCAAGATCAGGAAACGCTCGACCGGGCCTGCGATCTCGGCCTTGCCTTCCAGCTATCCAACATCGCCCGCGACGTGGTCGAGGATGATGCCGCAGGTCGCTGTTACCTGCCGATGATGTGGCTGGTCGAACAGGATATCGAGCCGGGCCAGCACACCAAGCCGCACCACCGCGAGGAGCTTGCCGAAATGGTCGCGCGCCTCGTCGCGCTCGTCGAAAAGCACGAAGCCGCTGCGCGCGTGGGCGCTGAACGCCTGCCCTTCCGCAGCCGCTGGGCAGTGCTGTCGGCGGCGCGCATCTATGGCGCAATCGGGCGCAAGGTGCGGAAACGCGGGGCCGAGGCGTGGAACAGCCGCACCTATGTGCCGCGCTGGGAAAAAGCGCTCTACGGCATGCGCGCCTTCCTCTCTGCAATCATCAACCGCGAGAAGCATCCTGATGGCCCGATCACTTGGGGGATTGCCGACTTTCGCCCGACGGCCTGAAACCCTTTTGAAGCGGTTTCATTTGCAACCGACCTCGACTAATCCTGTCATCCATGATCACTAAACTCCTCATCGCCAATCGCGGCGAGATCGCCTGCCGCATCATCCGCACCGCGCGCCAAATGGGCATCGCGACCGTCGCGGTCTATTCGGACGCCGACGCGAAGGCGCTGCACGTGCGCCAAGCTGACGAGGCGGTGCACATCGGCCCCTCGCCCGCTGCCGAGAGCTATCTCGTCGGTGACAAGATCATCGCGGCGGCCAAGGAGACGGGCGCGGAGGCGATCCATCCCGGCTACGGCTTTCTGTCGGAGAACGCTGGCTTCGCGCAGGCGGTCATCGACGCGGGGCTGATCTGGGTCGGGCCCAAACCCGCCAGCATCGAGGCGATGGGCCTCAAGGACGCGGCCAAGGCGCGCATGATGGAAGCGGGCGTGCCGGTGACGCCGGGCTATCTGGGCGAAGACCAGTCGGTCGAGCGGCTCACCCGAGAAGCCGAGGCCATCGGCTACCCCGTCCTCATCAAGGCGGTCGCGGGCGGCGGCGGCAAGGGGATGCGCAAGGTCGATGACCCTGCGGACTTCGCCAGCGCGCTTGAAAGCTGCCAGCGGGAGGCGCGCGCCTCCTTTGGCAATGACGAGGTGCTGCTGGAGAAGTGGATCACCTCGCCCCGCCATATCGAGGTTCAGGTGTTCGGCGACAGCCACGGCAATGTCGTCCACCTGTTCGAACGCGACTGCTCGCTGCAGCGTCGCCACCAGAAGGTGATCGAGGAAGCCCCCGCCCCCGGCATGGACGAGGCGACCCGCGAAGAAATCTGCGCCGCCGCCGTGCGCGCCGCCAAGGCGGTCGATTACGAGGGCGCAGGCACAATCGAATTCATCGCCGATGCGAGCGAAGGGCTGCGCGCCGACCGCATCTTCTTCATGGAGATGAACACTCGCCTGCAGGTCGAACACCCGGTGACCGAGGAGATCACCGGCGTCGATCTGGTAGAATGGCAGCTGCGGGTAGCGAGCGGGGAAGCGATACCGCTGCAGCAGGAAGAGCTGTCGATCAACGGCTGGGCGATTGAGGCGCGGCTCTATGCGGAGGACCCGACCAAGGGGTTTTTGCCGAGTACGGGCAAGATTGAACTGATGCTCTTGGGCGACGGCTACTACGATGAGTCCGATCTTCGGATTGATAGCGGTGTCAAACCCAAGGACACGGTTCAACCATTCTACGACCCGATGATTGCAAAGCTAATCGCGTGGGGCGAAGACCGTGAAGAAGCCATCTCCAGACTCTCTGGGACTGTCTCAAGAACTCTAGTCTGGCCGGTCAAGACCAACGCGCCGTTCCTCGTGTGTGCGCTCGATCACGAGGCCTTCCGCAAGGCCGATGTGACCACGGGCTTCATCGAGCATTATGCCGATGCGTTGGCGCCGGCCGATCAGCCCAGCGAGGACTTTATGCGCAGGGCCACGCGCAAACTGCTGATGGAACCAGCAATTGATGCAACTGAAGGCGCGACAAAGCCGATTCAGCTTTGGAATATCCCTTACGGATTTCGCCTGAACGCCGAAGAAAAGAATGCGGTTGCCGTTCGGGCCAATGGGGCGCGGCATGAACTGGAACTGGAAATCACGCCCCGCGCCGATGAAAACCGGTTCGAGCTTCTGCACATGCAGGATCGAGTCATCGGCGTGGATGCCGGACAAACATGGTGCATCACACGCGATCGCCACGACGGCACCGGCCACGCCTCCGCGGCCGATGGCGCGATCCTCGCGCCGATGCCGGGCAAGGTCATCGCGCTCGATGTGGCCGAGGGCGATCAGGTTACCGCGGGCCAGCGCCTCATGGTGCTTGAGGCGATGAAGATGGAGCACGCGCTCACTGCGCCGTTTGACGGGACCGTCACCGAACTCGCCGCCAGCGTCGGCGGGCAGGTGCAGGTCGAGGCGGTGTTGTGCGTGGTGGAGCCTGCCGCAGAGGACTGACTTTTCTATCCCGCTCGTCCTGAGCTTGTCGAAGGACAGCACTTTCTTTTGCACAACAGCACCAAAAGAAGGACAATCCTTCGACAAGCTCAGGATGAGCGGATTTCTACATACAGGCTCAGGGCGAGCGGGGAGAGTATTTTGAGCTGGCAGAAAGAACTCGAAGAACTGCGCCAGCGCGAGGCGCTCGCCGAAGCGATGGGCGGCGCGGACAAGGTTGCGCGCCAGCACGGGCGCGGCAAGATGGATGCGCGCGCGCGGCTTGCGGCGATCTGCGACCCCGGCTCCTTCCGCGAAATCGGCAAGATTGCGGGCAAGGGCCACTATGACGAAAACGGCGATCTTGCAGGCGTTCTCCCCGCTCCCTTCCTGTTCGGCAAGGCCACGGTCAATGGCCGCCCGGTGGTCGCCACCGCCGACGACTTCACCATTCGCGGCGGCGCGGCAGATGCCGGGATCAGCCGCAAGATGGTGCAGGCCGAGAAGATGGCGCATGAGCTCAAGCTGCCGCTCATCCGCATGATCGACGGCACCGGTGGCGGCGGATCGGTCAAGACGCTGGAACAGATCGGCGCGACCTATATCCCGGCGGTACCTGGGTGGTCGGATATCGTCAGGAACCTCGACACCGTGCCCGTGGTCGCGCTGGCGCTCGGGCCGACGGCAGGCCTCGGCGCGGCGCGCACGGTCGCCTCGCACTACTCGATCATGGTGCGCGGGCTCAGCCAGCTGTTCGCCGCCGGACCCGCCGTGGTCGATGGGCTGGGTGACAAATACAAGAGCGCCGAGGACCACCAACAGGCCAAGGAAGAGCTCGGCGGGGTCGACATCCACACCCGCAACGGCGTGGTCGATGACGAGGTCGCGAGCGAGGCCGAGGCCTTTGCCCGCGCGCGCTATTTCCTCTCCTTCATGCCCGAATATGCGGGGCAACCGGCACGCCGCACCGCCCCGACAGACCCAACCAACCGCCGCGAGGAGGCGCTGCTCAGCATCGTCCCTCGCGACGACAAGCAGGTTTATTCGATGCGCCGCGCGATGGAGCTGATCCTCGACCGGGGCACCGTGTTCGAAATCGGCAAGAACTGGGGCCGCGCCGCGATTACCGCGCTCGCCCGGCTCGATGGCTGGCCGGTGGCGGTTGTCGCCAGCGATCCCTCCTATCTGGGCGGGTCATGGGAGGCCAAGACCAGCGAGAAAGTCGAACGCTTCGTCAAGCTCGCCGACCAGTTCCGCCTGCCGATCGTCCACCTCGTCGACAATCCCGGCTTCATGATCGGGCGCGAAGCAGAAATGGCAGGCACGATCCGCTACGGCGTGCAGGCGATGAACGCGATCTACAAGGCCAGCGTGCCGCTCGCGAGCGTTGTGCTGCGCCGCGCCTATGGCATTGCGGGCAGCGCGATGAGCAACGCCGAGACATACCAATACCGCTTCTGCTGGCCTAGCGGCGACTGGGGAAGCCTCCCCATCGCGGGCGGTCTGGAGGTCGCCTACAAATCCGACATCGAAGCAGCAGAAGACCCCGCTGCCGAACTCGAAGCAATCCGCGAACGGCTGGGCAAGGTAACCTCGCCCTTCCGCAGCGCAGAGCGCTTCAACGTCGAGGATATCATCGACCCGCGCGACACGCGGCCCTTACTGTGCGAGTTCGCAGGATTGGCGTGGCGGCGGCTCGAATCCGGCGATTAGTGCAAGCCCCCTTGCACTTCACCGCCCGTTCGGCGACCATACCCAAAATTTGAAAAACGAGGATAGCAAGGCGATGGCGAGCAAACGCAAACTTGGAAACCGTATGGTGCATCCGGTCGGTCTTGGCTGCATGAACCTGTCTTGGGCCTATGGCGACCGCCCGCCGCAAGAATACCGTCAGAAGCTGCTGAATCGCGCGCTCGACATCGGGACCGATCACCTCGACACCGCGCGCATTTATGGTCTTGGCGACAATGAAACGCTGATCGGGGACACGCTGGCGGGCCGTCGTAACGAGTTCTTCCTCGCTTCCAAGACCGGCATCATCGTAGACGGCAAGCGCCGCGCAATCGATTGCCATCCCGATACGATCACACAGCAGCTCGACATCAGCCTCGACCTGCTCAAGACCGATCACATCGACCTTTATTACATGCATCGCTTCGATCCGAAGGTGCCGATTGCCGACAGCGTGGGCGCGCTGTCACGTGCAGTGGAGGCCGGGAAGATCGGCGGCTATGGCGTGTCCGAATGGTCGTCTGCGCATATCCGCGAAGCCCACGCGATCCATCCCGTCACGGCAGTGCAAAGCGAATACTCGCTCTGGACCCGCAATCCGGAGCTGGGCCCCTTGCAGACCTGCGCCGAGCTGGGCATCGCCTTCGTCGCCTTTTCGCCTGTCGGGCGCGGCGCGCTTTGCGGCGGGCTTGATCCTGCCGCCTTGGGCGAGCGCGACCTGCGCCGGACCATGCCGCGCTTTGATAACGAGAATTGGCCCGCCAACGACGCGCTGATCGCGCAGTTCTGTCAGCTGGCAGAGGAGGCAGATATCACGCCCGCGCAGCTATCGCTCGCATGGGTGCTGGCACAGGGCGATCACGTTCACGTCATCCCCGGCACTACCAGCATCGCGCACATGGAAGACAACTTCGCCGCTGCGGACGTAACAGTCTCGCCCGGATTGCTCGAACAGGCCGACAAGCTGATCAATTACGGCACCGTTTCGGGCCACCGCTACAATTCCGAAGGCCAGGCCTCGATCGACAGCGAAGAATTCGAAGCCGCGGACTAGTGTTCGTCGGGAGTGGGCGGACCGAACAGCTTGCCCTTCTCTGCGAACAGCACCAGCACGAGGCTGGTCAGCGCCGCGCTGACGAGCGCAATCGCGAGCGGTTGGGCCGTGCCGTTATAGGCATAGCCGATAGTGGCCCCGAGGATCGCCGCGGTCACCATGCGCAGGAATGTCTGCGCGCTGGCCGCCGCCCCTGCGGTCTCGCGGAAGGGCTGCATCGCAATCGAGCCGAAGTTCGCGCCGATAAAGCCGAGTAGCGCCATGTTGAGCGCCATCAGCGGGGCGAAGGTCCACAGGCCTTCTTCCGGATCGCTCGCAAACCACAGCTGCGCGCCTGCGACGAGGATAAACAGGAACAGACCGGTGTGGCTCACCCTGCGCGCGCCGAAGCGTTCGACGATGCGCGAATTGGTCCAGCTGGCAATTGCCATTGCACCCGCACATGCAGCAAAGATTGCGGGGAACCAGTCGCCTGCGCCGAACGCCTCTCCGATCAGTTGCTGCGCGGAATTGATGAAACCGAACAGACTGCCGAAAATCACTGCGCTTCCCAGAGTATAGCCTAGCGCCATCGGCATCATCAGCGTTGCGCGCATATTGCGGGCGATAACGCGCGGACGGATGGGCTGCTTGTCTTCGGGGTGCAAAGTCTCGGGCAGATTACGCCAGGCCCACGCGCCCATCGCCACGCCAGCCAGAGCGGTGAAGACGAAAATCCAGCGCCAGTCTCCCATCACAGCCATTACGCCCTGCCCGATACTCGGTGCGACAGCAGGGACCATCAGGAAAATGACAAAGATCAGGCTCATCATGCGCGCCATCTTGTCGCCGCCCACGCGGTCACGAATGATCGCAGGCGGCAGCGCAACGATACCGGCGGCACCGAAGCCTTGCAGGAAGCGCAGCACCAGTAGCGCTTCAAAGCTGGTGGCGAGTGCGCAGGCAAGCGAGAGCAGGATATAGGCGGCAAGTCCGGCGAACAGCACTGGCCTGCGGCCGAAGCGGTCAGCCAGCGATCCGGGAACCAGCGCGCCGAGACCAGCTGCCAGCAGATAGGCGCCGACAATGAACTGGCGCGAATTGCCCTCGATCGAAAGGTCGCGCGCGAGCTCGTCAAGCGCGGGGAGAATGGCATCGATACCCAACGCGTTGAGCGCCATGAGCAGAGCCATCATCCATATGAGTTGCCGGTCTCCAATCGAAATGCGCCGCGCGCGCGGCACGTCGTTGTTTTCGGGCGAAACTTGGGCTTCGCCGGTGGAGATCGGGTTTCTTCGCATGTGCAGCATATAGAACGCGGTCACGAAAGTTCCACTTTGCAACCAACTTTATTATGGGGTGTATCGTGGAAGGCACGGCTCCTCTCGACGAAAGCACAGGCGAAGACGATCTCGCCCCATCGCTGCGCAAGATCATCCATGTCGATATGGACGCATTCTTCGCCAGCGTGGAACAGCGCGACAATCCCGAAATCCGCGGAAAGCCTGTTGCGGTCGGCGGGTCGGGAGGACGCGGCGTTGTCGCCGCCGCCAGCTACGAAGCGCGCAAGTTCGGTGTGCGTAGCGCCATGCCATCGGTCACCGCAAGGCGCCTGTGCCCCGACCTCATCTTCGTGCGCCACCGGTTTGACGCCTATAAAGAAGCCAGCCGCCAGATCCGCCGGATCTTCGAGCACCACACGCCGCATGTCGAACCGCTGAGCCTCGATGAAGCCTATCTAGATGTGACCGAGGACCGGCTCGGCATCGGCAGCGCGACCCGCATTGCCGAGCTGATCCGGCAGGAGATCAAGGCCAAGACACAGCTGACCGCGAGCGCAGGGGTCAGCTACAACAAATTCCTCGCCAAGCTCGCCTCCGACCAGAACAAGCCCGACGGGCTTTGCATCATCCGGCCCGGCCAGGGCGCGCAGTTCGTGGCAGGGTTGCCGATCCGACGCTTCCACGGGGTGGGCCCCAAGGCCGAGGAGAAGATGAAACGGCTTGGCATCGAAACCGGCGCTGACCTCGCGGGAAAGGACATCGCATTCCTGCGGAGCAATTTCGGCTCCTTCGCCGATTACCTCTACCGTGCCGCGCGCGGCATCGACTTGCGGCCTGTGCGCGCACACCGCGTGCGCAAATCTGTCGGCGGGGAACGCACATTCAGCGAGGATATTTCAAGCGGCGCGCTGCTGCGCGAAACGCTTGAAAACACGATCGAATATGTCTGGGAAAGCATCGAACGCGCCAAGGCAAAGGGCCGGACGGTGACGCTTAAGGTCAAGTTCAACGACTTCAAAAATATGACCCGCTCGAAATCCGTCACGCATTGGGTCGAAACGCGCGAGGAGTTCGCCGCGATCAGTCGCGGACTTCTCGAAGAAGCCTTGCCGCTGCCCATGCCGATCCGCCTGATGGGGCTGACGCTCAGCAATCTGGAGGGAGCGCAGGCAGCGGACAGCGAGCAACGCGACGACGCGCAGCTTTCGCTGCTTTGATCACCCCCGCGCCCGCCACGCCTCGATGCGGCGGCGGGTAACGCTGCCGAGCGGCTCGGGGAGCGAGTGCGACGGGAAGAACCGCGCTTCGACAACTTCGCGGCGGTCGGGCCGCGGGCGGGCATCGCAAACGGCGTGGAACAGATAGGCGGTGTGCCGCGTGCCCGAAAGCACCTCTTCTATAGTGCCGAGCGCCGCAATCTGGCCGAGCTTCATGCCAAGCTCCTCCTGCACTTCGCGCCGTGCACATTGCTCGGCGTCCTCACCACGCTTCAGCCCGCCGCCGGGCAGCGCCCAGACCTGCGGCCCATAGGAGTGGCGCAGCAGCAGCACATCGCCCGAAATGCCGGTAATGACCACGCTGACTCCCGCAATCGGCGTGCGCGCAATCTTGCGCCACCAGTGCCGCACACGGTGCGCAACAGGAAGGATCGCACGATGAACCGGCGCCGGCAGAATGTGAACCATCAGGTAAAGACCGTCACCGCGATGCCGCGCTCGCCTGCCGCTTTCAAAAGGCGTGCCACCGGAAGATCATGCTCGCCCGCAAGCGCCGCGTTGAACACCGCGCGCTTGTCATCGCCGCGCATGACGAACATCAATTCACGCGTACCCAGCAATGTCGGCAAGGTCATGGTGATGCGGTCGAACGGCGCGTGGGGCGGCAGCGGATCGGGCGTCAGAACCTTGGTCGGTTCGGGCTCGTCCAGCTGCGGGTCTGTATTGGGAAACAGGGATGCGATGTGCCCGTCCGCGCCCATGCCGAGCCAGACGAGATCGAACCGGGGCACACTCTGGTCTTCGTCGAGCGCGACCACATAGCTTCCGGCTGGTTCGAACAGGGCGCGGATTTTGCCTGTATTCGAGGCTTCGTGATCCTCGGGCACAATTCGGTCGTCATTGGGCCACACGATCAGCTTCGAGAAATCGAAATCGCTTTTCAGCATCTCCTCGAAAATCGGAAACGGAGTGGATCCGCCGGGGACCGAGATGACCACACGGCGATGGCGCGGGTCGGTTCCGTCCGCCGCCTTGCGCGCCAGGGCGACGCGAAGCGAGCGTTCCAGCCACCCGGCTATCCGGGCGTCGCTCGCGCCTTCAATGATCGCGATATTGTCCATCTTGCAAGAATAGCAAAAGGGCCGCCCCCGCCGAAGCGGAGACAGCCCTTTTTGTGGGGGTATCTGGTATTTTAGCCGAGTAGCGAATTCAGGAACCATACGCGCTCTTCGGCGGCGTCGGTCCAGTCGTCGATCATGCCGTCGGTGGCGTTATCGCCTGCCGCATCGGCGGTTTCCTTCATCGCCTTGAGGCGCTTGACCAGCTTTGCGTTATCATCGCGCAATTCTTTGATCATGTCCTCGGCGCTGGTTGCAGCGTTGTCCTGATCGGCCATCTGCGTGTGCTGGGCAATCATGCCGATCGAAGTGATGGTATTGCCGCCGATCTTGCGGGCGCGCTCACCAATGTTGTCGATCTCGCCCTGAATTTCGCCGGCCTGTTCGTCGAACAGCAGGTGGAGGTCACGGAAACGCGGGCCCTTGACGTGCCAGTGGAAGTTCTTGGTCTTCACGTACAGTGCGAAATGATCCGCCAGCAGGCCGTTGAGTTCGGCTACCATCTGCGTCGTCGAGTTGTTATTCGGGTCCAGCATAAATTCCTCCAACTTTGAATTATTTAGCGAGAACCAACGGCTCCCGTTACCGATCCTATATGGAACTTAAATTGCGGATTTTTAGGGGTTTTCTGATTGAATAAGCAATTCGCACTGATCGGTATAGTCGATCAAAGGAAGGCAAAGCGCGCATTCAAACCAATCACAAGCGCGGCGAGAAACAGGCTGGCGGCAAAGCCAAGCCGCGCCAATCGCAAGGGAAGGTTCTGCATACGCGGCAAGCCCAGCGACCAGCCAAGCGCCACCGCTGCCACCCCGCCGAGCGCGCCGCCGATAGCCGCAGTGGTGGGATAGACCGACCATGCGGCAAGCGCGAAGATCACGAAGCGCGCCCCGTCGCCCATCTGCCGCGCGAACAGCACGGCGCCGATGGCGACGTAGGAGCGCGTCGGTTCTTTCATGGGCTTGGTTTTCACCGGCCACGCCAGCTCGAATGCGGCTAGAGCGAGTGCAAAGGCGACCAGCATCTCCGCCGCCTGTCGCGGCAGGATCGCGGCCATGCTTGCTCCGGCATAGGCCATCACCACCGCGCTGAGCACCGCGCAGAAGATCCCCGTCGCCAGCAGCGGCACCGTACGCTCCAGTTCGGAGGAGAACTGCGCGACGATCAGCTGGTCACGCCCACCAAGCGCGATAGCGAAGGTCAGGATCAGCGCGAGAAGGAACGCATCCACGGCGCGCGCCTAGGCCGTCCACGGCCCCGTGATCGCAAGTGTGGCGGTCGGCCCATAGGCGTTGACGAACATCGTCTTGCCATCGGGCGAGAAGCACGCGCCCGCCAGCTCGGTCTGCACCCGCAGGCGAGCCATGTCATAGGCGCGCCCGTCCGGCGTGATCCCGCGAATGTGGTTGTCGACCACATCGGTATACTGGTCTTCGCACACCATCAGATGCGCATTGGGCGCGACGCAAAGATTATCGCCGAAATTGAATTGCTCCGCGCTCTCGCTCTCGAAGAACAATTCGAACGTGTCGCTTGCACCCGACATGCCCGGAACGAAGCGGAATATCTGCCCCAGCCCTTTCTCTCCGCCGCTTGTCGAGCACAGGAACACCTCGCTCGTGTCGTGCCGCACGCCCATGTGCAACCCCTCGCCGCGCGCGATCAGAGCCGCGCCCTTGGCGGCGGCGCGCTTGCGCAGATCGTCTTCTGGCGCTTCGACATTGTCGAGATCGATCCAGCTGACGCGGTAGGACTGGCCGACCTCCATCTTGGAGGGCGATTGCGACCAGTTACGCGTATCGCCGAGCCCTTCAAGCGCCATCGCCTGCAGCTTGCCGCCTTTGGCAAGGTTGCCGGGCACGTTGGGGATGAAACGGTAGAAGACGGAGTCGTCCTTGTCCTCGGTCTCGTAAACGTAGCCGGTGACCGGATCGACCACGGCGGCTTCGTGGTTGAAACGGCCCATTGCGGTGAGCGGCACAGGATCGACCAGGCCGGTAGCGCTGGCAGGCACTTCGAACACCCAGCCATGATTGCGGTCGAGTCCTTCGCCATAGCGCTGGCCGGGGCCGGTCGGGGCTTCCTCGCAAGTGAGCCAGCTGCCCCAAGGGGTCACGCCGCCCGAACAATTGCGGATCGTCCCGCCAAGGCTGCGGAACTGGCGCTTTACTGCCAAAGTTGCCGCGTCGAGCACGATGGTGGTGGTCCCGCCCGAAGTGAATTCGCCATTGTACGTACCAAAGCCCTTGGCAATCGGTCCGCCCGCATCGTCGGTCGGCACCAGCTCGTGATTGCGGACGAGCGCGATCTCGCCATTTCCAAGGTCAAAACAGCCCATTCCGTCGGCCTTGTCGGGCACGGTGCCGCCATCGTCCATCGCATCGCCCAGCCGCGAGATGACGCGGTAGGAGAAGCCTTCGGGTAGGTCGAGCAGACCGGCCGGGTCTGGCTTGAGCGCGCCGTAGCCGGTGAAATCGCTGGCCATGGGAGCCGCGCCGGGCGTTTGTCCGCGGGTCATGCAACCGCTGGCAAGCAGGGCAGCAAAGGCGGTGGCGGTGCCGCCAAGGAAGCGGCGGCGGTCGGCGTTGAGCGCGTGGGTACTAAGCATGCCTTCCCGCTTAGGAGCCTGCTTCGAGAGCGGCAAGAATTTCATCCCACCGCGCCAGTTTGAAGTTCTGCGCATGCGGCGGATTGATGCCGTCCTGCGCAATGAACAGGCCTCCGGGGAAGTCCGACCCGAAACCGCGATTGTCGAGTTCGATCCCGTCGGTTTCCTCGGTCGAACCGAACGCGCCAGCCGCGATGCGGAAACGGCCAACGGGCGTCATGGCAGGCAGGCGATAAACGGCATAGGCGTTGTCGCCTTGCGAGGAGGCAATGAGGTATCCGCCGTCATCGCCTTCGGCTGCGAGCGCAAGCCCTTCGACATCGGGGACCAGCATGCCCGTGCCGACCGGAGCGACCAGCCGCTTTTCACCTGTTGCAATGTCGATTGCCCAGACGCCGGCGATCTCCTCGCCGATGTAGAGCGTGCCGGTGCGATCATCGACCACGCACCCTTCGGGCTGGGTGGCGACGGTGGTGAGGACTTCGGTCTGGTGCTCGATTGTCCCGCTAGCCCCATTGGAAATTCGGGTGCGGTAGATCGTCCCTTCCTTGGGAGCGGAAAAAGCTGAAAAAGCGCCGTCGGGCGAACGCTCACCGAGGCAAATGCCATAGCCTTCGCCGGGGCCTACCGGGATGCGCTCGGTCAGTATAAGCTCGCCCGTTTCCGGCAGCAGGGCCGAGATCGAAAGATGCGCCGTGGCAAGATCGGCGCGGTCGCTGGCGACAACCGTGATCACATTGCCTTGGGCATCACCGATCAGATCGACATTGTTTAGCCCCGGCGCTTCCATGAAGCTGAGCTTTTCGCCCTTGAGGTTATAGACGTAGAGCCCGCCTTTCTTGTCGGTCGCGACGATCAGGCTCTTCGACGGGTCGGCCGGATTGCGCCAG
>JAYPMZ010000016.1:27550-30090 GCA_038130205.1 Erythrobacteraceae bacterium | reverse complement strand
GTCGATGATCGCGCGCACCTGTTCGGCGGTGGGGAAGCGCTGGGTCTTGTAGAACGCCTCGTAATCGTGATCGCTCATGCCTTCGGGGCGCGGCGTGGTGTTTTCAGGCCCGGGCCACATGAAGGGCGCATCGCTCTCGTAATCCCACATCGTGTAACCGAGGTAGGAGTTCAGGAAGATATTGGGCTGGTGCATGTGGCAGTTCATGCACTGCGAAGTCGGGATCGATCGGGTGAAGACGTGGCGCAGCGGGTGGCCGCTCTCACGCTTGGGTGCCCCATGCCCATTATCGGCGTGGCTGTCACCATGGCCGTCTTCGGCGTGATCGTCAGGCCCCTTCAGCGCGCCGTGGCTGTTACCGTATCCGTTATCGGCGAGGCCGCTCTCGGGCAGGCTATCGCCGTGGCTGTCATAGCCTTCGCCGTGATGGTCTTCGCCCGGGATACGACCGCCCACACCCGATGACAGGCGCGAATAGCATTGCAGCGCTTCATTGGCGTTGGCTTCGGGATTGACGCAAGGATCGACCGAGATCGTCTGCCCGTCGCGGCCATATTGCGCATAGACGAGGCTGTGCCGCGGCTCGCGGTCATTGGCATAGACCACGTGACACGACGCGCAGCCCGAATGGCGATAGTCGCCGGGCTGGTCGTTTGTGCCCATGAACCAGGTGAAAGGATCGTTGAGGCGCGTCTTGTGGATGTTGAGCGCGGGGATAGCGACGCGCAGGCCGGTGCCGGGGCCGCGGTTCGACTGTTTGAGATCAGGGCGGCCCGGCTCTTCGAGGCGCTGGATCAGGCCGGTCGGATTGGGAAGGCCGATTTCGGGGAATTGCGAGAGGATGTTGCGCCCGCCACGCTCGAACACGCGGAAGACGTCGGCGGGCGGGATCACGTGCCATGTCGGCAGCGGGTAGAGCGTGCCGATCACGCCGCGCGCCTGCTGCTCTTCGGATACCGAGCCGTCCTCTGCATAGCCCGGCGAAGAAATTGCGGTACCGATGCCGGTGATCGTCGCGGTTTCACCAGTGCGGGTGTAAGCCTCGCCCAGCATATAGTTCTTGAAGGGCAAAATTCCGTTGTTGTAGGTCGCCCCGCCCCACAGCATCGCGCCGGTCGCCATGATCGAACGCTCGGCACTTTCAATCGCCTGCACGTGGCACGAACCGCAGGCCTCGCGCGCAACGCGATAGTCAGAGGGGTTCACGAATTTGACGAACTCGGGCGATTCCTTGTTGAGCAGCGCATAGGAACGCTGCGGGTTTGCCGAGGACGGGAAGTGCCAGCTGTCGGGATATTTCGGCAGCACGTGCGCGGCATCGCGGG
This sequence comes from Erythrobacteraceae bacterium, assembly GCA_038130205.1. GTDB lineage: Bacteria > Pseudomonadota > Alphaproteobacteria > Sphingomonadales > Sphingomonadaceae > Erythrobacter. The sequence continues at coordinate 28,765 of JAYPMZ010000016.1, read as the reverse complement.
CCGAGGTGTAATCGGGGTGATCGTAGGGAAGCTGCGGATTGCCCGCCACTTCGGCATTGCCGCCATGGCAATCGGTGCAGCCGAGCACCACTGCGGGCGTTTCGTGCATGGTCGGTGCATCGCTCGCACGGTGACAGGTGAGGCAGCCTTCGGACTTGGCATCGGCCATCGCCTGCGACTGGCGCACCGGCGCGGGCGGCGCGATAACGAGGCTGTAATCGCGATCAACCGGCTTTTCATCGCCCGCCGCAAACGTCTGCGTCTGGAACACCGTCAGGCCGAGAAGCAGCGCAGCCGCTGCCAGCAGCCATTGCGCGGGAGAAAGGCGGCGTTTCAATACCATCAGTAGCTCAATGTCACATTGGCGAGGACCGAGTAGAACTCGTCCTGGTTGCCGAGATTGTCGAACAGGTCCTTGAACCCGTCACCCGAAAGCAGCGTGGCGCCCGAAAGGCGGAAAACGATGTTCTGGTTGGCCTTGGGACGCCAGATCACCGAGGCCGAAAGGTCATAGCCGATGTCCTTGGGAATCGATCCTTCGACACGCAGGTTCTCGAGAACAGTCGTGTTCTCGAACCACAGGTGATTGGCATTGGCGCTGAGGCGGACCTCCGGCGTCAGGTCGAAATCGGCCCCTGCCCCGACCAACCACAGGCCGGGATTGTTGAAGTTCGATTGCCCCTGCTCTTTCGAGGAACGCAGCGAGTTGAGGATGCCGTTGCGGCCATTGACCGAAACCACGCGCCCGCCACCCGCAAAGGGGATCGTCTGGCGGATCCAGTAGGACGTGTCGGCGCCAGCAAACACGGGGTTTTCGAAGATCGCGTCGAACCCGCCCATGGTGTTGTCATAGGGATCGCTGTCGCCGCTCTGAAAGAGGCCTGACAGGCGGAAACGCATCCAGTCCCTGTCGTAGCTGAGTTCAGCAGCGGCAAATTGCGCATTGATATCAGCTGGTTCGCCGGTGAAGAAGTTGTTGCGATATTCGCCCAGTGCCCAATAGGCGCTCGCGGTGATGTTGATCCGGCCAATGCGCCCGTCGGCGTTGTAGCCCAGATAGAACACGTCATAATCGCGCCCGCGCAGATCGCCGAGCAGCGCCGGACGGACCGGAAAGCCGTTATCGTCGATCTCGATATCGTCGCCTTCACGGTTGCGATTGTAGGCGAAGGTCAACTGGCTCGTGAGCGCCGGAATCAGGAAGTCCTGACGATA
>JAYPMZ010000016.1:17257-27540 GCA_038130205.1 Erythrobacteraceae bacterium | reverse complement strand
ACATTGGCGATGAACACCAGATCGTCGCGCGGGCTTTGCACCACCGAGTTCAGGCCCGAGTTGGTGTCCTTCTCCAGCCGCCAGAAGGCGGCGAGGTTGAACTGGAAGCGGTTGTTGTCGCGATTGCCGAACAGGCGCACGCCCAGCTGCTGGTCATTGAACAGGAAGCCGCGGAAATCGGACTGGAACGGCTGGATGCCTGCGCGAACCGAGAAGAAGTCGAAACGGTCGTTGTCGAACTGGCCGAAGTGGTAATCGACAAAGGCTTCCTGCACGCCGAGGAAGTGATCGAAACGGTCGGTGCCCTTGGATGGCTCAACGAACAACACGCGCCGTTCGGGCACGTCGACGTAGTTGAGGTTGTAGGCCAGCGTCAGACGGTATTCGACGCTCGGCGGCTTATAGGCGGTCTGCCCTTTCAGCAGTGCGGCGCCGACGATGAAAGTCTGCGACAGGACGGTCGAGAAGTCGTTCCCGAACACGTCGAGCCGGTCGGGGTCTTGCGTAGTCTGGATGCCTACGGGAATCGGGAAGGTGCGCGGTTCGTAAACCGTGTCGCTGATCGCGTTGAGAACGAAGAACCAGTCGTCGCCGGTAATCGGCAACCACGGAACCTTCTCGCGGTTGATCGGGCGGTCGCCCTTGTAGGTATTCTGATTGTACGGATCGAGGATACTCTCGCGGATAACCGGATTGCCCTCGATATCGGTCACCGCGTCGATCAGGCGCCAGCGATCGGGGATCGGAACCTGATCGGGCGAGAATGCCTGCGGCGGCGGTGCGCGGACCGCGCCGGGATTGTCCTGCTCAACCCGGTCAGGTAGCGGCGCGTTAAAGCCAGGACGCTCGCGCCCTTCGATAATCTGGTTATCGACCTCCTCGACATCCTCCCTTGCGGTGGTGTTGAGCTGGCATTCGGCAACGCTCTGGTTGTGCGGCTGGGTTTCGGGGTCGCATTCTTGCTGTGTGCTGGCCTGCTGCCTGCCCGCCGGTTGCGGCTCGGACTGGACTGGCATTTCTTCCTGCAGCATCGGCTGCGAAAGCACCACCAGAGGAAGGAGCGAGAACCCGGCCATCGCCTACAGACCCTCGCACACGTTCTGCGACGGATCGTCGAGGAAAGGCGCGAACGGACAGTTGATATAGCGCAGGCGCACCTGTCTGCCGTTTACATTGACCACGATGCGGTCGGCGCGAATATCATTGGGCGCGTTGTTGATCGTGCCCGTACGCACGCCGGCGTTGTGCAGGCCGAGGAAGCTGATCATGTCATCCTGATCGATGCCGTCGCCCGACACGCCGATCCCGCCGACCAGCTGGCTGCCGCGATAGACCGGAACCGAGCCGGGGAAGATCTGGATACCATTGCCAAGCCGTGGGCCCTGCCCTGCAATACTGGGCAGCGTGGTGCAGCCGCGCGCGGTGTCAGGAACCGTGCCCGTCGTATCGAGCACGAAGCCGAGATGTTCTGCGAGGTTTTGCAGCACCAGCGCCGATTGCAGACCGGTCGAAAACGGGTTGAATTGCTCGATCGGACGCGAAAGCGGTCCGTGAGGCGTGCCGACTTCGCCATCGGGGAAGTAAGGCCGCGACAGATTGCCGCCCGAACGGTCGGCAAAGGCGTGGCTTCCGGTCAGCGCGTTCGGATCGTTGAGGAAGGTCCGCACCCGCGAAACGAACTGCGGGACTTCGCCCTGCGCCGCCTGCAATTCAGCCGCTGCGAAGGGCGCGGAGAAGAAATTGGCGGTGCGCGCTTTTTGCAAGGACACGTCGGTGCCGAAGATCGGCGCGTCGGGCGAGCGCACAATGCCGAGGATTTGTCCGCGCGTATCGACGATACTGATCGTCACCTGCGCGCGACTGTCGAGCGGCTTTCTGATCTGCGCACGGGCGCGGGTCATTATCGTAAAGGCTTCTTCGAGCAGGGCCTGCGCTTCGGCGGCGCTGATCGGTGTGCCGACATCTGCCCCGTCGGTGCCTGCGCGGATTGGGAAGCGGTTGGTCCCTGCCCCGTCGGACAGGACATAGGCATCGCGCAGAGCAAACTCGGTCGCGGTCGATTGCCTGATCCCCGATGTCTCCGTGCCATAGGCCGTGCCGGGACGGATTGCGGCATTGGTATAGCCATTGACCGCGATCAGCGTGCCCGCGGTTCCGGTGAAGCTCGCCCCCGAGACATCGGCCAGCGCATTATAGGTCGCATCGGTATAGCGGAAGGTCGTGCCGTCTGCCGAAATGCGGTCGGCGCGGATATCGATCGGCGCTTCGAACCCGACGGTCCCTGCCAGCGCGATCATCTCGTCGGTATCGACATCGACGTCGAGCGTGTTGGGGTCGAATGTGTAGTCGGGGTCCGCAGCAATGCCGATGCCGCCGACGACGACACCGTTCTTGTAAAGCGGGAAGCCACCGGGGTCGGCCGAAAGGCCGAGCGGCGAACGCTGCGGGCCGATCATGCCGTCGCTGGCGCGGGCGGAAAGGTCGGAACACGGCAGCTGGCTGAACTGCACGCCGAACAGAGGACCGCTTTCGAGACCCACGGTCGTCGGCGCGGGTGGGAAGTGCTCCTGCACGATCTGCGAGGCCACGCGGGTCGAAAAGGCGTTCCCCCCGCTCGACAGATAGGCCCCCGTAATCGCCTTGGCGATGGCAGAGCCTGCGGCGGGCACGTCGAGCCCCTGGATATCGACATTCTGGCCGTTGGGCGCATCGGGGATCGCAACGAAGTCGCGCGCGTTCGGCATCTTGAACACGGCGAGCACATTGCCGACGCGGTCGACCACCGCGATATGCGCTGGCACACCCATCGCATTGGCCTGCACCGCAGCGCGGGCAATGACAGTCTGGACGTCGGCAGTCGAGAGGCTCTCGGCCGCAGGAAAGTTGAAGAACTGTCCGCTCGGCGGCGGTGTCGGCGAAGGCGTCGGCGTCGGGCCACCGCCCGTTCCGCCGCCCGAAGGCTGGCTACCGCCGCCCCCGCACGCCGCAAGAACCAGAGCCGGTGCGGCCGCCAGACGTTTCCATCCCCCCAGCATAACTATTGCAACCTACGAATGGCGGCGACCGCAGAGGCGAGCGCGGCACGGAAATCATCTGGCTTGTATTTGTTCGGCTCTTCGACCGCCGCATAGGCGCGGTTGATGCTGGCGCGGATACCCGCTGCCGCACCCGGAGTGACACGGCCATCGGTGACAAGCCCGTTGAGCAGCGTGTCGATAGCCATCACCGCCTGCACGCTGCCCGAATAATCAGTGAAGCGCGGACGCGTGGCATTGTCGCCGATAATGCCGATCACCTTGAACGCGTCAGCATCGATATAGGCCCGCTGGCTAAGCGAGTTGGACAGCTGACCTGCCCGCTGCGACAGCGCGACTGCGGCGGCACGCGGATCACCCTCGCCGCCCATCGCGCGGTGGAAGGCGCGGCTCGCGCGCTTGAAATCGTCGGCCTGCCCCGGAACCAGCGCATTCGACACAGCCGAGAGCATGATGATGTTCTCGTCATTGAACGGCGCATTGCCGAACGGAATGGGACGTCCGGGATTTTCCTCGAAGGTCAGACGCCGCCGGTTCGAATCCTGGATCTCACGGTGGCAGGAATGGCAATCGAGGAAGTAATATTGCGGGAAGATGCCTTCCATGCCGAACTTGGGCTGCGCGAACAGGCTGGTCGCCCGCTTGACCGCTTCGGCCTGACCGACCGCCCAGAAACGCACCGCATTGGGCCGGCCCTTGCGGCGGGTGTAGTCGGCGTCGATGTCGTGGTGCTGCTGAAGCGCGCTGAAAAGGTCGAGCTCGAACGAGACGCGCGGGTGGCCTGCGGCCATCATCGAGTGGGTGACGAACTGTCCCGGCTGAGACGAACCGTAGTGACAATCGAGGCACACGTTCGCGCGCACTTTCGGGCTTTCGAGCGGAACAAGGCCGTCGTTGACGTTCGAGGCACGGGTCGCAGGACGCGCATAGTGGCTGGAAAGCCACGTGCCGCCTGCGGGACCATGGCAGCTTTCGCAGCCGACACCGTCGGTGATCTGGAAACGGGCGCCACGCGGCGCGCCGTGCGTCGGGGTCGTATGGCAGCCAAGGCAGGCGGGAGAATCAGCCGCGCTGCGGCCAATTCCCGGAGTGCCCTGAAGGCTTGCGATGATCTGGCGGCCGCGCAGCCCTTCGAGCACGGCATAGGCACGGCTGTGCGCGCCGCTGGGGGAGGATGGTTCCTGCCATGTCGCGATCTCGTCCTGCCGGACGACCGCGCCATTACCCTCGGCGCGACCGTGACAGGTCGAGCCTGCGCAGCTTGCCACGCCTTCGAAAGTTCCATTGCCGATTGCGGTTGCCGCCGGATAGCTCGCGATAAGTCCCAGAACGGCAAACACGCGGAACAAACCCGCGCGATTGCGACTGAGGGACTTAAGCAAACCCCATTTCGGCCCTGATCTTGTCATCTCATACCCCCCACGAGATGCCTTAACTTTGCCTTTTTATCGGCTCCGCGCAACCCCTGAGGAGCGCACAACGCCAATAGAAGATGAAAGCGACGGGGCATCCACTAGCGGCCCGTCGCGTTCAACGCTTGTATGGGCCCGCCAAGTCGAAAGTCCGCAACGGATATTTCTCCCCCGACTCTTCCTCCCATCCGCTGCCCTTGTTCCAATCTTGGGCCGTCGATGCAACTCCCAATGCGATGATTTTCCGGCGATTCGCTCCAGAAACAGGGCCGGATCACCGCGCAATGGTCGGCTCGATACTTTTCCAAGGCCTGCAAGCTTGGCATGATGCAGCGCAAACTTGAGGGGCGCACAAACATCATGACCAGCACTGTGATCGAGCCGGGGGCCGACGGTCTCTACCATCCTGCAACCGAAGCCGAGGTCATCGCGCTCATCGCGTTGTCGCGAGAAAACGGTACCAAACACCGCGCGCGCGGATCGACCCATTCGGTGGCGTGGAGCATCTACACCGACCCTGTCGCCGGCACGCCGCCCAATCGCACGCTCGAACAAGCGCCGCCGCCGGGCGAGATCAATCTTGCGTTCGACAAGATGCGCAGCGTTGACTGGGTGGACGAGGCGAACGGCGTGGTCGAGGTCGAGCCGGGTATCAACCTGGGCTGGGACCCGCAGGACCCGTTCGGTGTCTCGACGCTTGAGAACAGCCTGCTGCACCAGATTTTCAAGCGTGGCTGGGCGGTCGATACGCTCGGCGGGATCACGCACCAGACGCTCGCGGGCTTCACCGCGACCGGCTCTGCGGGCGGATCGACCCGCTATGGCTGGACCAATGCGATCGCTTTCCGTGTCGTTGACGGCACGGGCAATGCCGAATGGATCGACCAGAGCCACCCGCAATTCGATGCTTTCGGCACCTCGATGGGTCTGCTCGGCGTGGTCACGAAAATCCGCATGCAGTTGGTCCCGATGTACAACATCCAAGGCACCGAGGTGACGACACCGATCACCGGACCCGAAGCGCCGGTTGACCTGTTTGGCCCCGGCGGCGCGAGCCAGCCGGGCCTGCGGCAATATCTCGAAGAAACGCCTTATACCCGCATCGTCTGGTGGCCGCAGCAGGGTGCGGAACGTATCCAGACGTGGAAGGCGAAGCGCGTTCCGGCGAGCAATGAGGACCTTGTCCCCTATCAGCAGTTCACACCCGACTTCGGCGGACAGACGCTGCAATTCCTCGGCGCGCTGATCTTCGTCATTGTCGGCAACACCAGCCCTTTGCGGATCATCAAGCTGATCTGGCAGAAGGTCGGCATCTATCTGGAGAACCTCGGCTTCGTCCTGAGCCAGGGCAACAGCAGCGGGCTGTCGCGCTTTCTCACCTTCCTGCTGGGCTGCGTGCTCGGGATCATCGCGCTCGCCATTGGCAGCGTGCTTGCTTTCTTCAACGGGCTGATGCGCAATATCTTCGCCAAGCTGCTGCCGGTCTTCCAGCCGATGACCAAGCCGGGCGAGGAGACGACATTCTCCGACTGGTACTGGCGTTCGCTGTGCATGGACAACACGGTGAGCGACGGCTTGCTCGGCACCGAGTTCACCGAAATCTGGGTGCCGATCCAGCACGCCGAAGCGGTGATGAACCTCTATCAGAAGTTGTTCGAAGACAGCGGCGATGCAGCGACGGGATATTTCTCGACCGAAGTCTATGGCGGACCGCCCTCGAAGGGTTGGATGCACCCGGGCTACACCGACGGCAGCGACGCCTATAAGGACGGGAGTGTGCGGCTCGACGTCTATTGGTACCGCGACAACAAGGGCATTCCCAACGCCGACGAAGCCTTCTTCGAGCAATATTGGCAGGTGCTGCGCGACAACGATATCCCCTTTCGTCTGCACTGGGGCAAATTCGTGCCCCGCTTCGATTTTGCCGACTGGGCGGCCTATTACAAAGCCAGTCTGCCACGCTTCGACGACTTCATGGCATTGCGTGCGACACGCGATCCCGACGGCATTTTCTTTACCGAATACTGGCGCTTGCGGCTGACCGGCAGCGTCTGACATCTCACCGACGTTTGCTGCAACGCAACAAAGCGCTTGGAGATTTGAACAGCAGGTATATTGTCCTCACCCGTGGGCGACATTCCTGATCTGGCATTCACGATCATCGCGCTGCTTCTGGCAGGCGCAGCGGCTGGCTTTGCCGGCGGTTTGTTCGGCATCGGCGGCGGCTTCGTCGTCGTCCCTGCGCTGGTCTTTCTGCTGCCACTGCTGGGAGCCACCCCAGAACAGACCGCGCATGTCGCGGTCGGCACTTCGCTTGCGACGATCATCTTCACCTCGATCCGCGCCACCATGAGCCACGCCAGGCGGCACGCGGTCGATTTCGAAGTGCTCAGGAGCTGGGCGCCGTGGGTCGTGCTCGGCACGGCTCTGGGGGCGTGGATTGCCTATTACATTTCGGGCAGCGGACTGGCGCTGATCTTTGCCATCGGCGTGCTTGTCTTTGCGGTCTATTTCCTGTTGCCTGATCGCTTCGCCGTTCCCGTGTTCGCCGCCATGCCCGCAGGGGTGCCACGCGCCGGATTGGCCGGAGCGCTCGGTGCCTTCTCTGCGCTGCTCGGCATTGGCGGAGGCACGCTGACGACACTGACCATGACCGTTTGCGGCGCGCCGATCCACCGCGCGATCGGCACCGCCGGAGGCATGGGCGCGATTATCGCGATCCCCGGCACCATCGGTTTCATCCTGATCGGCCTTGGCGAGACGGGGCTGCCGTGGGGCTCGCTCGGCTTCGTCAACTTGCCCGCCGCCGCTGCAATCATCGTCACCTCGGTCATCGTCGCCCCGCTCGGCGTGGCCGCTGCCCACAAGATGCCGCCCGCCCTGCTGCGCCGTGTCTTCGGGATTTATCTCATTGTCGTCGGAGTCACGATGATCGCCAAGTTCTGACCACCAACCAAAGGAGCGCCGTCATGTATGCCAATCGCCGAAACTTCCTCGCCGGAGCAGGAATAGCATCCGGGCTGGGCGCGTTTCCCATGGCCGGCATGCAGGCCGTCGCGTCGGGCGCAGCACCTGAGCCCGACTTCGGCCCCAGGATCGGACAGGCGCTGCTCAGCCGCAACGAGAACCCCTTTGGCCCCGCTCCGTCTGCTGTGCGCGCTGTCAACGATACGGCGCAACTCGGCTGCTATTATGCCGACCGGGGCCTGTTCAAACTGCGCGCCATGATTGCCGAGCGGCATGAGGTGAAGCCCGAAATGGTGGTGATCGGCAGCGGCTCGACCGAGATCCTGTGCGCGATTGCGCTGGCATGGGGGAAGGAAGGCGCGATCCTGTGCCCCGACCTGTTCTGGGATACGACTGTCCTTTACGGCGAGCGGCAGGGCGTTTCGTCGATCCGCGTGCCTCTTGATGAAAGCATGAATGTCGATCTGCCGGCGATGGCCGAAGCGCTGACCGACGAGGTTTCGCTGGTGCAGATTTGCAATCCCAACAATCCCACGGGCGTGCTCATTCCCCCGCGCGAATTGAGCGGATTTGCAGCGCGCGTGAAGGGCAAGGCAACGCTGCTGGTGGACGAGGCCTATAACGAGCTGACCGATTTCCCCGAGACCAACTCGATGATCGACCTCGTGCGGGCGGGCGAAGATGTGATCGTGTGCCGGACCTTCTCCAAGATTTACGGCATGGCGGGCATGCGCGTGGGCTATGCGATCACCAGCGAGGAGAACGCGCGGCGGATCGGCGGCTATCTGATGAGCTTCGGCGGCAATATCTCAGGCATCGCGGCAGCGATTGCGAGCTATGACGATTTCGGCTTCCTCGAAAAATCGCGCGCGATGGTGCTCGATGGGCGGGCCAGGATTCTCGACGCGGTGGCCAGCGCTGGGTTGCGCGCCCTGCCCTCGCAGACCAATTTCGTCTATGTCGAAGTGCCTGATGCCAATGCGGTGCAGGCGGCGATGGCAGAGCGCGGCATTTCGATCCGCGGGGCCTATGGTGACTGGACGCAATATTCGCGGGTCAGCACCGGCAAGCTCGAAGACGTTTCGCGCTATGCAGCCGCACTGCCGGAGATTATCGATAGGCTGAGAGGTTGACGGGAGAGAGAACTGTGCGTTTGAAAGCAATTGCGGCCATGGGTGCAGCGGCCTTGGTCACGGCACCGGCGCTGGCGGATACGCTTGTCGATATCGAAAGCGAGCATGTCGACGAGGGCGTCGATATGCCGGTCTTCAAAGTCGATGCGGGCTGGCCCAAGCTGCCTGATGACATGATCCTCGGGCAAATTCCCGGCCTCGCCGTTGCCGCTGACGATACGATCTGGATTCTCACCCGCCCCAACTCGCTCGATGCGACAGAAACCGGACGCGACACCGATCCGCCGATCACGCAGGCCTGCTGCACCAAGCCGCCGCATGTGCTGCAATTCGATCAGGAAGGAAACCTCCTGCGCAGCTGGGGCGGCCCGGCACTGGCTCCGGGCGAAAGCACCGTGACAGGGCGTGGACGCGACGCGGTGGAGGAAGGCGACGAGCAATGGCCTGCCAATGTCCACGGCCTTTATGTGGACGCCGATAACACCGTGTGGATCGGCGGCAACGGCAATGGTGACCACGTGGTGCTCAACTTCACCGCCGACGGCGAATATATCCGCCAGTTCGGCCGCCGCCAATCGACCGATGGCAATGCCAGCACCCAATATCTCGGCAATCCCGCCGACATCGCCGCCGATGGCGAAAGCGTGCTGGTCGCGGACGGCTACATCAACAAGCGCATCGTCGAGATTGCGGGCGACGACCTCAGTTTCACCCGCGCCTTTGGCGCCTATGGTGACGATCCGACCGGCGGCACGCGCGCTGAACCTTTCGACCAGTCGCAGGCTACCAGTACGGGTGACGGCGGCGCGGATACGACCAGCGAAAGCTTTGGCGATATCGTCCATTGCGTGGTGCGCGGTCCCGACGACACAGTCTATGTCTGCGACCGCCGCAACAACCGCCTGCAATTGTTCCGCGAGACGGGCGCAGGCGTCGAATTCGTGCGCGATATCGTCATCGCCGACAGGACCGGCGGCACGCGCTCGGCCAGCGACGTCGCTTTCAGCCCCGACGGCAAATACGTTTACGTTGCCGACATGATGAACGGGCGCGTGTGGATACTGCTGCGCGAGACGCACGATGTCGTCGGCTGGTTCGGTCGCAACGGGCGATATCCGGGCCAATTCATCTGGCTCCACAGCGTCGATGTCGACAGCGCGGGCAATGTCTATACAACCGAGGTGAATACCGGCCGCCGGGTCCAGCGTTTCGTGCTGCAGGCGGGCGAATAGGGGGAATTTCTTAAATGCGTATTGCCGGGTCGCTGCTCTTCACCACCGCGCTGGTGTCGCAGCCTGCGCTTGCCGGGGACGAAGTCCTCTACGACGATCCGCCTGCATGGGTGGAAGAAAAGCCGATCCAGACCGAGGGCCGCGATGCCGGTTCTCCGATCGTGCTGGTCGATCATCAGGCCCGGATCGAGAGCGGGCAGCTGTGGACCTATATCGACACCGCCGTTGCGCTCGATTCCCCGCAGGCGCTCACCCAGTTCGGGACGCTCTCTGCCAACTGGATGCCCGACAAGGGCGACCTCATCGTCCACTCGGCCGAGCTGATCCGCGGCGACGAGGTGATCGACCTGCTGGCAGACAACCAGCGGTTCGAAATCCTGCGCCGCGAGCAGGGCCTCGAAGCCCGCCTTTTGAGCGGCGCTCTGACCGCGACCATGACCGTGCCCGGGGCGCGGCTCGGCGATGTCGTGCGGCTTGCCTATTCAACCACGCTTTCCGATCAGG
>JAYPMZ010000016.1:13851-17247 GCA_038130205.1 Erythrobacteraceae bacterium | reverse complement strand
GTGGACGGGCGCGTGCGCGTCTCCTGGCCGCAGGACTTACCCGTGACGCGTCTTCACACCGGAAATGCGGCGGTGGGCAGCCCCGAAGTGGTTGACGGGTTCAACGTGTGGACGGTCGATCTTCCCGTCGAAGAGCTTGAGCCGTTCCCCTACGACGCTCCGGCCCGCTACCAGATCGGCGAGCTGTTGCAGGTGACGACCTATCGTGACTGGCAGGCAGTCTCCTCGAATATGGCGAAGCATTATGGCGTCGCCGGAACCATCGCGCCGGGCGGCGAACTTGCGGGCGAAGTGGCGCGCATCAGAGCCGCCAGCAGCGATCAGCTGACACGCGCCGCGCTCGCACTGCAACTGGTGCAGGACGATATCAGCTACCTCCTCAACGGGCTCGACGGCGGAAACTACCTGCCGCAAAGCCCCGAAGAGACGTGGGAAAACCGCTTTGGCGACTGCAAAGCGAAATCGGTCCTGCTGCTCGCCATTCTACAAGAGCTGGGCATCACCAGCGAGGCTGTGCTGGTGCGCTCGCAGGGCGGCGATGTCCGTCCCGTGCTCGCGCCGATGCCGGGTAATTTTGACCATGTGATCGTGCGCGCCGAGATCGACGGCAAGAACCTCTGGCTCGACGGCACTTCGACCGGCGCCCGCATCGACACCATCGATACCGTTCCGCGCTTCTTTTACGCGCTGCCCCTGCGCGAGGAAGGCGCCGAACTGATCAAGCTCGACGAGCGCGCGCAATCGACACCCGACCGCGTCGTTCGCCTAAAGGTCGATCAGAGCGCCGGTGTGCGCCTGCCTGCCCTGTTCGAGATCGAGATCGAATTCCGCGGCACTATCGGCGGACAATGGCGCGCATTTGCCGATCAGGGTGACGGCGAAATGCGCGACAACGCCGTTTACAGCGCGGTGTCGAGTGTTGTCGGACAGGCGCAACTCATCGACGAGCATATGAGCTATGACGTCGAAAGCGGGGTGGCGCTTATCACCGCACGCGGGGCGCTGCCCTCGCCGTGGGAACGCGACGACATCGAGTATGAACTGAACGCCCCGTCGCAGGCAGCGCGCGCAATCGCCTTCAGTGCCGACCGCGCGCGGGCCGACTGGCGCGACATTCCGCTGCGCCTCAACGGTCCGACCTATGTTACCTCCGAGTTTGAAATCATCCTGCCCGATGGAGACCAGACTTTCGAACTGAAAGGGGACGAGCAGGCGAGCGCGGAGATCGGCGGGGTTGAGGTAAGCTCCACCGCCAGCCTGACCGGCAACCACTTTACCCTGTCGCAATCGATGCGCAGCCGCAGCGAGGAACTCGCCGCTGACCAGATCCCCGTCGCCCGCCGCGCGCTCGCCCGTTTCAATCGCTCGCTTCCGGTGCTTCATTCGGCAGGCGGCGTGCGCGAATTGTGGGAGTATTTCGGCGAAGACCGCAAATTGCTCGCTCCGTTCGAAGCAATCTACGCCGACGCGATCTTCGATGCCGCCAGCGACGATATCGGCCCGCTGTTGAACCGCGCAGGCTTCCGCATGAGCGTTTACGATCACAAGGGCGCGCTGGAGGATGTCGAAGCGGCGCTCGCCATCGAGGCTTCGCGCGACCTGTATCTCACGCGGGGCTATCTGCGGCGCGAACTGGGCGATCTCGAGGGCGCGTTGGCGGACTATCAATTGGCCGAAGACCTTGCGCCCGACGGATCGACCTATTCCGAACAGGTCGAATTGCTCGCGCTGCTTGGCGAGACCGAGGAGGGGCTTGCTCTGGCGGAGGAGTATCAGGACTTTGCCGATGATCCGGTCGCTGAAACCAATCTGCTCGCGACCGCTTATGGCTGGGCGGGTTCGGTCGAGGAAGGGATCACCCTGCTGCAAACCGCGATCCGGCGTCGTCCGGGTGACGGCACGCTGCTCAATGCGCTGTGCTGGAAGGCGGCGACGTGGAATGTCGTCAACGAAGAGCGGCTGGCCACCTGTGTCGATGCGGTCGAGAAGTCGCAATATTCCGCCGCCGCATTGGACAGCCGCGCTCTGGCGCATTTTCGCATGGGCGATATCGAATCCGCCCGCGCCGACGTCGATGCGGCGCTGCTGGCCGAGCCGAGCCTGACGCCTTCGCTGTTCCTGCGCGGGCTCATCAAGATCGAACAGGGTGACAAGGAAGAAGGGCGCAAGGACATCGCGCTGGCGCTCGCCATGAACCCCTCGCTCGAGGCGAATTATCGCGCCTGGGGTCTGGAATTCTAGAAGGTTTCGTCACCCGCGAGGTCGCGCCTCGCGGGTGACTCAAACGCCTTACGAAGCGAGCGAGATGTGCCGCTTCATGTGGTGGTCGACATTGCCGAACTCGGAATCGAACAGCGTCAGCCGCTTGAAATAGTGGCCGATGGCGTATTCGTCGGTCATGCCATTGCCACCGTGGATCTGGATCGCTTCCTCGCCCACCTTGCGCGCGGCCTGGCCGACACGGACCTTGGCAGCCGAAACAGCCAGCTTGCGGTCACGCTCGGCCGCGTCGAGGCGCAGCGTGGCAAGATAAGTCATCGAGACCGACTGTTCGAATTCGATGAACATGTCCGCCATGCGGTGCTGGAGCACCTGGAACTTGCCGATCGGAACGCCGAACTGCTTGCGCTGCTTGGAGTATTCGAGCGTCATCGCATTGGCGACCTGCATCGCACCGCAAGCCTCTGCGCACAGCGCGGCGACCGCTTCATCGGTGACAAGCTCGATCAGCGGCAGGCCTGCGCCCTCTTCACCGATCAGCGCGTCTGCGCCGAGTGCGACGTTTTCAAAGTAAACCTCGCTCGCACGACGACCGTCGAAAGTCGGGTAGTCGCGGGTAACGACACCGTCAGCGCTCTTGTCGACCACGAACACCGACACGCCATCCTTGTCGCGGCGGTCGCCGCCGGTGCGGGCGGTGACGATCAGCTTGCTCGCCCACGGTGCGCCGATGACGACAGCCTTGTGCCCGTTGAGCACATAGCCGCTGCCGTCCTTCTTGGCGGTGGTTTCGAGGTCGGCATAGTTATAGCGCCCGCGCGGTTCGGCATAGGCGAAAGCATAGACACTCTCGCCCGAGACGATTGCACCGATATGCTCTTCCTTCTGCGCCGCAGTGCCTGCGTGCTTGAGGAAGCCGCCTGCGCAGACAACGGTGGGCACGAACGGCTCGACCACAAGGCCCTTGCCGAATTCCTGCATCACCACCATCGCGTCGACCGCACCGCCGCCAAAGCCGCCGTCTTCTTCGCTGAAAGGCATGCCGAGAATGCCGAGTTCGGCCAGCTGTGCCCAGATTTCAGGGCGCCATCCGGCTTCGCTCTCGGTCACGCCGCGGCGTGTCTCGGCATCGTATTGTTCGCGCACCAGCCTTGAAAGGCCGTCACGCACCATTTC
>JAYPMZ010000016.1:247-13841 GCA_038130205.1 Erythrobacteraceae bacterium | reverse complement strand
CCTGTTCTTCGGTAAAGTTGAAGTCCACGGTCTGTCTCTCCCGCCCGACCTTAAAGGCCGAGGATCATTTTCGTGATGATGTTGCGCTGGATTTCGTTCGATCCGCCATAGATCGAAGTCTTGCGCATGTTGAAATAGGTCGCAGCCGAATGTTGCGCGTAGTCGGGGCCGACCGGATAGTCGTTCGAACGCGGATCGGCGATGCTGCCGTACATCGGCGTGCCATAGGTTCCGACCGCTTCGAGCGTCAGTTCGGTCAGGCGCTGCTGGATTTCAGTGCCCTTGATCTTGAGGATCGAGCTTTCCGGCCCCGGCCCCTTGCCCGCCTGTTCACCTGCGAGCGTGCGCAACTCGGTGATTTCAAGTGCGTTGAGGTCGATTTCGAGCTGGCTCACCTTGCGAGCAAAGTCGAAGTCCTTGATCAGCGGCTCACCGTCGATCGTTTCGTGGCCCGCAATGTCGCGCAGCTTTTCAAGGCCTCGCTTCGATGCGGCAACGCGGGCGATGCCCGAACGTTCGTGCGCGAGCAGGAACTTGGCATAGGTCCAGCCCTTGTTCTCTTCACCCACGAGGTTTTCGACCGGCACGCGGACGTCGGTGAGCCAGGTCTCGTTGACCTCGTAACCGCCGTCGATCAGCTTGATCGGCTTCACTTCCACACCCGGCGTGTTCATGTCGACGAGAATGAAGCTGATGCCTTCCTGCGGCTTGGCAGCGTCGGTATCGGTGCGGCACAGGAAGAAGCCCCAGTCGGCGTGCTGCGCCAGAGTGGTCCAGGTCTTCTGGCCATTGATCACGTAGTGATCGCCATCGCGCACGGCGGTGGTCTTGAGCGATGCAAGGTCGGAACCGGCGCCCGGCTCCGAATAGCCCTGACACCACCACACATTGCCGCTGCGGATGCCGGGCAGGTGCTTGGCCTTCTGCTCTTCGTTACCGAAAGTGTAGATGACAGGGCCAACCATCGATGCACCGAAGGGCAACGGCATGATCGCATTCACGCGCGCGTTTTCTTCGTTCCAGATATAGCGCTGCGTCGGGGTCCAGTCGGTGCCACCATATTGTTCGGGCCAGGACGGAACCGACCAGCCCTTTTCGCCGAGGATCTTGTGCCATGCGACCATGTCTTCGGGCGACAGGTCTTCGCGGGCACCAACCTCGATCAGGTGTTTGGGATAGTTCGCTTCGATAAAGGCACGAACTTCATCGCGGAACGCCAGCTCTTCGGGCGTGAATTCCAGATTCATCGCGGGCATCTCTCTCTTCAAGTGTTCAGACGGGGGCTACATGGCACGGAAAGCGCCCCTTTTGAAAGGTCAAAGTTTACGCAAACGGAAAGAAGCCAGCCCGCACTACCCGCGCACAAATGGCGGTTTCGTGCACTGTTTCAGCATGCCGTAGCGTCCGCACGGGGCTATTGGTTGTCGAGCGCGTTGGCGGTCGCAATGATAGAAAATGCCGTGGTCGAGAGCGTAGCGAGGAATCGCTCCAGTTCGACTCCGGGTGCGGTCGAAATGTAGAGCACATCATCGTCGCGCATCTGGAAATCCTGCATCGCAAACAGACTCGAAGCGTCATCCATGCGCAGGCTGTAAACGACCGGCACACGCCCGTCGGCAGTGGTCTTGGCATCGGGGCCAAGCAGGCTTTCGACCGCGCTGTGCGGTTCCATGCGGAACACGAACACGCCCTTGATATCGGCGCGCCGCTCGGCAAGCCCGCCGACGCGGCCCAATGCCTGCGCGAGATTGACCCCGCCCCCTTCGAAGGGGACTTCGGCGCTGCGGGTGACTGCGCCCAAAGCAACGAAACTGAACGGCTGGTGCTGGACGGTGATCACATCGCCGGGACGCAGACGAACATTTTGCGCCGGGTCGGCAATCACCTGTTCGACCGGCATCGTCGCACGCGTGTTGCCGCGTGCCAGTTGCACGGTCGATTGCTCGACCGCCTCGCGCGTGCCGCCAGCGCTCGCAAGCGCATCGAGGATACGCTCGCCCCGCCCTGTCAGCATCATGCGCTGGCTGGAGGCGACATTGCCGAGAATCGTTGCGGTGCGGCTTTCGTTCTGGGCGAGCCGAACCACCGCCTGCGGATTGTTCGCGCGCCCGCGCAGACGCGATGCGATGACACGCTCGATCTCGTCGGGTCGCAGGCCCACGACCTCGATCCGGCCCACGAATGGCACCATGACCTTGCCGTCTTCGCCCACCTGCTGCTGCGGGATTTCGGCCGTGCTGGCCGTGTCCAGCCCGCCGCTGCGGCTGAGTTCGGCGGGCGCGGTCCCGAACAGCACCGCAGGTGGCGCTTCCCAGATCGCGATGTCGAGCGTGTCGCCTGGCCCGACGAGCGTCGGCGAAACGCCCGCATCGTCGAACACTTCGGCAAAACTGGTCGCCGCGCTGTATTCGGTCAGCCTTTGCGTCACGCCCGCGTTGAGTTCTATCACCGCAATGCCCGCATCGGCATAGCTCTGGCCCTCGATATCGCGCACCGCGCCGGTCGAAGGGCCGGTCGCGCCGAGGCTGGCACAGGCTGCCGTCCCGAGCAGGAGCAGCACCGAAAGAGCGGGCTTACAGATATTGGTCATAGACATGCTTCAATCGCTCTCGATAACTTTCGGGGCTGTAGAGGTCAGCCTGTTTTCGCCCGCGCGCCACATATTCGCTGCGCAGCCCTTCGTCGGCATCGAGCGCGCGGATCGCCTGCGTGATCGCCTGCGTATCGTAGGGATCGACCATCAGCGCGGCCTCGCCCGCGACTTCGGGCAGCGAAGATGTGTTCGACGAGATCACTGGCGTGCCTAGCAGCATCGCTTCGAGCACGGGCAGGCCGAACCCTTCGTAAAGCGAGGGGAACAACGCGGCTTTCGCCCCGCGGATCAGGCTGACGAGCAGCGGGAACGGTGCATAGGGCAGCTGGATCACGCGCTTCCTTGCGCCGCGCCGCCGTTCGATACTCCCGTGGAGCGTTTCGGTCTCGCCCAGCAATTTGAGCTCCTGCTCGGCCTTCCATGCCTGCGCGCCGACGATCACCAGCGGCGTATCGACCTGTGCGGACAGGTAGGCTTCGATCATGCGCCCGATGTTCTTCTTGGGTTCCAGCGAACCCCAGAACAGGAAGTAGCCCTTATGGTCGAAGCCCGTTAGCCCCTCGACCTCACGGGCCACCTGATCTTCGGGCTTGTCGCGGTATTTCGCGGGGATGCTGACCGATTGATAGGTGTTGGTAATCCGCTCGGGCGCGATACCGGCCAGATCGACCAGATCGCGCTTCGAGTTTTCCGACACGGTAACGAAATGCGCCGCCTTTTTGTCTAGCTGTTGCAGCAATTGCAGATAGCGCCGCTTGTGGTCGAGCGTGGTGTAGGGAAGCCGCAGCGGCACGACATCGTGCAGCGTGTATATGTTGGGCCGCCCCTTCACATGCAGCGGGATCGGATAGGTCCAATGCGCCAGATCGGGCTTTTCGGGCAGGCGAATGGTCGAAGGGCGCTTCCACAATTTGAAGGCGCTCTGTGCCCGCTGGAACAGGTCGGGCGAGTTGAACAGGCGGTCAAAATGCGGAAGCTTCGACTGGAATGTGCGCGTGATGACGCGGCCGGAAATCGGGATTTCCTTGGCGCGGAAAGTCAGCGGGCCGTGGATCGCCTGCTGCACCTGCTCGATGATTTCGAGCAGGCGGATACGCTCGTCCTCGCCGGAATCGAAGAAGTAGATTTCGCGCAGAAGATCGTCGCGCGTGGCGCTCGCGCGATTGCCGTAAAGCACATCGACCTGATGCCCCAGCGCGCCCAGCTCATAGCTGAGGTTGCGCGCATAGGTCGCAACGCCGGTGCCCTTTTCCAGCCCGAGATTGTATCCGTCGATAAGGACCCGTGCCACGCGCCTATCCGTTTCCTGATTTGAGTTTCGTCATGCCGGCGCCTTCATGGCTGCCTGCGCTGCCTGCCAATCGGTGAACCCGCCAGCCGCGATGAGCGCCTCCCAAGGGTCGCTGCGCATCGCCTCGGAAGCCGCGAGCTCTGCCTTCGCCCTGCGGTCGAGATGGGGACAGGCAATGGCGATCAGCTGTGCGACCGTGGATGGCGCAATCTCGCCCGCTGCCCCCGAAAACACCGGATGGGCGAGCATTGTGGCCAAAGCCTCGTCACAAGTTACGCTGGTGCGAAGCAAGTGGAGCATGGTCTCGTCCGCGACCGTATCACTCCCCCATGCACCCCGCGCAAACAGCGCGATATCGGGGGCAGCCGGAGCATCGCGCCGCGCATCGTCGCCTGCATAGATATGGGCAGGATAATCAGCGAGATCCGCGCCCTGCCGCCGCATCACGAATTCGAGGTGTTCGCGCACATCGGCATAGGCTTCGCCCAGCGCAATCGCGGTGCGATAGCCGATCTCGGCGCGTTCATCCTCGCCCTGTTCCTTCGCCATATGGGCGCGCTGCACCCAGTAGGATCGCTGGTAGGGATAGAGCGCCAGCGCCTCGGCATAGCCTGCCTCCGCTCCGGCCCAATCGCCCTCGTCCCGCTTCCAGTCGGCATCCTGCACCGTGACCCGGAACGCATCGTCGAGCACAGAGACCGTATGCGTTGTCTCGATCAGCTGGCGGCGATCATCCGCAATATCGACCGTCTCGCTGCGCTGTTTGCGCTCAAGTCCGATCTTCTCGCGGAAGTCGTGATAGGCTTCGTCGAAATCGTCGAACTGCACCAGCACGCCATCGTGAAGCACGGCAAAGCGGTTGCAATGGTCGCGGATGTAGCTGGCATCGTGCGAGATGATGATCATCGCGCGGTCGGCGCGCTTGCGGAACAATTCGTAATTGCAGCGATCATGGAAGCGCGCATCGCCGACCGCGCCGACTTCATCGATCAGAAAGCAGTCAAACTCGATGATCATCGAAATCGCGAAAGCCAGCCTTGCCCGCATACCCGAGGAATAGGTGCGCACTTCCTCGCCCAGATAGGGGCCAAGCTCGGCGAAATCCTCGACAAAGGCGAGGTTCGCCTCAATGTCCTGATCGTAGATGCGGCTGATGAAACGAATGTTGTCGAGGCCGGTGAGGTTGGGCTGGAACGCGCCGCCGAACGCGATCGGCCACGAGACAGACATATCTGCCTCGATGGTGCCAGCCGTGGGGCGCTCGGCTCCGCTGATCAGCCGCACCAGCGTCGATTTGCCCGCGCCATTGCGGCCGAGGATGCCCAGCTTCTCGCCCATGGCGAGGTCAAAGCTGATATCCTCGAACACACGGTTCTCGCCAAAGCGGGTCTTGTAGACCTTCTTGAGATTTCGGACGCGGATCATTCGGGAACCACCCGCAGCGACACGTATCGTAAAGCGATCAGCGCGGCGACGCTCAGGCCAAGATTGAACGGGATGAGATAGCCAAGATCATAGATCGAGCGCGCCTGCGAGCCGAAGAAGCCGTCGCGCACCATCTCAACCCCGTGGACAATCGGAATCCACAGCACCGCATCCTGCGCAAATTGCGGCAATGCGGCGACAAGAAAAGCCGCGCCCGAAAGCGGGAACAGCAGGTAGGAGAACGGGTGCCACAGCTTGTCCACCAGCTCGCTGATGTGTGACAGCGACCCGAGCAGGATCGCCAGCGCTGCACCGAACCACGCAATCAGCAACCAGCCGCCGAACACGGTCAGCACATCGTCGGGCGGTGTGATCCAGCCGATCGCGAGGAACAGCAATGTCAGCGAGGCAAAGGAGATCGTCGCACCGCCGAATTCGAGCAGCAACCGCGCGATATAGATGTCGATCACCTTGATATTGCGATGATACATCAGCGCCAGATTGGCTTGCAGCGCGCCGATACAGCGCCCGGGCATATTGCGCCACAGCAGCACCGAGGAATAGCCGGTGAGCGCAAAGGCGACGATGGGAAGGTCGCTGCCGTGCACCGACTTGGTCGCGGTCCACAGGATCGTCACGCCGACGGTAAACAGCATCGGTTCCACGAACAGCCACAGAAAGCCGATGTTGTGCCGCCCGTAGCGCGTCAGCATCTCGCGCCGCAGCAGGGCGCCGATGACCCTTTGCTGGACCTTCAGGCTGCCCGCGAAGCCGTGAGTATAGGGCGGGCTCGAGGCCATTAGTCGCGGTGCTCGCGCACGCCGATCAGGAGCATCGTCAGCACGCCCCATGCAAGCAGGCCGAGCGCGAGAGTGGCGAAAATGCTGCGGATGCGGCGCGGTTCGACCGCATAGTCAGGCAGGCTGGGAGCTGAAATCAGCTCGAGATAGGCCTGCTGGCGCCGTGCTTCGGCGCGGGCCTCCTGCAAACCCGCTCGCGCGGCGGTGAGTTGCTTCTCGGCGAATTCGACGTTGATCTGCAATTCCTGATACTTCGCCATCGAGGCAGACAGCGAAGAGCGCGAGCCGGTCAGCGCGCTGCGTTCGCGGGCAATCTCGCCTTCCAGTTCGCGCACCTGCACTTGCAGAAACGGGATTTGCGAGGCTTGCGGCGTGTAGGCCTGCAATTGCCGCAGCCGCGTTTGCGCCGCAATCAGTTCGTCCTGCAATTTCGAGATCATTTGCAGTCCTGCCTCGGACTGCTGTGCGGGATCGACAATGCCGCTGGTGTCGCGGAAACCCGCCAGTTCGAGCGCGGCGAGCCTTGCGGCATCGGCAGCTTCGTCAACCTCGCCTTGTGCGACTTCGATAAGGTCCGATTGCGAGCGGGTCGAAAGGCTGTTCACCAGCGTTTCGGCCTGTCGGACCATGCGCCGGTTAATCTCCTGCGCTTCTTCGGGATCGAAGGCGCGCACGCTGATCGTCATCACTTCGCTGCCTGCCCCTTCGGTAACGGTCAGCTTGTCGGCGAAGTACTCGTAGAACTCCTCGGCGCTTGTCCCGCCCAGCGAACCGAAACGGTCGAACCAGAACACGTCCTCGCCAGTATAGGCCTGCGTGATCAGACCGTCTTCATTGCCCTCGGCAATGGCCTGACGCGACTGGAGGTAGGAAACGACCGCCGCGTTGCTTTCGTTCGCGGTCCCGAAGCCGGTCTGGTCGAGCGCAATGTTGAGCGCGGAAGCCGACTTCGTATCGGGATTGCGCACCACGACGCGCGATTCCGAAATGTACACATCCTCTGCCAGCAACCCGAAATAGACGAGCGCGACCAGTGTCGGGATCACCACCGTGACCAGCGCCAGCGGGCTGACGAGTTTCTTCATGCGTTCGATCATGCCGCAAGGCTGCTTTCACATGCTGCGCCGCTTTTCAAGGCATGCGGCGCAAGCCAGCTTTCGAGCCGGGCGAAATGGGCGCGCCATGTGGGCGCGTCGAAGGGCTTGGCCGGCGGGCGCGGCGTGCTCGCCATCGTGGCGACTGCTTCTGCCCATGCGCCGGGATTGGCAGGGTCAAGCAAGAGCGGTGCGCCCTGCCCGATCTCGCGGAATATCGGGATATCGCTGGCGACAACGGGGGTCCGCAATTCCAGCGCCTCGACCAGAGGAAGGCCGAAACCTTCGGCGAGCGAAGGCATGATCAGCGCGCGGGCCGATGCCATCAATTGCGCCAACTGCGCATCGTCGCAGCACGCGCGCCATTCGACATGCGCCGCAATTGCAGGATCGCCGAGCGGGGCGAGAATGTCGCCGGTGAGCGGGCCTCTTTGTCCGACAAGCACCAGTTTCGGGGTCGCCTCGCCCAAGCGTGACGCAAGCCCGCGCCAGATCTCGAACAGCAAGCGGTGGTTCTTGCGCGGCTCGACCGTCCCGACAGCGAGGAAAAAGGGGGCACCGGCTTGGTCGCCTGCGCCGTTGAATGTCGCGCCCGCAATCGGTGCGACGAGCGGCGCTTCGCAGTCGAGCCCCTCGCGCTTGGCAAACGCAGCCAGATCGCGCGCGACGACGTGCGAACCGGTGACGATATCGCTGCCATGCCGCAAAGCCTCGCGCACACGTCCCAAATGGCGCTTCACCGCATGCGGGCGGGTGAATTCAGGGTGCAGCACAGGGATGAGATCGTGAATGAAATAGACCGCCCGCACCCCGCTACGCGTCACCCAATCGTGATGGGCGGCGAGATCGAAATCGGTGTGGCTGGTGTTGAGATAGGTCATCCCCGCCAGTCGCGCTTCGGGCACGGGGTCGGCGAGCGCTCCGGGCGCAAAGGCCAGCAGCTTGCGGCGAAACCCCCGCGTAGGGCCAAGCAGCAGATCGAACAAACGCTCCGAACGCCGCGCATCGAAAACGCGCACCACGCCGCGATGCTGCACAACCGCCAGCGCGCGAGGGCGGAAATGCTTGAGATAGGCGTAGCAGACGCGGTCGATCCCCGAGGATTGCCGCGAAGTCCAGCTGCGCGAGACAAGCCGCGTCACATCGAGGAGAATATCGCGCCCCTCAGGCGACATTGCAGCGCTCTCCTGCAAGGATCGCGAGATGCGCGGCCGCCTCGGCCTCGGCCAGATCCTGCGCGCGCGGATCATCGACATCGATCCACCACAGTCCGCCGATATCCATTGTCGCCGCGCGGCCCCTGTCGGCCAGCACCTGCATCCCTTCCGACAGGCTGCCCGCGTTCCCATCGGCAATCGCCTCTAGAATTGCGACCGCGAGTTCGTGATTGGCCAGAAAAGCCCCGCAATCGACGGCGTGGTAATCCTCAATCGTCTTGCCGATCCGCGCAATCCGCCCGCCCTCGCTTGAGTTTTCGTCTTCATGCAGAGCAACCCAAGTGGCGTCGTCAGGATCGACCAGCGGGTTGTCCTTGCGGTCAGTGGCAAGCACCACGTCGCAATCGATCAGCGTCTGCTGGGTAAGCCGTTCAAGCAGGCCGTCACCAAAGATGTGATCGGCCATCATCAACAGAAAAGGCGCGCCGACCAGCTCGGCCCCTGCCAGCACCGACCAGCCATTGGGCCTGCTCCAATCGTCGAGCCGGACGCAGCGAATGTCGGCGGCGAGACGCTCTGCCAGTACCGCAACCTCACGCTCCACCACTCTAGCCTCGTGCCCGGTGACCACCACCACGCGCGAGACACCCGCGGCGAGCGCCTGGCACACGCCGATCTCGATCAGCGACACGCCGCAAACCTGCGCCAGCGGCTTCGACGCCGCGCGCTCGCTCAGGCGGCTGCCGAAACCGGCTGCAAGGATGATGGCACTACCCGTCACGAATTCTGTCCCGATGCCCGCAAAGGCTTACCACCCGACAGTGGACTATTCCGCCGCGCAGGAGAAGCTGCCGAATTCGGCATCGAGCAGCTTTTCGGCCTGCTCTTCGGGAATCTGCTGCGGTGGATGCTTGCAATAGAGCGCGCTCGGCGCGATCAGCGAGCCCGCTTTGCCCTGCTCCATCGCCACCCGGCAGAACCGGATTGCATCGACCACACAGGCCGCCGCATTGGGGCTGTCTTCGACCGAGAGACGCATTTCGAGGTTCATCGGAACCCCGCCGAACTGCTCGCCTTCGATGCGCAGGAAGCAGACCTTATTGTCCGCCTGCCATGGCACGTAATCCGACGGACCGATAACGATATCCTGATCGGCCAGCCGGTAGCTGAGCGCCGCCTGCACCGCCTGCGTCTTCGATTCCTTCTTCGATGTGATCCGCGAGCGGTCCATCATGTTGAGGAAGTCGGTATTGCCGCCTGTGTTGAGCTGATAGGTGTGATCGACCCCGACGCCGCGAGCGGTAAACAGCTGGCTCAACATGCGGTGGACGATAGTCGCGCCGATCTGCGCCTTGATATCGTCGCCGACGATCGGCAGCCCGCGCGCCTTGAACCGCGCCTCCCATTCGGGATTGCTGGCGATGAAGACTGGGATCGAATTGACTACGGCCACATGCGCTTCGAGCGCACACTCCATGTAGAACTCGCTCGCTTCCTGCGATCCGACAGGCAGGAAGTTGACCATCACATCGACCTGATGCTCTTTCAGCGCGCGCACCATGCTGGCCTGCGTCGCTTCCATCGCATCGCTGACTTCAAAGCCGCGCTCGCCAAGGCCAGTCATGTGATCGGCAACTCCGTCGAGCCGCCGCCCCATGATGACGGGCGCACCAAGCGGCGCGAGATCGGAATTGAACTGCGTGGTGTTGTTGGGCTTGGCAAAGATCGCTTCGGCGACGTCGCGCCCGACCTTGCGGCGGTCCACATCCACGCCCAGCACGATCTCGATATCGCCGACGCCATAGCCGCCGATGGTTTCGCGGATCAGCCCAGCGGACGAAGAGGCTTCGCGATAATGGGCAATCCCCTGAACCAGCGAGCTGGCGCAATTCCCGATGCCGATAATGGCGACCCTGATCGGCCTCATGCGCGGCGCTCCTTAGTTGGCATGATATGCTCCTCAACGACAGTGCCGTTTCCGGCACAATGCGCAGATTGCCTCTCTCCCAACTCTGACAATGAAGCGCGACCTATCTGTTTGCGTGGCCGAGATTTTGAGTTGTTACAAGCGGCAATCGGGTAATGAATTGTATTCGTCGCAGAATCCGCACGACAGACGGACCACTGCACATATACGTATGAAATCCCATCAAGGTTGCGACCTGAGCCGAAGGTGAACCGAATTTCGACTGTCTGCATCGATTGCCGCTATATCGGCGCGCGCCCAAGCGGGATTGGCGAGGTTGTGCAGGGCCTTGTCGACCACGCTCCCGCGCTTGCGCCTGATCTGCATTTTCTGCTGCTGAAAAGTCCCGATGCAGAGGCGCCGCTCAGCCACGCTGCCAATGTCACCGAGCAGGTGGTGTCGGCAAAGGCGAACAGTCCGGCGACAATGTGGATGCTGCCCGAAATCGCCGATCTTGCAGGGGTCGATCTGTTTCACGGCACTTACAACACCATGCCTGCAAGGCTCGCTATGCCAGTGGTGACGACGGTGCATGACATCATGTGGCTGACCCATCCGCACTGGTGCGAGCCGGGTGCAAAACGCCTGCTCAAGCAGCCTTTCTACGCTCACGGTATCCGGCGTGCGCTCGCCCGTTCGGCGCACATCGCGACCGTCAGCGCGGCGACGCGCGAGGCCATCCTTGCCTATGACCCCGCGCTAGCCGACCGGGTCAGCGTCACGTTCTCGGGCGTTGCGCCGCGCTTTGCACCCGTGCCGCGCGACGACGCAGTGCTCGCCCGGTTCGGCGTGACAGCAGAGGCGCGCTATGTGCTCGTTGTCGGCCAAAATGCGCCCTACAAGAACCATGAGCGCGCACTCGAAGCCTTCGCCTGCGCCTTTGCCGGAGACGGCGGCACGCGGCTGGTGATGGTCCAGCGTCAGGGGCCGAACGCGACAAACCTGGAACAGCTGGCCGAGCGGCTCGGCATCGGCGCGCAGGTGCACTTTACCGGCGGGGTCGACGAGCCTGTTCTGATCCAGCTTTATTCGCACGCTGCCGCGCTGCTGCACCCCTCGCTGTGCGAAGGCTTCGGCAATCCGTTGGCCGAGGCGATGGCTTGCGGCTGTCCGGTGATCACCAGCGACCGCAGCGCCATGCCCGAAGTCACCGGTGGAGCGGCGCGTCTCGTCGATCCGCTCGACACAGAGAGTATCGCAGGCGCGCTGCGCGAAGTCTGCGATGACGAACGAACCGCAGCGCGCATGCGCGCCGCCGGTTTGACCCGCGCCGCCGAACTGAGTTGGGCCAGTTTTGCCGCCGCACATGTCGCGATCTATCGCGAGGTGCTCGCCTCGACCTGAGCGATGATATTTGCTGCACGGTGCATCAGGATTGCCGTGAGCAAAGACAGGCCGACCAATTCGACGAATACATAGTAGAGCGGGCTGCCCAGCATCATCGCAAGCCCGATGCCGATCGTGCGATAGTTGGAGGAGAGCAACGAGAGCGGGCACATCAGCGGGCGAAACCGTGCTTTCAGCGCTGCCCGCATGGTCTCGCGTTGTGGCTCGCTAGCGCAGGCGAAGGCGGCATCGAACGAGCGTCCACCCGCCTCCAGCTTGCGGCTGACCCACAGATAAAAGCGCGCAATCCCGCCGAACGCGCCGCCGAACGCGCCGCCGCGCCTTTGCTCGTCAGCGGTCGAAATGCGCAGCCATTCCTTGCCATACACCCAGTATTGGTACTGCCGCCGCTGCGTTTCGTAGAACACGGTTTGCGGGATCCGCGCCAGCCCTGCTCCGACCATCAGCACCCAGCCCCAAGGCCCGATCTGTCCGGCCAGCACCCACGCAAGCAGCAGGTAGAGCGCCAAGTGGCTTACATAGTCGCACAGTCCGTCGACAAGCTCGCCAAACTCGCTCGCGCGGCCGCTGATCCTCGCCAGATCGCCGTCCGCCCCGTCGAGCACGTGCCAAAACATGTGCAGCGCCAATCCGCACACAGCGCCCGCGAAACTGTCGAACAGGACATAGACCAATCCCGCGATTACGACGACGAGAGCGCCCGAGACAGAGACCATGTTCGGAGTCACGAATGTGCGCGCCAGCACCCGTGCAATCGGCATGGACAGACGGTGATAGACCTTGGCGTTTAGCCAGTCTTCCAGCTCTGCCGGACGATCGGAATTGTGAGGATCGGGCTTGTCCAAAGGGCGACCTGACAGCATGGAGGATGCGAGATTTCTTGCCGCGTGCCCTAGCGGGAGCGCGGCGCCTATCAAAACGGGTTCCACGCCGCATGGCAAGTCTGCCGATCCTCTTTCCCAGCGCGAAAGCCGCCAATGCGATTGTCGCAGGCATACCCTGCGCAGCGCGTGCGGCGATTGGGCGAGAGGGTGAGTTGGTGCTGGCAGTGCCGGGCGGATGGGAGCCTTCGCTCCTGACGCTGGCTGAAATGGCGCGGCTCTCCCGCGCCGATCGTACGGTATTTGCCGGCGAAGAAGCACTCGGCGAACTGGCGCTGGACGGGTTGATGCGGGACAGTGAGCCGCGCCCTGTCTGCGATATTCTCGCCAGCCCTGCCTACACCGATCCCGCCGCGACCAGCCACGCGCAGGCACTCGCGGCGCGCCGGATCATCGCGGCAACCGGCAAGCCGACAGACGGGCTGGTGTCGCGCACGATCAATCGCCCGGTGTCGCAATTCCTCTCCCGCCAACTGCTCCGCTTCGCAGGCGTGCGCCCTATCCACGCGACCATCGCCGCCTCGCTGATCGGTCTCGTCATGGCGCTCGCGCTGTTCCTTGGCGGCGTGCCGGGGCTCTATGCAGGGGCGGTGCTGTTCCAGCTCGCCTCGATGGTGGACGGGGTCGATGGCGAGATCGCGCGCGCCACCCATCGTTCGTCAAAGCTGGGAGCGACGCTCGACACGGCGGGCGATGCGCTGACCAATCTCGCCTTTATCGGCGGGGTCGTGTTCAACCTGTGGCAACAAGGCGCGATGCTGGGCGCGCAAGTGGGGCTGCTGGGGCTCGTCTGGCTGGCGCTGGGCCTTACGCTGCTGGGTGCACAATCGCTGCTCCGCGGAGGCCCGCTCAGTTTTGATGCGTTGAAGCACGAGGCCAGCGCAAAGCGCTCCCCATTTCTGCAAATGCTCGGCAAGCTCGCCTCGCGCGATGTTTACGCGCTGGCCTTTGCCGTGCTGGTCCTGATCGGTCTTGCCGAAGCAGCGATGATTGCCTTCGCGCTCGCCGTGCTAATGTGGTTGGGGCTGGTGCTCGTAGCG
>JAYPMZ010000016.1:0-237 GCA_038130205.1 Erythrobacteraceae bacterium | reverse complement strand
CGATCACCCGCCCCCTCTGGCAGCGCTAGCCGAAGAATTCGGCGGCAAATTCCTCGTCGAAACGCGAGTGCAGTTCTGCCGGTCGCGCGAAGGTTTCGGGTGTCGGCTCGACGGTGAAGGCTTTGACCGGTTCGTTGACGAAAGTGACCGTGTCACCGGCATCCGAAGTGCTCTGGTTGCTGGCGAACCAGTCGCCGAATGTGCTCTCGTCATAACCGTTGGCGGTGAGGTAATCGA
>JAYPMZ010000015.1:0-30716 GCA_038130205.1 Erythrobacteraceae bacterium | reverse complement strand
AGCTACGACGGCGGATCTGGCGATGAGTGTGCTCGCTGCACAAACACGATTTACCCAAAGCCAACGGCGCATGGAGCTTCCGATTGGAGAGTTGCCGTCCGATCTCTTCCTCACGGCTCTGGACGTGTTTGCTGGCGCACCGACGGGCCTGCCATCTGCAAATGTTTCGCGAGCATTGACGCAGCTCAAGCGGGATTACGATGAGGGGGCTGGACGCATCGGCCTGCTTTCAAGGCTCGTATCCTCAATGCACCGCGGCGCTATTGCTGCGCTCAACTTGGAGCATGCAGGGTTTGCACTTTTCACCACGGGGCTTGCGGCACTGACTGTGCAACCGCGCGATCTCGCGGTCTTCTCGTGTCACGAAGCGCAGACCGCGCGCCTTGCTCTTGGCCTGAGGGCAGGCGGGCTCGCTCCCGAGGCGATCGAGGCGCAATTTCTCCTGCTCGGTGCGCTGGATGCGGTGCCGTCGGCCATCGCAGCAATGCCCCCTGAACGTGCGCAAGCGCTGTTGGTAGCAGGCGAACTCGGTGACACGCTGCTGGGAGCGATGGCATGAACCGCCAGCAATCGATCCTTGCTGCGCGCGGGCTGAGCGATGCCCGCGACCACCTGCTCACCGCAGATGAGCCGCTGTCGGAGCTGCACAAGGCTTGCGGGGGAACACTTCCCGGCACGATCGCCGTTCCCGAACTGCTCGATCTTGTGCGGCAAGCACGGCGTTCCGGTATTCGTATTGCACGCGAGTTCAAGGCATTCGACGGCGAGGAAATTGTTTCGGCTTTTGCGCGTATTAGCCCGCTCGACGCTGAAGATGGCGGCGGCTGTGAATTGCTGGTCGAGAACTGGCACCGGGCGCAAGGTCCGCAGGCGACGCCGCGAGAACTTGCCGAACGGCTCGACGCAATCGATCGCGCCGCGGCCGAAGTTACCGCGCGCCTCGATGGGCGGCAGAACATCCAGATGTTGACCACACTCGCTCCCGATTGCGAGGGATTGCGAGCGGCAGTGGAAGGTTCCCCAAGGAAGGTGTGGAGCGATTATGTCGATTTAGAAGGCATCTCGCACCAGCAGCCACTCCATTGGCGCTTGCTCGATGGATCGCGGGCGAGTGTTCCCGGCTCGAACCGTAGCTGGCGCGTGCGGCTGATCCCGGCCGGAATGGCAGGGAGCGTACCCAAGGGGTTCGAGCTTTTGCTCGTTGCAAATCAATCGCTACCGGACGATATCGAGCAAGATGACAGCGGGCACCAGCAGAGCGCGCCTACACGCCTGATCGGGAGCGCATTGACGCCGGTCTTGCGACAACCGATTGCGCGGATCATCGCCAATGCCGAGACGGTGCGCGCGCGGCTCGCCGGTCCCCTGCGCGCCGAGTACAGCGAATATGCAGGCAATATCGCCGCTGCGGGCCAGCATTTGTCCACCATGCTTGATGATCTCGCCGATCTCGAAGTGGTTGAGGCTCCCGGCTTTTCTACCGCGAAAGAGCGCGTCGATCTGGCCGATGTAGCGCGGCGGGCGGCGGGCATCCTTGGCGTGCGTGCACAGGACCGCGATATCAGCGTTGTGGTCGGCAAGCCTGACAAGGAGATCGTCGCAATCGGCGAGTTCCGCCGTGTACTGCAGATCCTGATCAATCTGATCGGCAATGCGATTGCCTATTCGCCGGAAGGTAGCACGGTCACTGTGACCAGTTGCACTGCCGGTAACGGGACGGTCGAGATCAGTGTTATCGATCAGGGGCCGGGGGTCGATGCCGGCCAAGCGCTCAAGATATTCGAGAAATTCGAACGGCTTGGCCGCGATAACGATGGCGGCAACGACAGCGGCTCAGGGCTCGGCCTGTACATCTCGCGCAGGCTTGCGCGGGCAATGGAAGGTGAATTGGAAGTGCTGCAGCCTGACGGCACCGACGCTTCCGCCGGTGCCGAATTCAAGCTGACACTGCCCGCAGCCGGGCAAAGTTAAGGGGCCCGCAGCCGGGCAAAATTGAGGCGCCCGCAGTCGGGCGGCGCTGATTAGCGCTTCTCGACCGGCACGTAGTCGCGCTGGGTCGGCCCGGTGTAGAGCTGACGCGGACGACCGATAACCTGGCCAGGATCGGAGATCATTTCGTTCCACTGCGCGACCCAGCCAACAGTGCGGGCGAGGGCGAAGAGCGCGGTGAACATCGTGGTCGGGAAGCCGATCGACGACAGGATGATGCCCGAGTAGAAATCGACGTTCGGGAACAGCTTCTTTTCCTTGAAGTAATCGTCGTTGAGAGCGATTTCTTCGAGTTGAAGTGCCGTTTCGAACACCGGATCGGTGGTCTTGAGCGCTTCGAAGACTTCGCGCAGCGTCTGCTGCATGACCGTCGCACGCGGGTCGTAGTTCTTGTAGACGCGGTGACCGAAGCCCATCAGGCGGAACGGATCGTTCTTGTCCTTGGCGCGCTCGATATAGTGCGGGATGCGATCGGGCGTGCCGATTTCCTGCAGCATATTGAGAGCGGCTTCGTTCGCACCGCCGTGTGCCGGACCCCAAAGGCAGGCAATACCCGCAGCGATACAGGCGAACGGATTAGCACCCGACGAACCGGCCAGACGCACGGTCGAGGTCGAGGCGTTCTGTTCGTGGTCGGCATGTAGGATGAAGATGCGGTCCATCGCCTTCTCAATGGCGGGGTGCACTTCATACTCTTCTGCCGGAACACCAAAGGTCATCCGCAGGAAGTTGCCCGTGTAGCTCAGCGAGTTATCGGGATAGAGGAAGGGCTGACCCACCGCATATTTATACGCCATCGCCGCAATCGTCGGCATCTTGGCGATCAGGCGGTGCGAGGAAATCTTGCGGTGCTCGGGGTCTGCGATGTCGGTGCTGTCGTGGTAGAACGCCGAAAGAGCGCCAACAACACCGCACATGATTGCCATCGGGTGAGCATCACGGCGGAAACCGCGATAGAACGTCATCAGCTGCTCGTGCAGCATGGTGTGACGCGTGATGGTGTTTTCGAAATCGGACAGGTCATCGGCGCTGGGCAATTCGCCATTGAGCAGGAGGTAGGAGACCTCCATGAAGCTCGAATGTTCTGCCAGCTGGCCGATCGGATAGCCGCGGTGCAGCAGAATGCCTTCGTCACCGTCGATATAGGTCAGCGCGCTTTCACAGCTCGCGGTTGATTTGTAACCCGGATCGAAAGTGAACGCGCCGGTTGCGCCGTAAAGCTTGCGGATATCGATAACATCCGGGCCGGTGCTGCCTTCGAGCACGGGGAACTCGACAGTATTCCCACCGAGTTCGAGTTTTGCCTGCTTGTCTGCCACCTTAGTGTCTCCTGCCCATAGTTAGTCTAGCGTCTGGCGACGGTTGTCACGCTGCTTGCGCGTCGATCCGTGCCAGGGATTCTTCCCGTCCCAGTAGGACCAGAACATCGAAAATTCCGGGGGACGTCGTTGTCCCGGTGAGCGCCGCACGCATTGGCTGCGCCAGCTTGCCAAGTCCCAGTTCCAGTTCGTCGGCAAGCGATTTGGTAGTGGCTTCGAGAGCCTCGATTGTCCAGTCATTTTCCTTCGCAAGCGCAGCAGAAATTGCGCTCAGCCGCTTGCGGCCCTCATCATCTAACAATCCAGCGGCCTTTTCGGTCATTTCGAGCGGGCGTTTGGCGAACAAAAATGCAGCGCCGTCAGCCAGTTCCATCAAATTCCTGGCGCGCGTTTTAAGTACCGGCATTGCGCTGGCAAGGAGACCGACATCAGCATCTCCACCTATCCGCGCCGCGACGAGAGGTGCCAGTTCAGCATCGTCGGCCTCGCGGATGTAGTGCCCGTTGAGGTTTTCGAGCTTCTTGAGGTCAAAGCGCGAGGGGCTTTTGCCGACGCCTGAGAGGTCGAACAATTCGATAGCCTCGGCGCGGCTGATCTCTTCGCGGTCACCGTGGCCCCAGCCAAGGCGCAGAAGATAGTTGAAGAGCGCTTCGGACAGGATACCCATCTCGTCGCGATAAGCCTCGACGCCCAGCGCACCGTGGCGCTTCGACAGCTTGGCCCCGTCCGAGCCGTGGATCAGCGGGATATGCGCATAGACCGGATCGGGCCAACCGCCCTCGATTTCATCCATCGCGCGATAGATCGGCAATTGGCGGAAAGCGTTGTTGAGATGGTCATCACCCCGAATGACGTGGGTCACACCCATGTCGTGATCATCGACAACCACCGCCAGCATATAGGTCGGCGTGCCGTCGGCGCGCAGGATGATGTAGTCGTCAAGCTCCTCATTGCGGACCGACACCTTGCCCTGAACCTCGTCTTCGATCGTGACTTCGCCTTCGAGCGGAGTCTTGAGCCGGACTACAAAGGACGCACCTTCCGGCGCTTCGGAAGCGTCGCGGTCGCGCCAGCGGCCATCATAGCGCATCGGCTGCTTGTTGGCGCGCTGTTCAGCGCGCATGGCTTCGAGCTCTTCGCTTGTCGCAAAGCACTTGTAGGCATGGCCTGCAGCGAGCAGCTGGTTTGCGACTTCAGCATGGCGATCGGCACGCTGCGACTGGAAAGTCGGCGCTTCGTCATAGTCGAGGCCCATCCAGTCGAGCCCGTCGAGAATTGCGTCGATGGCTTCTTGAGTAGAGCGCTTCTTGTCCGTGTCCTCGATCCGCAGCAGCGCCTTGCCACCGTGGTGGCGTGCATAGAGCCAATTGAAAAGCGCGGTGCGTGCGCCGCCGATATGCAGGAATCCGGTGGGCGAGGGGGCAAAGCGGGTGACAACCTGGCCGGCAACTGGGCTTGCCATAACTTCTGAAATCCTATTCACTTACGCGAACCGAACGAGGCCGAACCCAAGGGGGGACAGGGCCATTGGCCGATACGCCGATCATTCCGATTGCGGGCGAACCCGATAGCAGCGCCGCTGCTTCGCGAGCCGATCCGTCAGAGCCCCGAAAGGCCACGGGAGGCCTGTGGCAAAGGGGCGGCGGATTGTCCAGCCTGTCGGGCGCTGTAGCAGCGCGTGCCGAGGCATTTCTGGGCGATGCGGGATTTGACCGTGCGCCTTGGCTGGCAGTCATCTTCGCTGGCGGGATACTCATCTGGTTTGCGCTGCCAGGCCCGTGGCAATGGACAAGCGTGATCGGCATTTCGATGTTCGCGGCCCTGCTTGCAATTGCCATGTGGCGCGACCGGGAAGAGCGCGAACATCTGCGCAAGGCTTTGATCGCAAGCGCGCTGGTCCTCGCTGCCGGTACCGCAGTGGTCTGGCTGCGCTCGGAAATGGTCGGGGCCGAGCCAATCGAGCGCCCTCTCATCGAGCAAGTGCAAGGCTATGTGCTCGAGCGAGAGGACCAGCCCGCTGACGATCGCATTCGGTTGACGCTTGCGGTGCGCGATGCGGCGAGCGGGGAGGGGCGAAAGATCCGCGTCAATGTCCCGCTGGAAGAAGTGGCACGGGTGGATGCGGCCAATGCGGGGCCACCGAACGGTGCCAGCCAACTGGTCGAAGGCGCAGTCGTGAAGCTGCGTGTGCGCCTGATGCCTCCTGCCAGTCCGATGCTGCCGGGTTCCTACGACTTTGCCCGCGCGGCCTGGTTCAAGGGGCTTTCCGGGACCGGCAGCGTTCTCGGTGAGATCGAGTTGGTGGACCCATCAGACCAAGCGCGTCTGCTCCCCGGTTTGCAGCGGGTGCTTTCGAGCCATGTCCGCTCGCGTGTCGATGGATCGGCGGGGACCATCGCGACGGCGTTCGCCAGCGGCGACCGCGGTGCAATCGCCAAGGTCGACGAGGACGCCATGCGCGATGCGGGGCTGACACACCTGCT
Source organism: Erythrobacteraceae bacterium (assembly GCA_038130205.1). Lineage (GTDB taxonomy): Bacteria > Pseudomonadota > Alphaproteobacteria > Sphingomonadales > Sphingomonadaceae > Erythrobacter. The sequence continues at coordinate 24,925 of JAYPMZ010000015.1, read as the reverse complement.
CTCGATCAGCGGATTGCATGTGAGCGCCGTGATCGCGGCGGCCTATCTGGTCGCACTCAAGTTCCTCGCACTGTTCCCCGCGCTCGCTTTGCGCGCGCGGTTGCCGGTTCTGGCGGCAGGCGTAGGGGCGCTAGCAGGGATCGGCTATACCTTGCTGACCGGGGCAGAGGTCCCGACCGTGCGGAGTTGCGCGGCGGCGATGCTGGTCTTGATTGCGCTCGCGATGGGGCGCGATGCTTTGTCGCTGAGGATGGTGGCGGTGGCTGCGGTTTTCGTCTTGTTGCTCTGGCCTGAGAGCGTGATCGGTCCCAGCTTCCAGATGAGTTTTTCGGCCGTATTGGCGATTGTAGCGCTGCATGGAAGTTCACCGGCAAAGGCGTTTTTGCGACCACGTGAGGAGCCGTGGTGGGCGCACGCCGGGCGCAGGGTTGCAATGCTGTTTCTCACCGGGCTGGTCATCGAGATTGCCTTGATGCCGATTGTGCTGTTCCACTTCCATCGGGCAGGGCTCTACGGAGCCTTTGCCAATGTCATCGCGATCCCGCTTGTCACCTTCGTTTCCATGCCTTTGATTGCGGTCGCGCTGGTGTTTGACCTCGTCGGTTTGGGCGGTCCGTTTTGGTGGTTGGCGGAGGGTTCGCTCAATCTGCTGCTTAGTATTGCACACTTCACCGCTTCGCAGCCGGGAGCGGTTAAGCTGATGCCGCAGATGAGCGGGCTGGCGATTGCCCTGTTCACTCTGGGCGGGTTGTGGCTCGCCTTATGGAGCGGACGCGCGCGCCTGCTCGGCTTTGCCCCGGCGGCGATTGCCACTCTCATGCTGGTCACCACACCAATCCCTGATGTCCTGATCGGTCGAGAGGGGCGACATGTCGGTATTACTGTCGAGGATGCGGATGGTTATCGGCATTTGCTTTCCTTGCGTGACAGCCGGTCCTCCTATTCGCGCGACAACCTTCTGGAACTTGCCGGTGTAACCAGCGAGCCGATCCCTCTTGCTGAGTGGGACGGCGCTCGGTGTTCTCCAGAGTTCTGCACAATCGTGCTTGATCGGGGTGGGAGAGATTGGGTGCTATTATTGGCGCGCAATCGTGATTTGATCGAGGAGCGCGCTCTGGCCGCGGCTTGCGAACAGGCCGACATTGTCGTCGCCGACCGCTATCTCCCGCGTTCCTGTTCGCCGCGATGGCTAAAGGCGGATCGCGGGTTTCTCCAAAAGAGCGGAGGGCTCGCTATCGATTTGGAAGGCGAGAGCATCACCATGGTCGCAAGCGGGCAGGGCGAACATGGCTGGTGGCGCGGGGACCGGGACTAGCCCGGTTTCCCCCGCACAACCGGGTATCAGTGGTAGCGCCGCAAAAGGCCTGCAAGCTTGCCCTGCACCTCGACCTCGTCCGGGCCATAGACCTGCGGATCGTAAGAGGCGTTGGCAGGATCGAGCCGGACCAGACCACCATCCTTGTGGATATATTTGAGCGTGGCTTCCTCGCCGCGAACCAGTGCAACGACGATTTCGCCGTCGCGTGCCGTGTTGGTGCGGCGCACCAGTGCGAAGTCGCCATCGAAGATACCGGCCTCGACCATGGAATCACCGGAGACCTCGAGTGCGTAGTGCTCACCCGGACCCAGCAGCGCCGCCGGAACCGGTAGCGAGCTTTGACCTTCGAGAGCCTCAATCGGCGCACCTGCTGCAATCCGCCCGTGAAGCGGGATTTCGATCACATCATTGGCAGGTTCGGGTGCAATCTTGGGCGCAGTCGTCTGGCCGATAACGGTGTCGTTAGCCGGCGTAGCATTGCGCGGGGAGGACACCGCATCTTCAGGAACCTTGATTACCTCAAGCGCGCGGGCGCGGTTGGGTAGGCGGCGGATGAAGCCGCGCTCTTCGAGAGCGGAGATCAGACGATGGACGCCCGACTTGCTCTTGAGATCGAGGGCTTCCTTCATTTCCTCGAAGCTCGGCGAGATGCCGGTTTCTTCGAGCCGCTCCTGAATGAAGCGGATCAACTCGTGTTGTTTCGCAGTCAGCATGGCCAACTCCCTATTGGCGCAATACGTCGGGCCGTAACCAGACATACTGCCTCAAACTCGCGCGCTCCCAGAGGCACCCCTATGGATGCGGTAACAAACGCTGTTCATGCACCGATATGGTGAACGAATGCGGAACAAGTAGGCAACCTTGAGGCGCAAGTCAAGCGCCTGCAATCCGCAAATCCCTAGGATTCAGCCATTTTCGAGCCAATAGACACGAACCACTTCCCCCACAGCCAGTTCGGCAGAATGGGGACGCCGTTCAATCAGGCAGTTTGCGCTGGCCAGCGCTCGCAATGCGCTCGAATCCTGCGAAGCTGCCGGAGCCACTGCCGCGCCGTCGCAGATGCCGCGCACGAACTCGCGGCGGATCCCTGTCGCTGGCAGGGCCTGTGCCGTTCGCATCTCGACGCGTCGCGGGAGCGGGTCGGTGGCTCCCATGGCAGCGCGAATCAGCGGCAGGGCGAACAGCAAGGCGGTGACGTAGCTCGACACCGGATTACCCGGCAGGCCAAGCACGACCTGTTTGCGCCCGTCGAGTTCGCGCGTCGCCACCATCAGCGGTTTGCCCGGCTTGATCGCGACTTTCCAGAAGGCGATGTCTGCGCCCCATACGCGCAATGCCGCTTGCACAAGGTCGTGATCTCCCACCGATGCACCGCCGCTGGTGATCAGCACATCGCAGTCATCGGCGTGCTCGAGAGCTGCGGCGAGTGCCTCCATACTGTCGCCGACCGGGCCGAGCCGCTCGCAGGGGCCGACCAGCGGGGCCAGCATTGCAGCGATCATCGCGCCATTGCTCGCAGGGATCTGGTGCGGGTTGCAGTCCGAGGGGTCGGTTGCGAGTTCGTCGCCGCTGTCGAGCACCGCCACTTTGGGCGGCTTCACCACTGTTAGCTTCGCGTGACCCGCAGCCATCGCCAGCGCCAGTTGTGCAGGCCCGATGCGGGCGCCTTTCACCATGACAGTGTCGCCGTCTGCGAAGTCGAACCCGCAGCGGCGCACGTGCTGCATCGCGGCGGGCGGTTCATCGGTGGCGAGCCGCGTGCCATCGACCTGCGCGTCCTCCTGGATCAGCACCCGGTCAGAGCCTTGCGGCATGTGCGCGCCCGTCGAGATGCGGATGGCCTCGCCTGCGGTAATCGCGTCTTCGAAGGGAACACCGGCGCGGCTCTCACCCACCAAGCGCCACGGGCCTTCGCCTGCCACCGCATAGCCGTCCATTGCCGACAGGTCGGCGGGAGGCTGTGTTCGGGCGGCTTTGAGGTCGCTTGCGAGCACCCGCCCCAATGTCGCGTCGACCGCGACTTCCTCGCTGCCCATCGCCGGAGCCAGTGCGAGCAGCTGCATCTGCGCCTCTTCGAGCGGCAGCAACACGCTCATTCGGGGGCTTTCCAGTCGCCCGACTTGCCACCGCGTTTGGCGATCAGGCGCACCTCGCCGATCACCATCGCCTTGTCGATCGCCTTGGCCATGTCGTAGATCGTCAGCAGCGCAGTGGAGACCGCAACCATCGCTTCCATCTCGACCCCGGTCTTGCCCGTCAGCGAGGCGGTGGCGGTGGCACGGACCGCGTCTTCCTCAAAGGCGAACTCCACGCCTACCGCTTCCAGCCCGAGCGGGTGACACAGCGGGATCAGCTCGCCGGTGCGCTTGGCCGCCATGATACCTGCAATGCGCGCCGTTCCCAGCACATCGCCCTTGGGAGCATCGCCTGCGCGGATCGCGGCAAGTGCCTCAGCCGACATGGCTATGCGGCCGGAGGCCACCGCGACGCGCTGGGTCGCCAGTTTACCGCCGACATCGACCATGCGCGCTGCGCCGCTTTCGTCGAGATGGGTAAGGTCGCTCATCGTGTGTTCTCCGCCCCAAACCCTACGGGATGGAACACATGGAACACTGTCCTAGGGTTAAAAACCTCGCCTCTGCGCGCAGGGGCGCAAAGGACACTAAGATCATTGGGATGCGAGCAATTCATAGCCGCGCGTTCTGCCAGCATTCCCGGTTGTAGGACAGTGGCAATCGCCGCGAGGATCACCCTTCGAGCAACGCCTTGGTTGCCGCTGCCACATCCACCTGCCGCATCAGGCTTTCGCCCACGAGGAAGGTGCGCACGCCGCTCTTTGCCAGTCGTTCGCAATCGGCATGACTGTTGATCCCGCTTTCACCGACAAGAAGCGTCCCTTGGGGAGCCATCGGTGCGAGCCGTTCGGTCACGGCGAGCGAGGTCGTGAAGGTCTTGAGGTCGCGGTTGTTGACCCCGATCAGGCGGCTTTTGAGATGTGTCGCAGCGCGCTCCATCTCTGCCTCGTCATGCACCTCGACCAGCACGTCCATGCCGAGTTCGAGCGCCGCAGCCTCGATCTCAGCCATCGGTCCGTTGTCGAGCGCGGCGACGATCACGAGGATGGCGTCCGCGCCAATCGCGCGCGCTTCGAGGCACTGCCACGGATCGACCATGAAATCCTTGCGCAGCACAGGCAGTGCGCAGGCTGCACGCGCGGCGATCAGAAAGTCCTCGTGGCCCTGAAAATAAGGCGCATCGGTCAGCACCGAAAGGCACGCGGCGCCGCCGTCTTCATAGGCCTTTGCGTGCTCCGCAGGACGGAAGTCTTCACGGATGAGGCCTTTCGACGGGCTCGCCTTCTTGATTTCGGCGATCAGCGCAAAGCCGGTTTCGGCCTTGGTCCGCAACGCCGCTTCAAACCCGCGCGGGACGGTTTGCATGGCGGCGAGCCGTTCGAGATCGGCCAGCGCAATCGCGCTCTTGCGGGCGGTGACGATGTCGCGCTTGGTGGCGCAGATTTCTTCGAGCTTGTTCATGGGTGTCAAACCGCCATCGCAATCCATTTGCCGAGCAATTCGTCGGCGCGCCCGCTGTCGAGCGATTCCGCAGCCAGCGCCGCTGCCTCTGCCCAGTCACCGGTCTTGCCCGCGACCATAAGAGTTGCCGCCGCATTGAGCAGAACCGCGTCGCGATAGGGGCCGGGAGTGCCCTGAAGCAGAGCCTTCAGCGCCTTGGCATTGTGCGCCGCATCGCCGCCGCGAATGGCCTCGACGGGCGAGTGCGAAAGGCCGATGGTCGTCGCATCGACGCGGCGCATGTTGAATTCGTTGCCGGTCACATCGGCCAGCTCGTTTCCGCCCGCGAGGCTCAATTCATCGAGCCCCTCGTCGCCAGAGACGATGAAGGTCCGCTCCGTGCCAAGCTGCGCCATTGCTTCGGCATAGATCGGGACATAGCCGGGCCGCGCAATGCCGATCAGCTGGCGCGTGACGCGCGCCGGGTTCGACAGCGGGCCCATCAGGTTGAAGATCGTGCGCTTGCCGAGCTTTTGCCGGATGGGCTGGATGCGGCCCATCGCGGGGTGATGGTTCTTGGCAAACAGGAAGCAGATGCCGATTTCCGCAAGCGTTTTTTCCGCCGTGCGTCCGGCAGCATCCATATCGAGGCCGAGCGCTTCGAGCGTGTCCGCCGCACCCGATTTGGACGAAGCGGCGCGGTTGCCATGCTTGGCCACGGGAACGCCGGTGGCAGCGACCACGAGGCTGACAGCGGTGGAGACGTTGAGTGTGTGGTGTCCGTCGCCGCCCGTGCCGCAGCAATCGACCGCGCCTTCGGGGGCGTCGATCGGGATAAGCCGTGCGCGAAGAGCACGCGCTGCACCCGCGATCTCCTCGGCGGTTTCGCTGCGCTCGGTCATGGCGAGCAGGAAGCGTGCGATTTCCTCCTCGCTCGCCTCGCCGTCGAGAATCCAGCCGAACACCTCCTCGGCCTCGGTTTCGCTCATATGCGGAACGGCGAGGGGGAGGGTCTTCATGCAGAGAGCCTTTCGGGCATTTGCGCGTCGATGCCGCAAATCTTCAGAAAATTGGCGAGCAGCGCGTGGCCGTGTTCGGTCGCGATACTCTCGGGGTGAAACTGCACGCCGTGGATCGGCAGCTCGGTGTGGCGGAAGCCCTGCACATGATCATCGTCCGAACGCGCATTGACCGCGAGACTTTGCGGAATGTCCTCGACGATCAGCGAGTGATAGCGCGTGGCAGTGAAAGGCGAGGGGAGGCCTTCGAACACGCCTGTCCCGTCATGCGTCACCGGCGAGGTCTTGCCGTGCATAAGCCCGCCGCGGGTGACCGTCCCGCCAAAGTGCTGGCCGATCGACTGGTGCCCCAGACACACGCCGAGCAGCGGCTTTTCCGCATCGGCGCAAGCCGCAACCAGATCGAGGCTGATCCCGGCTTCATTGGGCGTGCAGGGACCGGGCGAAAGAAGGAAGCCGCTGGCATTGGTCGCGAGCGCCTCGGTCGCGGTCATCGCGTCGTTGCGCTCGACGCGAACGTCAGCCCCCAATTCCATCAGGTAATGGACGAGGTTGAAGGTAAAGCTGTCGTAATTGTCGATGACGAGAATCATAAGATCAACGTCCTGTAATCCCCGAGGTCAAACTTCTGTCCGGTTTTTGATGCGAACAATTCTAATCGGTCCTCATTGATTGCTAGTTTGACATGCCAATAGGCTTTGCCGTCATCTCTAACGGTCTGATTTAGGCTCGGTAGGAATTTCCGCATATCGTTTACCGGTATGGCGTAAGCGTCGTCGCGATCCACGCAGGCGAAGACCATATATCCAGTCTCAGCGCTTCTGAGAAATTCATCCCACTTCGGATGATACGCGTACCAATAAGGCTGCAAATTATCATCATACCTCTTCGAAACCGAGATCACGGCGTTTTGATTGGCGATCTCGTCTCGAAAAAGCGCTTGTCGCTTCCTGATCAAATTTAGGTTGTGCCGCTTGTTGACGGCTGCGATCGCCGACTTTCGGACTTGATCAATAATTTCTCGAGGAGTTCTTTCCTGCTGCCTCGCTCCAGCTTGCTCTCCTTGCGTTTCTTGAATGGTGTCATCCGAATCAGCGTCAATGGCATCGGTTGCGGCATTAAAAACGACTTCGAGTATTCGGTCGATTCGGGTGTATTCAAATGGCTGAAGTAAATCTCTTATTTGAGAAACAGTTTGATCTTCACTAGATTTTTCTTTTACCTTCATTAGCTTAATGAGGCTTTCGACGCCGACCACTCGCATGTCCCAAGAATGTCTTGATCCGCGAATCTGTGCTTCAAGTGATCCTGTATCTTTTCTTCCGACTACAAAAAGCATCGATGAAGTTTTTGGCAGCATTCCTCCATCGATTGCTCTGTTGCGATAGCTCGCAATGGTGTCGAGGGTTACATTGTAGGTGTCGGTGGTTTTTACTTCCACCAGAATGGATTGACCGTTTTCTACGTGCCAAAGCCCATCGAAGCCGATTTCATTTTGCACACCTCGATAGCGCCCATTTTCTACGTTGAAATCTAGTCGTCTACCGATTTCGTTCACGATATCTTGCAGAACTAAGCCACTGTCTTCAAAAGGTTTATTAAGGCATTCGTTAGCGTAATCAGCGAGTTTGTCCGAACCAACTGTTTTGAGGAATGCCTGTAGTTGTTCTGAGCACTGGCTCCCGTCGCGAAGTTTCCCATCTCCGGCAAACGCAACGATTTGACGTGCTTGATAGTCTTGAAAACTGTCCGGATTTGCCTTCGAAAGAGCAATTAGTGACATTCTTGACCCCTCATTTCCCCGCCAGCTTGTCGGTTGCGCGCACAAGCCCGTCGATGATGCCCGGCTCGCTTGCTGCATGGCCGGCATCGTGTACCCACCACAGTTCGGCGTCGGGATGCGCCTTCTTTACCGCCCATGCAGCGCCCGGAGGGGTGCAGATGTCGTGGCGGCCCTGCACGATGATCGTGGGGATATGCGTGATCTTGCCCATGTCGCGCAGCAGCTGGTTTTCCTCGAGATAGAAGTCGTTGAGGAAGAAGCGCGCGCAGATGCGGGCGAAGGGCAGCGCCTTGGCGGGTTCCTCGAAATCGGCAAGCAGCGCCTCATTGGGAAGCAGGGTGGCAACGGTGCCTTCCCACAAGGACCATTCCTTCGCCGCAGCCAGCCGCGTCGCTTCGTCGTCGCTGGTCAGGCGGTCGTGATAGGCTTTCACGAGATTGTCGCGCTCGGCTTTGGGTATGAGGCCGGTGAACTGGTCCCATTGTTCGGCCATGATCTCGCTCGCGCCGTATTCGTAGAGCCAACTTTTCTCCTGCTGGCGCGCAAGGAATACGCCGCGCAGGACGATCTCGGTGGTGCGGTCAGGATGCGCCTGAGCATAAGCAAGCGCGAGCGTCGCGCCCCAGCTGCCGCCGAACACCTGCCATGCCTGATGCCCGCACATTTCGCGCAATTTCTCGACATCGCCGACGATCCGCCAGGTGTCATTGTGCTCGATCTCGGCAAAGGGCAGTGACTTGCCGCAGCCGCGCTGATCGAACAGCAGAACATCGTAAAGTTCTGGGTCCCACTGGCGGCGGTGCGAGGGCGCCATGCCGCCGCCGGGGCCGCCGTGGAGGAACACCGCAGGCTTTGCGCCAGGCGTGCCGACGCGTTCGTAATACAACTGATGCCCTTCACCCACGTCGAGGATGCCGGTCTCGTAAGGCTCTATCTCTGGATAGAGCGTGCGGTCGTAGTCGATCATATTGCTATTGGTCATCCATTGTCTCCACCACCAGCAGCGGGCCGACGCGGCGGCCGTCCATGCGGCCGCTCGCCCGGTCCCACAGCGAGGACATGTTCCCGTCGAGGAACAGCGCGTAGGGGGTCTTCACTTCGTCGCGATAATAGCGCGCAAGCTGGCCGAAGCTGATCGCATCGTTCGATATCACGAAATGCGCGCGGCCTTCGCTGTCGATGCCGACACCGTTGCGGATCTGGCGCGAGGGTCCGTTGTCCTGAATATCGGGATGCAGTTCGCCATTGATGACGAGCATTGGCCCCGATTGCGTGCCGAATTGCGGGCGCGTGCCGACGGTGCGCAGAAAGGTGTCGGTTTCGAGAATTCGCCACACCCCGCGCGAACCGAAGAACACACCATTGGGCTTCATGAAGAAATTGCCGTCCCCGGTTTCGCGGTTGAGTTCTTCGAGCCGCTCTGAGTCTTCGACGAAATAGCCGATCGGCTTCAAATCGTCGCCGAACATGCCGCCGTTCATCACGAAGGCAATGGTGCTTTCGTTGCGCCCTGCCGCCCATGCCTCGATCGTGCCGAACTTCTCGCCAGCGGACGGCGCGAGGCCGGTGCTGATGCGATGACGCTTCGGATCGGCAATGCAATGGGTGAGCGATGCGCCCTCGAAGGTTACATTCTGGCAGGCGGAGTCGGGATCGGTGCCGGCGGTAGGTGTAGGGACCAGATCGCGCGGCTCGCTGCTGACGACGGCTTCGCCCAGTTCGGTGCGAACAACCGGATCGCCCGCAGGCTGTTGCTGGCAAGCGGAGAGCGCAAGCGCGCCGATAAGAACCAGAGCGCGCTTCATTGGCCGAACCCCGGTTCGCTTGCGACACGCACTGCTTCGCGCGCGGCGGCGATCAGCGCGCCTGCCTTGGCGCGGCATTCGGCGAGTTCGTAATCAGGGTCGCTGTCGGCCACGATACCTGCGCCCGCCTGCACATGCATAACCTCGTCCTTCACAACGGCGGTTCGCAGCACGATGCAGGAATCGACCGAACCATCGGGCGCGAAATAGCCGACGCCGCCCGCATATGCTCCGCGGGTTTCGGGCTCGAGTTCGGCAATGATCTCGCAAGCGCGGATCTTGGGCGCGCCCGAGACTGTGCCCGCCGGAAAGCCTGCAAACAGCGCGTTGATCGCGTCCTTATCATCGGCCAGTTCACCGATGACATTGCTGACGATGTGCATGACATGGCTGTAGCGTTCGATGGTGAAGCTGTCTGTCACTTCGACGCTCCCCTTTGCGGCGACGCGGCCAACATCGTTGCGCCCCAGGTCGAGCAGCATGAGATGTTCGGCGCGTTCCTTGGGATCGGCGAGCAACGAGACTTCGTTGGCATCGTCCTCCACTCGGGTTTTGCCGCGCGGGCGCGTTCCGGCGATGGGCCGGATCGTGACTTCGCGCTTACCTTTGTCATTGGCACGCACGCGCACCAGAATTTCCGGGCTGGAGCCGACAATCGCAAAGCCGGGCAGGTCGAGGAAATAGAGGAAGGGCGAGGGGTTCACCCGCCGAAGGGCGCGGTAGAGGTCGAGCGGGGGCAGGGTGAAAGGGCAGGTGAAACGCTGCGCGAGAACGACCTGAAAAATGTCGCCTGCTACGATGTAGTCCTTCGCCCGCGCCACCATCGCCTTGTAGTCGTCGGCAGCCAGGACCGGCGCCAGTTCGGGCTCGGCAGGGTCGCCGCCAAATCGGGTTTCCTCGGGGCGCGATTGGGCAAGGGTGCGCAAGGTTTCATCGATGCGGTCGCTTGCCGTTTCGATGGCCGCGTCGGGATTGTCGGCGCTCCAGACAGGCGCGATACAGAACAGCGCGTCGGAAAGGCTGTCAAACACCAGAATGACCGTCGGGCGCACGAACAGCAGATCGGGCAGCGCCAGTTCGCTTTGCGGTGCGCGCGGGAGCGCTTCGACAAGGCCAATGGTCTCGTAGCCGAAATAGCCGACGAGGCAGGCGAGGGCGGGGGGCAGCGGATTGGCGACACCTTCGGGCACATCCACGCGGCAGGCATCGGCCAGCGCGCGCAGTTCGGCAAGCGCATTGCCCGCGCATGGCTCGAACGCCTCGCGGTCATGCTTCCAATTGTGGTTGATCGCCGCTTCGCCTGCGCTGGCGCGGAAGACCAGATCGGGGTCGAGGCCGAGCAGTGAATAGCGCCCGCGCACTTCGCCGCCTTCAACCGATTCGAGCAGGAAATCGCCGCGACCCGGCACGATCAGCCGCCGCGCTGCGCCCACGGGCGTATCGCTGTCAGCAATCACCTTGCGCCACACGAGCGCAGGCGCACCGCGCGCCAAGGCTTCGGCGGCTCCGGCGGCGTTTTCTAGTCCGGTGGGGTGGCTCGCTGTTGTGGTGGTCACGAAATCATCAGCTGCGTGCGGTTCAGCTCTCGCCCGAGAGCGTCTTGCGCAGCGCTTCGATGGCTTCCTCGTTACGCTCGACACCCATTTCTTCGCGGATCGCCTGCATCAGCTGAGCGTTGTATTCCATCGAGAGCGCGCCGGCGATCTGCTCACGGGTCTGGATTGCGACTTCATTGTCGTCGGGAACCGGATCAGCGATGATCTTTTCGAGATCGACAATGAACCAGCCCAGATCTCCCTGATCTTCGAGCAATTTGGTTGAACCTTGCGCCATCGAGAACATCAGCACCAGCGCGCTGGGAACGCCGCGATCGGCATTGGCGAGCAACTGGCGACGTTCGAGGTCGATGGTTTCGAGCTGGTTGAGCGCCGGATTTTCCTCGCGCAGAGCCTCGCGGAGCGACTTCCCGTCGCGCACCGCTGCGATGATGCGGTCGGCGGCTTCCTTTGCGACTTTGGCGCCTTCGCTGCGCCGCCATGCGGCCACAACTTCTTCGCGCACTTCGTCGATCGGAGGCGCTGCGCTCTTCACGATTTCCTCGACGTCGAAGATCAGGAATTGCGCACCGGGAACCAGCTCGGCGAGCTGCGGTTGGCTTTCTTCCATCTGGAATGCGGTCCCGATCAGAGGCTGCACAGTCTGGCTAACACCCTGACCGGGCAGGCCGAAGATCTGCCCATCGGCAGTAATGTCGGGGACCGAAGTCACTTCGAGATCAAATTCGTTCGCCACATCGGTAAGCGACGAGCCGCCATCCACGCGGGCTTCGATCTGTTCGCTGAGGTCGATCAGCGCAGCGGCACGCGCTTCGCTCACCAACTGTTCGGAAATCTCGTCGCGCGCTTGAGCAAGGCTGCGAGCGGGGATGCGCTCGATGTCATCGAGGCGGGCGACATAGAAACCGAGCTGCGAACGCGCCGGATCGATAACAGCGCCTTCTTCGGCCTTAAACGCGGCTTCGGCGAGCGCGTAGCTGGTTGCTCCGGCGAGGTCTTCACGATCGCGCAGTTCGCCGCGCGAGACATTGAAGCCGGCTTCCTGTGCTGCCGCTTCGAGCGATACGCCACCGCGCACACGCGCCACGAGCGAACGTGCGGCTGCTTCGGTCGGAACCACGAAGGATGTGATCGCGCGGCGTTCTTGCGCTGCATATTGATCGGCATTCTCTTCATAGCGCGCCGCGATCTGGTCTGCGGTCGGTGTCAGATCGACATTGACGCTGTCCGCTCCGAAGCGGGCAAAGCGCAGCGTGCGGCGCTCGGGCAGGATAAAATCTTCGCGACTGGCGCGGTAGAAGGTGCTCAGTTGTTCAGCGGTCGGATCGCCTTCGGGGGCGTATTCGCGGCTCGGGATGAGCGCGATTTCGCCCTGCCGGCGCTCAAGCACCAGCGCGGCATAATGGCGCGCGGCTGCACGCGGCAGACGCGGCGAAGCGAACGCGGGGCGCAGGATCTGCTGGTTGAGCAGGCCGTCGGCGATGTCGCGGCGCAGGATCGATTCGGTGATCCCCTGACGGCGCAGTGCAGCCTGAAAGGCTTCCTGATCGAAATCGCCGGTGAGATTGCGGAAGGCGGAAATCTGGAGGATTTCGCTATTCACCAGATTGTCGCCCGCGCGCAGGCCGTATTTCTGTGCAAACAGGCTCGCGGAATAACGATCGATCAACAGGTCGAGCTCTGAATCGAGCCCGCCCTCGGCGACGAATTGCGGCATCGTCAGCGTCGGATTGTTCTGGCGCGCACGGTCAAGTCCATTGTTGGCAGCCGCGCTGGCTTCATTCGCAGAGACGCTTTCATTGCCGATCACTGCAACCTTGTCGTCGCCGGTCAGCCCGCCGAAGGTGGACGAACCGCTGATGTCGCTTGCCGCGAAGGCAAGGGCAACGATCACAAGGAAGCCGATGAAGATCGGAAGGCCGATTTTCGACTGAAAGAAATTGCGAAACAGCGAAATCATCGTGTTGTTTTTTCCTGCTCACGCTGGTCGTCATTTGCGGGGGCGAAACGATACCGGCGCGCGTGTTAGGTTTTGAACTGGCCGAAACCCTGCGGTTCACGGGAAAATGCCCCGCAGGCGACCGGGGATGCGCTTTATCGGCCCTGCGACCTCGCGGCAACAGGTTCGCGTGGGTTTTGACTAAACTTGTGCGCTTCGCTAGCGGACCGCTCCCCGCCACCCTACATGCGTGGCTTCAAGATTCGTCCCCACACACAGTTACTCAGGTTGTTTGAATGTCGCAGCGACCCTTTATCGTCGGAAACTGGAAGATGCATGGCACGCGTGCCATGCTCTCCGAAGCGCGCGCCATCGACCGAGCCGCCCAGCGGCACATGAAAGTCGAAGTCGCCATTGCCCCGCCGTACACGTTGATCCACCCGGTCCACCGCGAGGCCGAGCAGATCGCGGTTGGCGCACAGGATTGCCACGAAGCCGAAGGTGGCGCCTTTACCGGCGACATTTCGGCAGCGATGGTCGCCGATGCCGGCGGCAAGTTCGTGATCCTTGGCCACTCCGAGCGCCGCGAAGGCCATGGCGAAAAGGATGCGAAAATCCGCGCCAAGGTCGAATCGGCGCTTGCTGCGGGTCTGCGCGTCATTCTTTGCTGCGGTGAAAGCGCCGAAACGCGCGAAGCCGGCAAAGCTGCCGACTTTGTAAAGCGCCAACTCAAGGCGTCGCTGCCCGACGCGATCGAGGACGCTGCCGAAAAGCTCACCATCGCTTACGAACCGATCTGGGCGATCGGCACCGGCAAAACCGCGACGGCAGACGATATCATTGCCATGCACGCCGAAATCCGCGCCAAGCTGATCAAGATGCTCGGCGAGGAAGCCGGATCGCAAGTCCGCATCCTTTACGGCGGTTCGGTAAAGCCCGAAAACGCCAGCGAAATCCTGAATCTGCCTGAAGTGGGCGGGGCGCTTGTGGGCGGTGCAAGCCTGACCGCAGACAGCTTCATGGGCATCGCTCTGGCCGCAGGCGAACCCGACGAGGGCTGAAGCTGCGCACCACGCAACTTGCCCTAAGCGCCGTGCGTCCCTAAATGCGCGGCTGTTCCTTATTCGAGTAGAAGATTTTTCATGTCTTTGTTCATCATCCTTACCGTCATCCAGGCCATCGTTGCCGCCGCGCTTGTTGGCGTGGTTCTCATGCAGCGTTCCGAAGGCGGCGGTCTTGGCATTGGTGGCAGTCCGGGCGGCGCTCTGGGCGCACGCGGGGCTGCGGACTTCCTCACCCGTTCGACCAAATGGCTGGCGGTGATCTTTGTGGCACTGTCGATCCTGCTGGCAGCGATTGCGGTGAGCGAATCGGGCACGGGCGAAGTGAGTTCTACGCTCGATCGCGATGTCAGCGCACCTGTCGCGGACGATCCGCTTGCAGAAACGACCGGCGGCGAGGGCGAAGCTGCTCCGGCGGCCGATGATGCTGCTGGCGACGATCCGCTCGCCGAATAAGCGACAAACTCAGCCCCGTTTTTCAAATGGCTTGTGGATTTGCGCATTAATGCGCCGCAATTCGCTTGCCCCGAATCCAGATCAGATATTAAGGCCCAACTCCCATGGCGCGGTACATATTTATCACCGGCGGCGTGGTCTCCTCGCTCGGCAAAGGTCTCATGGCAGCATCGCTCGCTGCGCTTCTTCAAGCGCGCGGGTACAAGGTGCGCATTCGTAAGTTCGACCCCTATCTCAACGTCGACCCGGGCACGATGAGCCCGTTTCAGCACGGCGAGGTGTATGTCACCGACGACGGGGCTGAGACCGATCTCGATCTGGGGCACTACGAGCGCTTCACGGGCGTTTCTGCGCGGCAGAGCGACAACATCACCTCTGGCCGCGTCTATCGCGACATCATCACCAAGGAGCGTCGCGGCGATTACCTCGGTGCGACTGTGCAGGTGATCCCGCATGTGACCGACGCGATCAAGCAGTTCGCCCTGGCCGATCAGGACGACCACGATTTCATCCTGTGCGAGATCGGCGGAACCGTGGGCGACATCGAGTCGCTGCCCTTCATGGAAGCGATCCGCCAGCTGCGGAACGAGCTGGAGCCAATGCAGACGCTCAGCGTTCACGTGACGCTGGTTCCCTATATCGCTGCGGCGGGCGAGCTTAAGACCAAGCCGACGCAGCACTCTGTGCGCGAACTCGCATCGCTCGGGATCAAACCCGACGTGTTGCTGTGCCGCGCTGAACACCCGATCCCCGACAGCGAGCGTCAGAAGATTGCGAACTTCTGTAACGTGCGCAAGGAAGCGGTCATTCCGGCGCTCGACGCGCCTTCGATCTATTCGGTCCCGCAGCAATATCATGCTGAAGGTCTCGACGCAGAAGTGCTGCGCGGCTTCGGCATCACTGATGCGCCGGCCCCTGACCTTGCTTCGTGGGAAGATGTCACCGACCGCTATTTCAACCCCGAAGGCGAAGTCACCATCGGCGTGGTGGGCAAATATGTCGGCCTGCCCGACGCCTACAAGAGCCTCAACGAAGCGCTCGTCCACGGCGGGCTTGCCAACCGGGTGAAGGTCAACATTCGCTGGATCGACGCCGAAGTATTCGAAGGCGAAGACGAGTCCGAAATCGTATCTGCTCTGGAGCCGCTGCACGGTATCCTCGTGCCGGGCGGATTTGGCGAGCGCGGCAGCGAAGGCAAGATTTCCAGCGTACGCTTTGCGCGCCAGCGTAAGGTTCCGTTCTTCGGCATCTGCCTCGGTATGCAGATGGCCTGCATCGAAGGCGCGCGCGCGGCGGGTTATACCAATGCATCCTCGACCGAATTCGGTGATACCGATGAACCAGTGGTCGGTATCATCACCGAATGGATGACCGAAGAAGGCATCCAGCAGCGCGAAGAGGGCGGCGACCTCGGCGGCACAATGCGGCTTGGCGCCTATGAAGCGAAGCTCGGAGCCAACAGCCACACTTCGGCCATGTACGGCGGCGCGACGACGATCTCCGAACGTCACCGGCACCGCTACGAAGTCAACTCGCGCTATATCGAGCCGCTGGAACGTCAGGGGCTGGTGTTTGCAGGCATGTCGCCCGATGGCTTGCTACCCGAGATTGTCGAGCGCCCCGACCACCCGTGGTTTGTCGGTGTGCAGTTCCACCCGGAACTCAAATCGAAGCCTTTCGATCCGCACCCGCTGTTCGCCGGCTTTATCGCGGCAGCGCTGGAACAGTCGCGACTCGTTTAAGTCGCGGTTTAGGCCGAATCTCAAATTGCGGAAAACTCGCGCCTTTTTTCGGCGCAAAGCGCCCCTGCATGCGTAAAATCACATAATTGCCCCGAAACGGGAAAGTATGTGTCGCTTTCATACAAAGATATGGATTTTCCGCTTGCGTAGCGGGGAGCATGCACTCTACGCAGAACAGGCCTACAGGTTTTCTGAAGGGCAATCGGGTCGAAGGTCAAAACGCTCTGGCATGGGCGCGACTTTCAGCCTGACATACGAGATTTGCAGCGCAGCGAGGCTTTGAAGTCTGGCGGAAACTGCACCGAGCTCGCGCCAGTATTGACCGTCTTCTGCGACCCGGACGGCCAGCACTGGTCGAGGCGACTTCAGTGTCGCGGGGGCGGACCTGAAAGGGCCGCCCCCACTTAATTTTAGCTGAAATTTCTAGAACTTGGACCCGCGATTAAGCTGCGTCGGTCTCTTGTTCATCGCGCGAATCCGGCACAGCGGTGAGCGTTGCGCCCGCGCCATTGACCGCGATCTTCTTCGGCTTCATCGCCTCGGGCACTTCGCGCACCAGATCGATCACCAGCAGGCCGTCGGCAAGCTGGGCATTCTCAACCCGGACATAATCGGCGAGTTCGAAACGACGTTCAAAGCCGCGGTTGGCGATGCCGACATGGATCAGCTCGCTGCCGTCGTCGGCCTCTTCGCGCTTCTTGCCCTGGACAACCAGCAGGTTCGCCTGCGCAGTGATATCGATATCCTGCGGGCGGAAACCGGCCACGGCCAGCGTGATGCGGTAATTGTCCTCACCGCTACGGCCGATGTTGAAGGGCGGGTAATTGTCCCCCGAGTTCATCCGCGCCTGGTTCTCGATCATGTCGAAGAGACGATCGAAGCCAACGGTGCTGCGGCGATAGGGGGTGAAATCAAGACGTGACATAGTTGCAAATCCTCTTGCTTGAGCAATTTGAGTTCCAAGCGGGCCCGCGAGATGCAGCACCCGCCTCTGTATAGCCGCCTGTGGTATCCCAAGACTGGCGAAACCGGGCGACACACATTAGTTAGGGGAGGCCAAAAAGCTTTCAAGGGCCTCCCCCGTGTGCCCCAGACGAGATCGAGAACTACTATGCCAAAAATCGACATGTATACCAAATTTGCCTGTCCTTTCTGCGTGCGCGCGAAGCATCTGCTTGAAAAGAAGGGCGCCGAGTTCAACGAATATGACATCACCATGGGCGGTGAGAAGCGCGACGAAATGATGGCCCGTGCACCGCAGGCGCGCACCGTGCCGCAAATATTCATCGGCGATACGCATGTGGGCGGCTCCGACGATCTTGCCGCGCTCGAAGCGGCAGGCAAGCTCGACGCGCTGCTGGCCGGCTGAATGGTCAAAATCGCCGTTCTGCAAATGACTTCGGGCATCGACCCGAAAGCCAATTTTGCCGCTATCGAAGATGCCGCTCACAAAGCTGTGGCGGGCGGGGCAGGGGTGTTGTTCACCCCCGAGATGGCGCTGTTGCTGGACCGTGATCGCAAGCGCGCTTCTCCGTGGATCGCCAGTGAGGCTTCCACCGATATGGCGCGCGGGTTGGGCGAATTGGCCAAGCGCGCAGGCATCGACCTTGCCATAGGTTCGATGCCGGTCCCCGCCGAAACGGGCAAATTCGCCAACCGCGCGTTTTACCTGCCTGCCGACGCCTCACCGCAGCACAGCTATGACAAGATCCACATGTTCGACGTCGAGCTTTCAACCGGCGAGACATGGCGCGAGAGCAATGCCTATGAGGCAGGGCGCGAGGTGGTGACGGTGGAAGACACGCCGGTTGGACGGCTCGGTCTGGCGATCTGTTATGACATGCGTTTTCCCGCGCTGTTCGAGGCACTCGGCAACCGCGAGTGCGATGTAATTTCCGTGCCTGCTGCGTTCACTGTGCCGACCGGCAAGGCGCATTGGCATGTACTACTGCGCGCCCGTGCCATCGAGGCTTCCGCTTTTGTCATAGCCGCCGCGCAGGTCGGCAAGCACGAGGACGGACGCGAAACCTACGGCCACAGCCTCGTGGTCGATCCATGGGGTGAGGTGCTGCTCGATATGGGCGGAGACGCGCCCGGCCTCGGCTTTTGCGACATCGATCTTGGCAGGATTGCCGAAGTGCGCGCACAGGTTCCCAGCCTTGCCAATCGGCGCGAAATTGCCAAATAGAGCCGCATAATGATCGTTTTCGACCTCCATTGCGCGCAAGGCCACCGTTTCGAAGGGTGGTTCGGTTCGTCCTCCGACTATGAGGACCAGAGCGCGCGCGGGCTTGTGACATGCCCCGAATGCGGCAGCGCGCAAGTCGGCAAGGCTCCGATGGCTCCATCGGTGGGTGCGAAAGGCAACACCGTTCCCGACCGTCCAGCCCAGCCAGCGCGCAGCGGCGAGGATCAGCCGGTGGCGAATGTCGAGATGACGCCCGAGGTAAAGGCCGCGCTGAGCGCGCTCCAAAAGGCGCAGCAAAAAGCGCTCAAGGACAGCACTTGGGTGGGCAAGGACTTCGCCAGCCAATCGCGCGCCATGCATTATGGCGAACGCGATCATGCTGCGATCCACGGACAGGCCAGCCTCGAGGAAGCCAAGGAACTGATCGACGAAGGCGTGCCGGTTGCACCGCTGCCGTTCCCCGTGGCTCCGCCCGACGAATTGAATTGATCAGACCTGATTGATTAGAAAGCCCGCGCTGCTATTGCGGCTGACGGGACCCCGTAGCTCAGCCGGATAGAGCATCAGATTCCTAATCTGAGGGCCGCGCGTTCGAATCGCGCCGGGGTCACCATCCTTATTTGTCATCGCCCATCCGCGCTGCATAGCTGCACCCGCTGCGGGCGCGCAGTCGCGCTTGAGGACCTTTCGGCTCCGAATATTCCACGCCATCTCGAAGTCTTGCGCCCAAAGAAAAAGAGCGCTCGGCTAATCCGTAGCAAACCTTCTGCGAGAGGTTCGTTCGGAACAAGCCGTAGCGCTCTTGTATCCAGGTCGATCAAACGACCGGGTGGCAGCGAAAGCAATCGGTCACACCGTGAGTGAGGTTCTTGGTAGAAATCCTCATTCGGTGAAGTCCTTAGCGCCTTCGAAAGTCTTTCTGACAGCGCTTGGTTAACAACACGTAAACACGAACGAGAAAATACGGGAGGCGACTTAAGCGCTTGTCCTGATCCAGCGTTTCTCCGCCCACCAGGACAGCACCAGCGAACCCGTAGCGATTGCCATCAGTAGAGCACAGGTTCCTGCCCAGCCGCCGAGGTCATAGACGGCTGTGCCTGCGACACTGCCAAGAGCTCCGCCGATAAACATCACGACGATATAGGTCGTCGTCAGCCGCGTTCGGATGGCAGGTTCGAGCGATAGAAACGTCATGCGACCGGTCACATCCATGGTCGGCCCGACGATATTCGTGATCACCAGCGGGAGGGCGAGCGTCCAGACGCTCCAGCCGAGCGGGTACATCAGCGCAACTCCGGCCATCTGCACAATTGCTGCAATCCGCCTCGCGCGGCGCGGGCCGATGCGGTCCGCCAGCCGTCCGAGCCGGGGGGTAGACAGAATGCTGATTGCAGAAATGCCCGCCAGATAGCCGACAGTGTCGACGCCGTATCCCAGTTCCGGGCTGGTCAGATGCAGGGCCAGCGCCAACCATGTGGCAATGAAAGATGCAAAGTTCAGGCCCTGAATGGAGGCCGAAATCAGCATGTCTTTATTGGTGCGCGCCAACGTGAACACCGATTTGAGCAAGTTCCCATAGCTGGTCTGGGGCTGCTTTGAAGCGCCGCCTGCACTTGCCAGTGTCAGCGGCAGAGCAAGAGTGACCCCAACCATCAGGGCAAAGGCGCACCAATAGACGGCGTGCCAACCGAATTGCTCGGCAACCACGCCTGCGCCTACGCGCGCGACGAGGATGCCGAATATAACCCCGGCGGTGATCAGCGCGGTGACCTGACCCAATCGCTCGGGCGCCACGCGTTTCGAGGCAAAAGCGGGGATCAGGTAGGGCGCGATGGTCACGAAGCCGAGCAGCGTCGAGGCGATGGTGAAGACCAGAAAACTCTCGGCGAGCACCATGCCGAGCATAAACACGGTCTGCGCGCTCACAAAGACGATGCACAAAGTCCGGTTGGAGAGAAAATCGCCAAGCGGCAACAGCAGCAGAATGCCGAGCGCCAGAGCCAATTGATTGAGCGCAGGGACAATACCGATCGCACCCTCGCTCACCCCGAAATGCGCCGCGACTTCGCCGATGATGGGGTGAATATAATAAGCGTTGGCGATGACGACCGCACTGGTCACCGCGAGGGCAAATTCCTGCCCTCGGGTGAGATATTCGGGTGCGGTGCTGGCGGCGTTCTCGCTCAGGGGAGGGCCGCCTTCAAATCGGAAAGGGAAGAGTGGAACTGCATGGCGGGTCTCGTTTGTTTCATCGAGACCCGTAGCAGATCAAAACCCGTTTGGAAGTGGCGGCTGTAAATCTGAGATGCAGATTACTCCGCGTCACCCAGCGGCACGCGCTCCTTGAAGGTGTGGGTGATGTATGGGAACGGAATTTCGATCCCTGCTTCATCAAGCCCGCGCTTGATTGCACGCACGACCTTGTCTTTCGATTCCCAGCCAGCGCGCGGGGAGGAGCCGGACCACCAGCGTACGAGGAAATCCACTGAGGAAGAATTGAATTCCTGCGCAAAGATGTCGAGCCCCTTGTCCTCGCTCACCTCATCCACCGCGAGCACAGCCTTGCGGATCACCGCAGCGGCTTCATCGAGGTCGGTGTCATAGGATACGCCGATCACCACCTGATGACGGCGCTGTTCCTGATCGGTGAGGATTTCGACCGGATTCTTGAAAAGGATCGAATTGGGAACGACCGTGACTTCGCCCGACAGCTTGCGAATGTGTGTTTCGCGCAAGGTGATGTGTTCGACCTTGCCGATGATCCCTTCGCATTCAATCACGTCGCCGATGCGCATCTTCTCGCGGACCATGATAAGCACGCCTGCAAGGAAGTTTTCAAAGATGTCCTGAAACGCGAAACCGATCGCGACCGCGCCGATGCCAAGACCTGCAATGAGGCTGCCGACGGTAAGGCCGGGGAACACCACGATCATCGCGATCAACAGGCCGAGAATCCAGATGCCGAGCTTGATAACGGTCTGGATCAGCGTGCGAAGCGAGGCTCTCAGATCGGTTTTGCCCACCGCTTTGTCAGCCACGCTCACGGCCACTTTCGCGACGATTGCGGTGACAACGATGATGGCCAGTGCAATCGCGATTGAAGGTAGGGCGCGAATGAATTCGGTGCCCATGGCGTTCAGTTGGTCGATAAGCGTGTCGAGCATATTATTGATGTCCCGTGTTATTTTTCTAAGGCTGGACTCTCCCTAAACCTAGAGGCAAGCAGCCACCGCGCAAGGGTAAGAGAGAAATCGATGCAGTTTGAAACCGAAGAATTGGCCGAAATCCGCCGCGCCGTGCGGGCGCTCTGCGAGGACTTTCCGGGCGAGTATTGGCGCGCCAAGGACGCCGCGCGCGAATATCCCGGCGAGTTCGTCGATGCGCTGACCAAGGCTGGCTTCCTCGCCGCTCTCATCCCTGAAGAATTCGGCGGCAGCGGGCTTAGCCTCGATGCGGCGGCGGTGATCATGGAGGAAATCCAGGCCACCGGCTGCAACGGCTCCAGCGCACATGCGCAAATGTATATTATGAACACGCTGCTTCGTTACGGATCGGACGAACAGAAACGCGAATATCTTCCGCGCATCGCCACCGGCGAACTGCGGCTCCAGGCGTTTGGCGTGTCAGAGCCGACCAGCGGGACCGATACGCTCAGCCTGAAGACGCGCGCGGTGAAGGATGGCGATGAATTTGTCGTCAGTGGCCAGAAGATCTGGACGAGCCGCGCTGAACATTCGGATCTGATGCTGCTGCTCGCTCGCACCACGCCGCGGGATCAGGTCGAGAAGAAGACCGAAGGTCTGTCGATCTTCCTTGTCGATATGCAGGCGGCCTTGAAGAACGGCATGAGCATCAAGCCGATCCGCACGATGATGAACCATTCGACTTGCGAGGTGTTCTTCGACGATTTGCGCATCCCCGCGAGCAGTCTGGTGGGTGAGGAAGGCAAGGGCTTCCGCTACATCCTCTCGGGCATGAATGCAGAGCGTATTCTGATCGGGGCCGAGTGTATCGGTGATGCCAAATGGTTCATCGAACAGGCCAAGTCCTATGCCGGCGACCGCAACGTCTTTGCGCGCCCCATCGGGCAGAATCAGGGCATCCAGTTCCCCATCGCGCGCTGCTATGCCCAGATGCGCGCTGCCGAATTGATGGTCCATCACGCTGCACAGGTTTACGATCAGGGCGGCAATCCGGGCGCAGAGGCGAATATGGCGAAACTGCTCGCGTCCGAAGCGAGCTGGGCGGCGGCCGATATGTGCGTGCAAACCTTTGGCGGGTTCGGCTTTGCCGAGGAATACGACGTCGAACGCAAATTCCGCGAGGCACGGCTCTATACCGTCGCGCCGATCTCGACCAATCTCATCCTGTCCTATCTTGCCGAGCATGTATTGGGGCTTCCGCGCTCTTATTGAGCGGGAATTTCGCGCACCCACCGCATTTCGCTTGCGGTGCAGGGTTAACTATGATTCTGTGCCATCAGAACACGGGGCTAATTTTCATGCGTAAACCACCAAGGGACCATATCAGGCAGGGCCTCGCGCTCGCGCTGCTTGTCGTCCTGACGGTGAGCGCGATTGCCGGGCCGACGGGGCTGCTCGCATGGGCTGAAAATGCCGAAGCGCTCGAAGCGCGTCAGGCCCGCATTGCCGTGCTCACCGAAAAGCGCGACGCTCTCAAAAACCGGGTCGAACTGCTCAACCCCGATGGTGCGGACCCTGATCTGATCAGTGAGCTCGTGCGGCAGGACCTCGGGGTGATTCACCCCGACGAGATCGTCATCACGCTCGAAGACGAATAGGGCAATTCCGCGCAATCGCAGTTTTCAAAACCTTCAATAATAACCGTTTTGGCTAAAACGAGCGAGTTTCGTCCGGTTGACGTTGCGTAACGCAAGCCGTGCCGCCTATAGCGACTGAAGCAGAGGAGAGGGCGTCTGAGGCTTGCTCGTCTGGCTGACTGAAATACCGGATTAAGGATCACCCTACTTGGCCAAGAAACCCGCAACAGCGAAGCCCGCCGCCAAACGGACAACCCGCGCAACCAAGGCGAAATCGCCCGAAGCGCAGGCCCCATCCGATGATTCCGATTTCATTCTTCACTCGTTGCAGGAAGAGTTCGAGGCGACCAAGAGCTTCGATGCCAGCGACGAGCAGATGCTCGAATTCTACAAGCAGATGCTGCTTATCCGCCGCTTCGAGGAAAAGGCCGGCCAGCTCTACGGTCTTGGTCTGATCGGCGGCTTTTGCCACCTCTATATCGGTCAGGAAGCGGTCGCCATCGGGCTGCAGTCGGCGCTCGATAATGATCGCGACAGCGTGATCACCGGCTATCGCGATCACGGCCACATGCTCGCTTATGGCATCGATCCCAAGGTCATCATGGCAGAGCTGACCGGACGCCAGGCCGGCATCTCCAAGGGCAAGGGCGGGTCGATGCATATGTTCTCGACCGAGCATAAATTCTATGGCGGCCACGGCATCGTCGGCGCGCAGGTTGCACTGGGCGGCGGGCTGGCGCTCGCACACCAGTACAATGAGGACGGCGGGCTTTGCCTTGCCTATTTCGGTGACGGTGCGGCGAACCAGGGGCAGGTTTATGAAACCATGAACATGGCCGCCCTGTGGAACCTGCCGATGGTTTTCGTGGTTGAAGACAATCAGTACGCGATGGGAACGGCCTCTTCACGCTCTTCGGCTGAAACCCGTTTCCACCGCCGCGGCACGGCTTTTCGTATTCCGGGCATGGAAGTGAATGGCATGGACGTGCTCGAAGTGCGCGCCGCCGCCGAAGTCGCGTTCAAGCATGTGCGTGACGGCAAGGGCCCTGTGCTGATGGAGCTCAACACCTATCGCTATCGCGGCCACTCGATGTCCGATCCGGCCAAGTATCGCACCCGCGAGGAAGTGCAGGAACAGCGCGAGCACCACGACCCGATTGAGCGCCTCAAGAAAGTGCTCGTCGATGCAGGCCACGGCGAAGACGACCTCAAGGCCATCGACAAGGATATTCGCAAGATCGTGACCGAAGCCGCCGATTTCTCCGAAAGCTCACCCGAACCCGACGCGGGCGAACTCTACACCGATGTTCTGGTCGAGGAGTATTGATCGATGGCTATCGAAATCAAGATGCCCGCGCTCTCCCCGACCATGGAAGAGGGCACGCTTGCCCGCTGGCTCAAGGCCGAAGGCGATACGATCGAGCCGGGCGATATCATCGCCGAGATCGAAACCGACAAGGCGACGATGGAATTCGAAGCCATCGATGAAGGCGTGCTGTCGAAAATCCTTGTTGCCGAAGGGACCGAGAATGTCGCCGTCGGCACAGTGATCGCCGAGATGGAAGGCGAAGGTGAAAGCGGGGGCGAAGAGGCTTCGTCGACGCCTGCTCCCTCCGAACCGGAACCCGAGGCGAAGAAGAATGAAGACCCCAAGCCGGGCGAGGGCAAGGATACCGGCCGCGACGAACCGGGCGGCGTCAGCGCGCCCAAGGCCGCTCCGCGCGCTGACGATCCCGATATTCCCGAAGGCACCAGCTTCACCT
>JAYPMZ010000014.1:24048-32802 GCA_038130205.1 Erythrobacteraceae bacterium | reverse complement strand
TTAAAGACCTTTTCCAGGAAGTGTTCGACAACGAAGGCTTCGCCGAGAAGTTCAAGGAAGCGGGCATTGTTTACGAACACCGCCTGATCGACGACATGGTCGCCTCCGCACTCAAGTGGTCGGGCAAGTTCGTCTGGGCTTGTAAGAACTACGACGGCGACGTGCAGTCGGACACCGTGGCACAGGGCTTCGGCTCGCTCGGCCTGATGACCTCGGTCCTGATGACGCCCGACGGCAAGACCGTCGAAGCAGAAGCTGCACACGGCACCGTCACCCGCCACTATCGCCAGCACCAGCAGGGCAAGGCAACCTCGACCAACCCGATCGCATCGATCTTCGCGTGGACGCGCGGCCTGATGTATCGTGGCAAGTTCGACGACACCCCCGATGTGGTGCGCTTCGCCGAAACGCTCGAACGCGTCTGCATCCAGACGGTCGAACAGGGCAAGATGACCAAGGACCTCGCACTGCTGATCGGCCCGTCGCAGAGCTGGCAGACCACCGAGCAATTCTTCGAATCGATCGTCGAAGGGCTCGAAAAGGAAATGGAGAGCTGGGCGTGATTGCGCCCCCTCCCGCTAGCGTGAGGGGTAGCAATTAAATGGCAGGCGGTTCCAAAGCCCGGCTCGAAGTCCGGCAGGCCAAGCTCAAAGATGTGCGCGCGATCGGCGATCTCGTCCGGCGCGCCTATGCCGACCTGCCCGCTTATACTCAGGGTGAGATACGCGGGCAGATCAACAACTATTCGCAAGGCTGCTTCGTGGCCGTGCTCGACGGCAAGATCGTGGGCTATTGCGCCTCGATGCGGCTCGACGAGCGCGTTGCGCTGTCTGATCACACCTGGGACGAGGTGACCGGCAACGGCTTCGGCTCGCGCCACGATCCGACCGGCGATTGGCTCTATGGCTATGAGCTTTGCGTCGATCCCAAGGTGCGCGGCACACGGCTGGGCCGGCGCCTTTACGAAGAGCGCCGCGCGCTGGCCGAACGGCTCGACCTTACCGGCATCGTGTTCGGTGGCCGCATGCCCGGATATGCGCGCGCCAAGCGCCGCAAAACCAACCGCGCCGACAACCCGCAAGAATATCTGGAGCTGATCCTCGACGGCAAAGTGCACGACCCGGTCCTGCGCTTCCAGCTCGCCAACGGGTTCGAGCCGGCGGGCATCCTTCCCAAATACCTGCCCGAAGACAAAGCCTCGCGCGGCAACGCTGTGCGCATGGTCTGGCGCAATCCCTATGTCGACGGCGACGCGCCCAAGAAGCACCGCCTGCCTCGTGACGTCGAAGGCGTCCGCATCGCCACCTGCCAGTTGCAGGCGCGTGCGGTGAAGGACTTTGACGAGTTCATGAAGCAGGTCGAATATTTCGTCGATGTAGCTTCCGACTATGAAAGCGACTTCATCGTCTTCCCCGAACTGTTCACGCTAATGCTGCTGAGCGCCGAAGAGGACGAACTCTCACCGCTCGAAGCGATCGAGGCGCTGTCCGACTACACGCCGAAAATCCGCACGGCGCTGTCCGAAATGGCGCTCAGCTACAACATCAACATCATCGGCGGCTCGCACCCGACGCGCATGCCCGACGGCGACATTCACAACGTCGCCTATGTCTGCCTGCGCGACGGTTCGATCTACGCACAGGAGAAGATACACCCAACGCCCAAAGAGGCCTATTGGTGGAACATCAAGGGCGGCGACAGTATCGACGCCATCCCCACCGACTGCGGCCCTATCGGCGTGCTGATCTGTTACGACAGCGAGTTTCCCGAACTCGCCCGCCGCCTCGTCGATGAAGGGGCGCGTATCATTTTTGTGCCGTTTTGCACCGACAGCCGCCAAGGTTACATGCGCGTGCGCTATTGTGCGCAGGCCCGCGCAATCGAGAACCAGTGCTACGTCGTGATGAGCGGCAATGTCGGCAACCTGCCCAATGTCGCCAATATGGATATCCAGTACGCGCAAAGCTGCATCCTCACGCCTTGCGATTTTCCTTTCGCGCGCGACGGCATTGCCGCCGAGGCGAGCGAGAATGTCGAGACGCTGACGATCAGCGATGTGAACCTGTCCGATCTGCAGTGGGCGCGTGCCGAGGGGACGGTCCAGAACCTCGCCGACCGGCGTTTCGACCTGTACCGGATCGAGTGGGACAAGCGCGTGGGCAACATCTCCGATCCGCTCGGCGAGACTGACGGCGCGGCAATTTCCCCGTCGAATACAGGCCGCGGGCACGGGGGCGGATGACAGCGGCAAAAAGGGCGGCTAACCACTAGCAATGGCTGGCGAACTGACCCTCTCTCCGGTGATGTCCGATGCCCTGGTGATCCTCGGATCGGCCGGCATCGTCATCCCCGTCTTTGCGCGTTTCCGCATCACCCCGATTATCGGGTTCATTCTCATTGGCGTGCTCGTCGGTCCCTTTGGGCTCGGCGCGATGGTCGGTCAGTATGAGTGGCTGTACTGGATAACCATCAGCGACCCCGGCGCGCTGGTCCCGTTCGCCGATTTCGGAATCATCCTGCTGCTGTTCGCTATCGGACTGGAACTGTCGTTCAACCGCTTGTGGCAAATGCGCAAACTCGTGTTCGGGCTCGGCAGCCTCGAACTGCTGATCATCGGCAGCATTTCCGCCGGTTTCTTCGGCTATGTCAGCGGGATGAGCACAACTGCAGCGCTCGCGCTCGGCTTTGCCCTCGCCTTCTCTTCGACCGCTATCGTGCTGCCGATATCGGGGACCAAAACGCCGGTCGGCCGCGCCGCGCTATCGATGCTGCTGTTCGAGGATATCATGATCGTCCCGATCATCTTCATCCTCGGCGCGCTCGGCCCTGCGGCGAGCGGCGATGGTGTGGCGGATATCACCAACACGCTGTTGTTCGGCGGCATTGTAATCCTGATCCTGCTGGTGGTCGGGCGCCTCGCCCTACCCCGCCTGTTTAGTCAGGCCGCGCGTACGAAAAGCCCCGAACTGTTCCTCGCCGCGTCCCTGCTGGTGGTCATCGGCGCGAGCCTTGCGACCTCGGCAACCGGCCTTTCGCCCATCGTTGGCGCGCTGATCGCAGGACTGCTGATCGCGGAAACGGAATATCACGGCGAAGTCGAAAGTATCATGGAGCCGTTCAAGGGCCTTGCACTCGGTGTGTTCCTGATCACCATCGGCATGAGCATCGACATGATGCAAATCTGGGAAAATCTGGGCGAGATCCTGCTCGCAGTCGTCGGTGTGCTCGGCTTCAAGGCCATGGTAACCGGCACGCTGCTGCGCTTCATGGGTGCGCGCCGCAGCACCGCAACCGAAACCGGCTTCCTCATGGCGAGCCCTTCGGAAACCACCCTGATCGTGCTCGCCGCAGCGACGACTGCGCTGGTGGTCGATGCCGAAACCGCACAGTTCTGGCAGATCGTCACCGCTATCGGCCTCACCATCACGCCGCTGCTGGCTAAACTCGGACGAATGGTCGCCCGGCGCGTCGATGCCACGCCCGAGGTCTTCGACGAGAATGATGAGCTAGAGCGGACCATCATCATCGGTGCCGGTCGCGTCGGCAAGCTGGTGGCGGACATGATGGTCATGCACGACAAGCCCTATGTCATGCTCGAGAGCGACCCCGACATGATCGATGCAGCGCAGCGCGACGGGTATCTTGCGACTTTCGGCGACGCTTCGCGGGTCGATGCATTGGCACGTCTCGGTATCCACCGCGCACCTGCGCTCGTCTTGACGATGGACGAGCCAGTTCTGGCCCAGCGCATCGTCAGCAAACTGCGCGGCCAGTATCCCGATCTGCTGATCGTTGCCCGTGCGCGTGACACCGATCACGCAGCGCAACTCTATCGCGCAGGTGCGAGCCATGCAGTGCCCGAAACGCTCGAAAGCTCGCTCCAGCTATCAGAAGCGGTGCTGGTCGATATCGGCGTTGCGATGGGTCCGGTGATCGCTTCGATCCACGAAAAGCGCGACGAATTCCGCGAGAAACTGGAGATCGACGGCGGCCTGAGCGAAAAGCCCAAGCTGCGCACGAGCTAGGCTGCGGCCTGGTCAGGCTGCGGCGAGCGCGGCCTTCACCGCCGCAATCGCTTCATCCGCCTTCGCCCCGTCCGGCCCGCCGCCCTGCGCCATGTCGGGACGGCCACCCCCGCCCTTGCCGCCAAGCGCTTCAACGCCTGCCCGCACGAGATCGACCGCGCTGTATTTGCCTGTCAGATCGTCGGTCACCGCTGCTGCAATGCTGGCCTTGCCCTCATTTACAGCGACAATCGCGGCCACACCGCTGCCGAGACGCGCCTTGGTCTCATCGAGCAGCGGGCGCAGTTCCTTCGGATTAAGCCCTTCGAGAACCTGTCCGCTGAACGCGACACCGCCGACGTCTTCATCCGCAGGAGCCGCCGCGCCGCCAGTGCCGCCGCCACCCAAGGCGAGCGCCTTCTTGGCTTCGGCCAGCTCTTTTTCGAGCCGCTTGCGTTCATCGAGCAGCGCGGTGATGCGGGCGGGCACCTCTTCCGGCGTCGCGCGAATGGCGCTCGCCGCGGCCTTCAGGGCTTCTTCGCGTTCGACCAGCCAATTGCGCGCGGCATCGCCGGTGAGCGCCTCGATCCGGCGCACGCCTGACGAAACCGCGCTTTCGGAAATGACGCGGAACAGACCGATATCGCCGGTCGCATTGACGTGGGTACCGCCGCATAGCTCGACCGAATAGTTGCGTTCGCTGCCATCCTTGGCGCCGCCTTTGCGGCCCATCGAGAGCACGCGCACTTCGTCGCCATACTTCTCGCCGAACAGCGCGAGCGCGCCAGCCTCGACCGCGTCATCGGGACTCATCAGCCGCGTTGCTACCGGCTGGTTTGCGAGGATTTCCGCGTTCACTTCGGCTTCAATCGCTGTCACATCTTCTGCCGACAACGGCTTGGGATGCGAGAAGTCGAAACGGAAGCGATCTGCGGCAACGAGCGAGCCCTTCTGCGTCACGTGTCCGCCAAGCTGGTTGCGCAGCGCGGCGTGGACGAGGTGTGTGGCCGAGTGATTGGCGCGGATCTGGTTGCGGCGCTCGGCATCGACATCGAGGTGCACGCTGTCTCCAACCGATACCGAACCAGCGGTGATCTTCGCCTGATGCGCATGGAGGCGGCCAAGCGGCTTGCTGGTGTCGGTCACTTCGACCTTCAGCCCTTCGGGAGTCCAGATCGTGCCGGTATCACCGGTCTGGCCGCCGCTTTCGCCGTAGAACGGGGTCTGGTTGGTGAGGATGGTCACCTCGTCACCTTCGCCAGCTTCGGAAACTTCGGCACCGTCCTTGAGGATGGCGACCACCGTGCCTTCGCCGGAGGTCGCAGCATAGCCGGTGAATTCGGTCGCACCTTCGCGTTCGGCGATGTCAAACCAGACTTCACCCGAAGCGGCATCTCCCGAGCCCTTCCAAGCGGCGCGCGCAGCGGCCTTCTGACGCGCCATGGCCGCGTCGAAGCCTTCCGAATCGACGCTGATGCCGCGTGCGCGCAGCGCGTCTTCGGTGAGGTCGTAAGGAAAGCCGTAGGTGTCGTAGAGCTTGAATGCGGTCTCACCGTCGAGCTCACCGCCTTCGGCCATGTCGCCGGTGGCATCATCGAGCAGTTTGAGACCCTTGTCGAGCGTCTTGCGGAACTGGGTTTCCTCGCGCAGCAGCACTTCCTCGATCAGCGCCTGACCGCGCTGGAGCTCGGGATAGGCTTGCCCCATTTCGGTGACGAGTGCTGGGACGAGGCGGTGCATGAGCGGCTCGCTCGCGCCGAGCAGGTGCGCATGACGCATGGCGCGGCGCATGATGCGCCTGAGGACGTAGCCGCGTCCTTCATTCGAAGGGAGCACACCGTCGGCCATCAGGAACGATGTCGAGCGCAAGTGGTCCGCGATGACGCGGTGCGAGGCGGTGCTGTCGCCTTCCGCCTCGACGCCGGTCAGGCCTACGGATGCTGCGATCAGTGCCTTGAACGTGTCGGTGTCGTAGTTGTCGTGCACACCCTGCATGACAGCCGCGATGCGTTCGAGGCCCATGCCGGTATCGATCGAGGGTTTGGGCAGATCGCGGCGCGCTCCGTCTGCGCTCTGTTCGAACTGCATGAAGACGAGGTTCCATATCTCGATGAAACGGTCGCCGTCTTCATCGGGGCTGCCCGGAGGGCCGCCGGGGATGTGGTCGCCGTGATCGAAGAAGATTTCCGAACACGGGCCGCACGGGCCGGTGTCGCCCATCGACCAGAAGTTGTCACTGGTCGGGATGCGGATGATGCGCTCTTCAGGGAGGCCTGAAATCTTGCGCCACAGATCAAACGCTTCGTCATCGGTGTGGTAAACGGTGGCGAGGAGCTTCTCTGCGGGCAGGCCCCATTCCTTCGTGAGCAGCGTCCAGGCGTTGAGGATCGCCTGTTCCTTGAAATAATCGCCGAAGGAGAAGTTGCCGAGCATCTCGAAGAAGGTGTGATGCCGTGCGGTGTAGCCGACATTGTCGAGATCATTGTGTTTGCCGCCGGCACGCACGCATTTCTGCGAGGAGGTCGCGCGCGGTCCCGGAGGGGTTTCGAGCCCCGTAAACACGTTCTTGAACGGGACCATGCCCGCGTTGACAAACATCAGCGTCGGGTCGTTGTACGGGACCAGCGGCGCGCTCGGCACCTGCACGTGATCGGCGCTTCCGAAGAAGTCGAGGAAGGACCGGCGGATATCGTTAGTCGAAGTCATGAAATCGCAGTTAGGCAAAGCGCGCGCAGCCGACAAGCCAAAGCGTCGCCAATGGACATATTCGGGTCAGCTTATGTGGATACCGCCCGGTCTTATGCGGTTTGCGCGCCAAAACGAAAAACCCCCGAAAACGAAAAACCGGCGTGAACCGCATCCTCTTCGGGGGGAGGATGAATGTCCACGCCGGCATTCCGTGTTTCCGGGCGGCGGGACATGGGCCCCGCCCTTTTATCGGCCCGCTCCGTTTGGGACAGCCCCTCGGGGGCTTGGGAGCGCGCGCCCGCTTGAGGATCAGTCTTCGGAGTCCGCGTCCGGCCCCGTCATCATCTCCTCGGCGACCTCATCGGTTTTACCGCGAATGGCGGCTTCCAACTTGTCGCAAACTTCAGGGTTCTCCTTGAGATAGACCTTCGCGTTTTCACGGCCCTGGCCGATGCGAATGCTGTCGTAGGAGTACCAGCTGCCCGATTTCTCGACGATTCCGGCCTTCACGCCGAGGTCGAGAATTTCGCCGATCTTGGAGATCCCTTCGCCATACATGATGTCGAATTCGACCTGCTTGAACGGCGGGGCGACCTTGTTCTTGACCACTTTGACACGGGTCGAGTTGCCGATCACCTCGTCGCGATCTTTGATCTGGCCGGTGCGGCGGATGTCGAGACGGACCGAAGCGTAGAACTTGAGCGCATTGCCGCCCGTGGTCGTTTCCGGATTGCCGTACATCACGCCGATCTTCATGCGCAGCTGGTTGATGAAGATCACCATGCACTTCGAACGGTTGATCGAGCCGGTGAGCTTGCGCAGCGATTGCGACATGAGGCGCGCCTGAAGGCCGACGTGCGAATCGCCCATCTCGCCTTCGATTTCAGCGCGCGGGACGAGAGCGGCGACCGAGTCGACCACCAGCACGTCAATCGCGTTCGAGCGGACCAGCGTATCAGTGATTTCGAGTGCCTGTTCGCCGGTGTCCGGCTGCGAAACGATCAGTTCGTCGATATCGACGCCCAGCTTCTTCGCATAGACAGGGTCAAGCGCGTGCTCGGCGTCAACGAAGGCCGCGGTGCCGCCTGCCTTTTGCGCCTCTGCAATCACATGCAGTGCGAGCGTCGTTTTCCCCGAGCTTTCCGGCCCGTACACTTCGATCACGCGACCTTTGGGCAGGCCGCCGATCCCGAGTGCGATATCGAGACCGAGCGAGCCGGTCGAAACCGATTCGACCTGCATTGTTTCCTTCGAGCCCAGCTTCATAGCCGAACCCTTGCCGAATGCCCGATCGATCTGAGCGAGCGCAGCGTCGAGCGCCTTTTGACGGTCCACGTCTTTTTCCTTTTCCACCAGCTTGAGATTGGTAGCCATCGCACGCACTCCTTCGCTTGCCTAGGGTCGGTTATCGAGTTTTAACCGGCCAGCTGAAGCACCCCCCGCGGTGCCTCTTGTTGGAGAGTATGTATCGCTTTTGTTCCAAAAGAACAAGAGCGGAACAAAACTTTTTTGCGTGCGCCTGTTCAGTTGCGGGTCGCTGACCGTATTCGCCAGCGATATTCGCTCGAACTGTTGGCGGGAATTTCCAGCTCCACGACCTGCCAGCCGTTCTTCACTTCCACGCGTTTGCGAGGAAAGCGGACATCCCACTCCCCTCCCCAGCCCAGTTGCATCCGCATCGTCACAGGATGCGGATTGGCGTTGGTGAGTTCCACACGCATGTCCGTCCACTTACGCGATTCGTCGTCGAGACGTTCTTCCTCAGTACGCGCGCAACGAGCGAACACCTGGGCGCTCTGGCCCAATTCCAACTCGACATCCTGTCCGCGCGCATAGTCGCGCAGATCGGTGGTCGCCGCCAGCATCGGGCCACGCGCGGACGGCTCGAACAGGGTCAGCGCGCCCTGTGGCAACGCAATGCCGAGCCCCTTGCGCTCCTCGTTCTTGGTGACGAGCAGCATGTGCGCGGCGACGGGCGTGTCGATATCGCCGATCCACTCATAAGCATCGCAAGTCGCCTGATAGAGATAGCGCGCCTCGACATCCTCTTCGTTGAGGCTGG
>JAYPMZ010000014.1:20738-24038 GCA_038130205.1 Erythrobacteraceae bacterium | reverse complement strand
GGCCGAGACATCGACGCGGTCGGGCACGCGGAACAGCTTGAGGTCGCCGAGGTCCTCTTCCTCCGCAGTTATCACGGCGACCGGAGAGGCCGATTCATAGACCTCGCGGCGCACGCGCGAAGCGGTGACGATGATCCGGTCGTCGCCAGCCGACATCATCGGTGCGGGCGGAGGCGGTGGCGGCGGTGGCGGCGGCACATTGTATTTGGGAACGGGCGAGCCTGCAGCAGTGCTGCCGAAGGGATAGCAGGTCAGCCGCAGCGGTGCAGCGCGTGGTGGGTCGGAAAGCCGCTGGAAATCGCTGTCTACATTGAGCCGTCCGGCGATGATCTGCAGCCTTGCATTGTCGAAGCTCTGGCCGTTGTCGTTCACCAGCGTGAGCCAGCTCAACAGGTGAAGCGGAAACTCGCCCTCCCTGTCGCTCACCCTGCCGCGCATGGTGGCGACGTAATTCGCCTGCCAGTCGAACCCCCACGAGAGGTAGGTGAGCGTTACCTCATAGGTTCCGCCTTCGGGCGAGATCGTATCCACCGAGAACACCGGCTTGGCCGAAAGCCCTTTGGGGATATGCGAAAAGCTCATGCTTTCGGGCAGTCCCGAACAACGCACCGCCTCGAACCCTTGCGAGGTCTGGAGCACCAGCCCGCCATTGGCCTGCGTGCGCACAATGGCCTGCTCGGATTCCTCGGTGCCAGTGGCCGGGTTGGTGCGGGTGATCGTCACGCGGTTGCCGAGCGTGCCGTTCACCAGCGCGGCGGGCGAGAGCAATTCGGCATTGCGGTTCTTCTCGATCGTTCCGCCCGGCAGACCGGTCACGATGGCGCTAACACCCACCATCCCCTCGGCCACGCCCACGAAGCGAATGGTCGAAGCGCCTGCTGGCAGAGTGACCCTGCGCGTCTCGCTGATCATCGCGAAGCCGCGCGGGTTATCGCGGTTCATCTCCTGATCGGTGCGGCGATCGGGGTCGCGGTAGATCGTCACCGATATATCGCTGGGCACGGAGGCTTCCACGAGGCTGCGTTCCTGCGCGGAAAGCGGCAAAGCCAAGCCCGTTAGCGCGAGCAGAGGGATGAGGATACGCATGCGCGTCTCCCCCGCCCTAATAGCGCGTTTCGTATGTCACCCGGATCACCCGTTCGCCCTGGGCAGGCACGGGGACGATCCATTTGCGCCGGTCGGCATTGATCTGCTCGCCGGGAATGTCTTCCGAAGTGATGCGGTAATCGTTCGCCCACCAGTTGCGGTTGAGCCCCGTCTGCGTCAGTTCCACATTGACCGGCTCGTTCTTCGCATTGGTGAGCGTGTAGCGCATGGTAGTGCGGTAATAGGTCTTGGGACGCTCGACCTCGACCGTGCGGACGACCTCGCCATCCTCGATCACGCGGTAACGCGCGCTGCGTTCCCATTCGCTGCCTGTGATCGTTTCGCGCGATTCGACTTCGGTTTGCACGAAGATATCGAAGGCATCGCCCGTCGCGAGCGAAAGCTGACTGCCCATCGGCGTGTGGCCGAGCGAGTTTTCGCCGATGAATTGCGGCGAACCCTGGCTGTCGCGCTGGTAGAAGCGCACCGTGCCTGCGGGCAAGGCATCTCCCAAACCCTGATCGCGCGAGGTAGAAAAGGCGATCGAGCTGGTCACATTGCGCGGCTGATCGTCATTCTGCCGCCAACCCGCGGAAATTTCATAGACCTTGCGCGCGGGCACGGCCTGCGCGTCGAGGAAACTCACCTGCTTGGTCTGCGCATTGGCAACCGTGGTGCGCCCGCTGATCGGGTAAAGGTAGAAATCGCCCAGCCGCTCTCGGTCGGCGCTTTCAGTGCCGGCGCGGGTCATCCCGCGACTGCCGAAGCCGCGGACACCGCGCCGCGAGGGATTGCCCGCGACCAGCACGGTATCGGTGTTGTAAAAGGTCGTGCCGGTGTTGTTGTTGAGCGTGACCCACCCCTGCATGTCGATGGTGTTTTCACGCTCGTTATAAAGCGCGACGTAATCCGCGCTCCAGCTCATACCGCTCGACAGATAGCGCAGAGAAACGGGACGGACGCCTGCGCGGGTGCTGTCGAGATTGACCGAGAGCGTAGGGCGCGCGCGAAGATTGGGCGGCACGCGGTCGAAGATCACGCGCACGGGCAGGCCGTCGTCGCGCAGTACTTCGATCCGGTCGCCGATCTGGATCACCACGCCGCCTGCGGTCGATAGCACCTTGGCCCGCTCGCGGGTTTCGACGCCGGTGGCGGGATTGGTGCGCAGCAGGGTGACGGTCTGGCCGATCGCCTTTTCCATCAGCTTGGTCGGCGTGAGCAGATCGTAGTCGAAATTCTGTTCGACGATGGTCGTGTCGGGCGCGAAGAAGCTTAGCGTCTGCGGACGGATCATCGCCGAAACATCGGGAAACTCGATCCGGCTGTCGCCGTTAGCGATGTTGAGCTGGCGAACATCCTCCACCAGCACGAGATTGTTGTTGTAGATGGTGAGCGCCACGTCGCCCTGTGCGGTCTCGTCCGGGTCGGGAACCGACTGCGAGGAAGCGGTGCTTGAAAGCGCAAGCCCCATTACAAGAGCGCTTGCCGAAAGCACGCCCATACGGCGCGCGCGTGTCCAAGTGGATGATTTCATGACGGCCCCCTCCTCACATCTATCCATAGATATGAACGCCTTGGCCGCTGTATCCAAGGTGAACGGGCAGACAGTCCCCGACCGATTTGCCCGCCGGTCAGCCTTTCGCTTGGGTGTTCACCTTCGATGCGCGCATCACCGCGCCGACCTTGTCGCTGATGGCGGCAACGCTGAAGGGCTTGGGAATGAAATGCATGTCGGGAATGTCGATTTCGCTGCGCAGGTTCTCTTCGGCATAGCCCGACATGAATAGCACGGGGATATCGGGACGCGCCTTGCGGATCTGGCGCACCATGGTGGGGCCGTCCATCCCGGGCATTACGACATCGCTCACCACCAGATCGAATTCGCCGCCGCTGGCAATCGCCTCAAGCCCCTCTTCGCCGCCCGGACAGGCGGTGATCTGGTAGCCTGCACGCGACAGCGCCCGTTCGGCCACGGCGCGGACCATGTCCTCGTCCTCGACCAGCAGGATACGCCCGCCGACCGACCATTCGGACGAAGCCTCGGGCGCCGGCGTTTCGCGCCGGCGCGGAGCTTCGCCCTGGTGGACGGGGAAATAGATCGTAAATCGCGCACCCTGCGGACGCCCGGCGCCATCGGTGACATTGTCGGCGAAAATGAAGCCACCCGACTGCTTGACGATACCGTAGGCGGTCGACAGGCCAAGGCCTGTACCC
>JAYPMZ010000014.1:14128-20728 GCA_038130205.1 Erythrobacteraceae bacterium | reverse complement strand
GTTCCTTGGTCGTGAAGAACGGTTCGAACAGCTTGGGCAGCACCTCTGCGGGGATACCGCCGCCGTTATCCTCGACAATCAACACGGTGTAATCGGCAGGCGGGAGGATTTCCGAGCCCAGCTTGACCACCTGTTTGGACTTCAGGCTGCGGGTCATCAGCGAGATACGCCCCTGCCGCTGGCCGTTCACCCGCTGCCCATGCGCACCATTGCTGTTAATTGCATCGCGGGCATTCACCGCGAGGTTCATGATAACCTGTTCAAGTTGCTGCGGATCGGCCCGCACCGCGCCAAGGTTGCGATCATGCTGCACGTAATAGTCGAGTTTTTCGCCCAGCAGTCGCTTGATCAGCGGGCCGACTTCGCTGACGACGTCGGGCAATTGCAGTATCTCGGGCCGCAGGGTCTGCTGGCGCGAGAAGGCGAGCAACTGGCGGGTCAGCGAGGCGGCGCGGTTGGAGTTTGCGCGGATCTGCTGGATATCGTCATAATCGCTATCGCCGGGGGTATGGCGCAGCAGCATCAGATCGCATGTGCCGATGATCGCCGTCAGCACATTGTTGAAATCATGCGCGACACCGCCTGCAAGCTGCCCGACCGCCTGCATCTTGGTCGCCTGCGCAACCTGCCGCTTGAGCTGGGTTTCTTCCGAGCTGTCGGTCAGGCTCAGCAGCACCGCCGCCTCGCCCAGCCCGCGCACGCCTGCGATGCCCATCGAAACCGGCTCTTCGGGCTGCGAGATCAGCCGCACAGCCATATCGCCGCTGGTCGCAGGTCCACGCCCGTGGCGGCGCACCGCGTCGGACAGCGCGCCCTTGTCCTCGCGCACGACCAGATCGGTCGGGAAGGCGGGTAGCCCCCGCCCCGCGCGATCGACCGAGCGCAGGAAGGCGTCATTGCCGAACAGGAAGCGCCCGTCGCGGTCGGTCATGGCAAGGCCGAGCGGAAGCTGGGCGAGCAATGCTTCAAGCTGTGCGACCCCTGCATGCGACGCGCCATCCCAAGCGCTGCCGACACCCACGCCGCTATCGACCAGCAGCATCAGAGTTACGCCATCATCCGCGCCCGGCACGGTTCCGGCGGCAGAAGGTTCGGTGAGCGGCACATCGATCAGCGTCTGCGGCGTGCCCGCACGGCCCTCGCGCGCGAAGAAGATGCGTTCGCGCTCGTCGGCGCGCAGGTAAGACACGAAATCCTGCCCTGCCAGCGTCGCCGCCTCGTCGCCAGCCGCACGCTCTGCAAACCCCGCGCTCACGCTGCGGATCGTGCCGTCGGGGCTGGTGATTGCCGCTTCGATCCCTGCGCGGCTGAGCACCGCACCCAGAGGGCCGGTCAGGTTGATATCGGTAAGCGCATTGCGGATTTCCTCTGCCCGGCGCGCAAAGCGCCAGATCAGGTGATCGTCCCCGCGTCCCGCGCGCACCACCGAAATTGCCCAGGTCGCACGTTCGCCTGCGGGCAGATCGTTGAGCGTGCCCTGCCCGTCGCGCCATGCGTCACGCGCAAGGCGACTCATGGCTTCGAGTTCGGGTCGCTCGAATGGCAGCGAAGGCGGCGCGCTTTCGGCACCGAAGGCTTCGATGAAGGCGGAGTTCGCGCAAACCAGCCGGTTGGCGCGATCGGTGATGGCAATTGCCTCACCCGAACCTTCGCCCGCTTTGACGCCCTGCATCTCTATGGCTGCGACCGTAACCGACCAGTCGGGCGCGGCAAGTTCGCTCGCGGCGGGCGCGTTGCCCATCCGCTCAAACGCCAGCGCACCGATGAGCAGCACGACCAGCCCTGCAAAATAGGCCGCGGTCAGCACCCAATTGGACGTTGCAAGCATCACCACCGCTGCGCTGAGCACCAGCGCAACGCCAACGCCTGCCAGCAATGGCAGGCTGGGTGTCTTGAGAACGGGTTCTTTCGCAGGCGTAGTCACTGAGGCTCGAATACTCGGCAAAGGGGAGACTGAAAAGTGCGGGGTCCACCGCTACTCCCCGCAAATCTTGCCTAGTTTGCGTTGAGCCGGCGGTCGAGCCGCTCTTCCATCCGCTTCAGCCGCTTTGCCCGCTTGCGCGCAACGATCAGTCGCCAGACCGCGCCCGAAACGAGATAGCCCACCGCCGACGAGACCACAGCGAGCGTGAAAAAGCCGACCACGGTCACGCCCGCGACCTGAAACGCATCGACGATATAGACCCACCAGCCCGCACCCGCTTTGGCCGACGAGACTTGCGCGGTTGCCGCGTCGATGCGCAGCATGAAATTGCCGATGCGATTGGCAACAACCGCCCAGAAGGCGATCGTGAAAGGGTTGGTGACGAAAGTGACCGCCGCCGCGAGCGGAACATTGGCGCGCGCGGGCAGAGCGAGGAAAGCGGCGAGGAATATCTGGCCCACAGGAATAATGAAGGCGGCAAACAGTCCCAGTGCCACGCCGCGCGGGACCGAGCGGCGGGTAAAGCGCCACAGTTCGGGCGAAAGAAACCGGTGCGCGATCGGTGCAAGAAACCTGTTGCGCGCCATCTCTTCGCGTTCGGGCATATAACGCCCGAGCCGATAGCCGACCCACTTCAGCGGCTTCTGAAAAAACGCAGGGGAATCGGCGGATCGCGTGGTCATGACTGGGGTGGCCCCATGCGTAAGCCGCGGGGGTAAAGCAAGCGTCCATCGCTGAAGTGCATTATCACCACCATGATTGCCCATATGGGTAGCATGATGCGCCTGACCAATGGGTGAACTGGTCGAGCCGAAACTTTACGAGGACTCGCGCATGATCCGTGCTTTGTCGCGCTTCCAGTCGCGCTCTTTCACACTCGCGCGCTTGTCATGCGCCTGCTTGCCCTTGGCGAGCGCAAGCTCGACCTTGGCGCGGCCGGTCTTGTTGAAATAGACCGACAGCGGGACCAGCGTCATGCCCTTCTTTTCGACCGCGCCGAACAGCTTGTTGATCTCGCGTTCGTTCAGCAGCAGCTTGCGCGGGCGGCGCGGTTCGTGGTTCAGCCGATTGCCGTGGCTGTATTCGGGAATGTTGGCATTGATTAGCCACACTTCGCCATCGCGCACTTCGGCATAGCTTTCGGCAATCGTCGCCTCGCCAGCGCGCAATGCCTTGACCTCGGTCCCTTGCAAGGCGAGCCCGGCTTCGAACTTGTCCTCGATCGCATAGTCGAACCGCGCACGGCGGTTTTCCGCGACGGTTTTGTGCTTGTCGAATGTTTCTGGTTTGGGCCGTGCCATAGTGAAGCGCGAGATAGGAGGCTTTGGCGCATTTCGCAAAGCCCGAAGGCGAAATTCGATATATAAGGCTTGAATTATCGCGTGGCGCGGCGATGATTGGCACGGTTTTTCAATGGGGTCGTAATCCATGCGTTTCAAATTCTTGCTCGGCGCCTGCATGTTCGCAGGCGCTGCCGCTACCACGCCGCTCGCAGCTCCCATGGCGCTTGCCCAGTCCATGCCTGCGCCGCCGCTCGAATTTTATGGCGAACTGCCTGCTATCGAAGAGGCCGAAGTCTCGCCCAGCGGCACTTACACTGCACTGCTGATGACAACGGGCGGTGAGCGCGTGATCAGCGTGCTCGACGCAAGCGGCACGCCGGTCAAGCAATTGGCAGTCGGCGATGCCAAGGTGCGCGGTATCGAATGGGTGGGCGAGGATGCGATCCTGCTGCTGCGCAACGAAACCGGGCGGCTTCCCGGGTATTTCACCGAAAGAAAGGCGGAATTCCTGCGCGCCAATGTGGTGCCGCTTGACGACAATCGTCCGGTCGTCTCGGTCTTCGCCAATCAACGCTTCATCGCCAACGCAATCATGGGTTTTTACGGCATTCGGCAAGTCGACGGTCGCTGGACCGGCTTTTTCGGCGGGTTTCGCAAAGGGAACACATCGGGCCAGCGCGATGCACTGCTCGATCGCCAGCCCGCGCTGTTCGCGGTCGATCTGGCAACTGGCGAAGCGAAACTGGCCGCCTACCCCGATGACTGGCCCGACACGCGCCGCTGGCTGGTCGACGATGCGGGTGATGTCGGCGCGGTGCTTCAGCTCGACGCCCAGAACGGCAACTGGCGGATCGAGAACAGCTCGGGGAGCACCATCGCACGCGGCAGGCAGGAACGCGGCGAGATATCGCTGATCGGCTTCAGCGCCGACGGCAGCAGCGTTATCTACAGCGAATTCGACGATGTTTACGGCGGTGCGCGGCGCTATGCCGTGCCGCTCGCTGGTGGTGAGCCCACCGAACTGTGGCAGGACGAACTGATCCGCACCTATATCCGCCAACCGTTCTCGGCGCGCGTGCTCGGCATCCAGCGCGAAAGCGACGGCTCGATCGCGATGAACGATCCGGAGAAGCAGGCCGTGCTATCCGATACGCTTGGAAAATTCTCCTTCGCATCATCATCGCGCATCGCCGATTTCGCTCCCGATTTCAGCGCGCTGATCGCCACTACCAGCGGCAATTACGACAGCGGGACCTGGTATCGCGTCGACGGCACGACAGGCGCGCGTGCGATCCTTGGGCTGGAATATCCCGCGATCCAGGGGCCCGTCATCGGGCCCGTCTCCACCTTCACCTACACTGCGCAGGACGGGCTCGAGATCGAAGCCATCCTGACGCTGCCACCGGGACGCGAGCCGAAAGACCTGCCCGTGGTGGTTCTCCCTCACGGTGGCCCGACGGCGCACGACATCGAGGCGTTCGACTGGTGGGCGCAGGCCTTTGCGGCGCGCGGCTATGCTGTGCTCCAGCCCAATTTCCGCGGCTCTACCGGACGCGGCGCGGCCTTTATCGATGCAGGCAATGGCGAGTGGGGTCGCAAGATGCAAAGCGACAAGTCCGACGGGCTGATGGCACTCGCCGAGGCAGGGATTGCCGATGCGGACCGCGCCTGCATCGTCGGCGCGAGCTATGGCGGTTACGCCGCTCTCGCGGGTGTGACCTTGCAGCAAGGCATCTACCGCTGCGCCGTCTCTGTGAACGGAGTCGCGGATCTCGGCCCGATGCTGCGCGACTCCCGCACCGGAACCCGCGACGTGCTCAGACGCTCGGTCGATCAGCAGTTCGGCGCGCGCGTCGATCTCGATGAGCTTTCACCCAAGGCCCAGGCCGACCGCGCCGATGCGCCGGTGCTGGTGATCCATGCCCGCGACGATACCGTTGTGCCTTATGAGCAGGGCGTATTGATGCGCGACGCGCTCAAGGATGCAGACAAGCCGGTGGAATTCGTCACGCTCGAAGGCGAAGACCACTTCCTTTCGCAGTCGGCAACGCGCAAACAGATGCTTGCAGCGGCCGTGGCATTTGTCGAACGCCACAATCCGCCTGACTAGCGTTTTGCAAGGAGTAGGGGCGAGCATGAGCAAGGTCGAGGCAAAACAGGACGCCCCGCCCCCATTCACAATTGGCGGCGAGACGATCGCACCCGGCACGCAGGCCGACGTGGGCCTGCCGATCACCACCATGGCAACAGGCTTCAACTCGCAGCTGGCGGTGCGCGTGCTGCACGGGGCGAAGCCCGGGCCGACGGTGTTCCTGAGCGCCGCCATTCACGGGGACGAGATCGTCGGCACCGCGATCATCCAGCGGATTGCCAATTACCTTTCGCCTGAAACACTCGCGGGCACGGTCATGCTGGTGCCGGTTGCCAATATTTTCGGCTTTCTCGCGCACACGCGATATCTGCCCGACCGCCGCGACCTCAACCGCTCGTTCCCGGGCAATGCCAGCGGCTCGCTGGCCGGACAGGTCGCGCATGTGTTTTTCAGCGAGGTGGTGAGCCGCGCTAGCCTCGGTATCGACATCCACACCGCCGCCGTCCACCGCTACAACCTGCCGCAAATTCGCATTGCTGCTGGCAACAAGCGGCTGGTCGAACTCGCCATGGCCTTTGGCGCGCCGGTGATCATCGAAAGCCCCTTGCGCGACGGCTCCTTGCGCTCGCTCGCAGCGGACAGCGGGGTCGACATGCTGCTGATGGAAACGGGCGAGGCACTGCGTTTCGACCGTTTCTCGATCGAGACAGGCGTCGCAGGCGTGCTGCGCGTGCTCGCGCATCTGGGCATGATCGAGGCGGATGACGGCCTCACCGAAGTCGGCGTGCCTGCACGCTCTAACAAAACGCAATGGGTCCGCTCACCACGCGGCGGCGTCACTCACCGGATGCGCAAGTCGGGCGATGCGGTGCGAAAAGGCGATTTGCTGGCGGCGGTCGCCGGACTGTTCGGCGAAGACCCGCTCGAAATCACCAGCCCCACCGACGGCATCATCATCGGCCACGCGACCCTGCCCGTGGTCCACCAAGGCGACGCATTGTTCCACATCGCCCGCGTCGACCACCCAGAGCGAGTGGGCAAACATATCGAGACAATCGCCGATGCGATCTATGCCAGCGAGCCCGAAGGCTTTGCCGAAACGCTGCTGGACGAGGACGAAGTGCTTTAAAGCAACCCCGCGTGCTCCAGCGCCTCATCGACAGCCTTCTTTGCCGAGTCGCTGGCTTCGACAATCGGCAGGCGCACGCTCGGCGAGATCCAGTCGTGCACGCGGCTTAGCGCGTATTTGGCCGGAGCCGGTGAGGCATCGGCGAACATCGCATAGTGCAGCGGGAACAGAC
>JAYPMZ010000014.1:9339-14098 GCA_038130205.1 Erythrobacteraceae bacterium | reverse complement strand
ATCCGCGATTGCTGCGTGAAATTCTGCACACAGCGCAGGCGCAACATTGGCAGTGACCGAGATACAGCCCTTCCCGCCAGCTGCTGCATGCGGGAGCCACAGCTCGTCATTGCCCGACAGCTGACAGAAATCGCGCCCGATACCCATGCGGTGATCGGCCACGCGCGAAAGGTCGCCACTGGCATCCTTGATCGCCACGATCTTGTCGGGATAGCGGTTAACCAGTTCGACCACCGTTTCGTCTTCCAGATCGGTCACTGTGCGACCGGGCACGTTGTAGAGCACGATCGGCAGTTCGCAGTTTTCGGCCAGATAGCTGAAATGCGCAATCAGACCTGCCTGGCTGGGACGATTGTAATAGGGCGCCACACACAACCCCGCTGCAGCCCCTGCCTTCTTGGCAAAGTTCATGTGCAGCGCGGCGTTCATCGTGTCGTTCGACCCGCAACCGGCAATCACGGGCACACGGCCAGCGGCCTGTTCGATGCACACTTCGATAACGCGGTGATGCTCGGCATTCGACAGCGTCGAAGCCTCGCCCGTGGTCCCGCAAGGCACCAGTCCGGCGCTGCCGTTTTCGATTTGCCAGTCAACGAGCTTGCGAAATGCCGCCTCGTCAAACGATCCGTCGCGAAAAGGAGTCGCCAGAGCGGGAATGGAACCGCTGAACATTGCTTTATTCCTGTGTTAAACAATAAACGGGAACCGGGGCGATAGGTTATGCAATCGCCCGATCTGTTAAGCCCCTGATAAGGAGCCGGTCGGCACTATGTCCAGCATGGTCAAAAATTTGCTATCACGACCTGCATTGATTGCGGCCCTTGCTGCGACCGCCATGGGC
The DNA here is from genome assembly GCA_038130205.1 of Erythrobacteraceae bacterium. Taxonomy (GTDB): domain Bacteria; phylum Pseudomonadota; class Alphaproteobacteria; order Sphingomonadales; family Sphingomonadaceae; genus Erythrobacter. The sequence continues at coordinate 13,257 of JAYPMZ010000014.1, read as the reverse complement.
GGTCTCGCGACCCCTTCTTCTGCCCAGATGGGCGCCGGTTCTCGAAACAGTCTGGTGGCGCAACAGCCCGGCCAGATCGACGCCGCAATCAGCAAATGGGAACAGCTTCAGGGCAACGGGAAATACGGCTTTTCCGACTATGCCGGATTTGTGCTGGCCTATCCTGATTTTCCGCGCACGGAAATTCTCCGCATCAAGGCCGAGCGCACGCTTGATGACGCGGTGCCGCAGCAGGCCGATGTGCTCGCGTTTTTCGACGCCATGCCTCCGCTCACCAATCACGGACGCGCGCTCTACGCGCTGACGCTGGCCGCCGCACAGCGGCCCGAAGCCGAAGATGTCGCGCGCGCCGCATGGCGCGGCGGCGATATGAGCGATCCGGCAGAGGCCTATCTGCTTGGCCTATATGCAGGCAAATTCACCGCCACCGATCACGCCGCCCGCATGGACGCGCTGTTGTGGCAGGGTCAGGCGGCCGCTGCCGAACGGCAGATGATAAACCTTGCCCCGTCCGACCGCGCGCTTGCCATGGCGCGACTGGCGCTGATTCGCGGTTCTACTCCGCAAGAAGCGGGTCTGACGGTGCCGACTGACGCTCAGACCAATGCGGGCTACGTCTTCAACCTCGTCAATTATTACCGCTCGAAGCGGATGACGCAGGCGGCGATAAGCCTGCTCGCCAATCGTCCGCAATTCACCGCGCCCGCGCAAGACCCGGCGGAATTCGTCGGCGATATGCTGGCGATTGCCGATGCGGCTGGCGCAACCAGTTCGGTCCAGATCGCGAGCAAGATCGACGATCTGTTCGAGCCGGGCGAGGACGTGTCCAAGGGCTCGTTCCAGTTGCGCGACCGCTACACCGATCTGATGTGGCTGGCAGGCACCAATGCGCTTTGGCAGCTGGGCAATGGCAATGCCGCTGCTCCGCTGTTCCTGCGTTATGGCGAGGCGGCACAGACGCCGCTGACCCGCTCCAAGGGGTTTTATTGGGCCGGACGCGCGGCGCGTCAGGCGGGCAATCAAACCGATGCGGTGCGCTATTTCGAAATGGCGGCGCAATATCCGCATTATTACTACGGCCAGCTGTCGATCAGCGCGCTGGGCCGTGCAATGCCGGACTTTGCCCAGCTGCCGCAGCCTGCGATAGATCCGGCCACACGTGCCGAGTTCGAGCAGCGCCCGCTGGTCCGCGCTATCCGCGCGCTTTCGGCAAACCGCCGCGACTGGCGGACCGAGCGGCGCTTCTTCCAGGCAATCGGCGAAAGCGCCAAATCGCCCGAAGAATTGCTGCTGGTGAACCAGCTGTCCGCGCAAGTCGCCATGCCCGAAATGGCGGTAGTCGTCGGCATGGAGTCGGGCGAGACCGGACTTTACAAGGGCTATGAACGGGTCGGCTTCCCGACCTATTCCACGCCGGTCGTCAACGACTGGACGATGGTTCACGCGATCAGCCGTCAGGAAAGCGAATTCGACCGCACCCGCCAGAGCCATGCAGGCGCACGCGGCCTCATGCAGCTGATGCCGGGCACCGCACGCGAGCAGGCAGGCAAGCTGGGGATGCAGTATCTCTCGGCCAACCTCTACAGCGATACCGATTACAACATCCGTCTGGGCGATGCCTATTTCAACCGGATGCTCGATTACTACGGCGGCTCGTACCCGCTCGCCATCGGCGCCTATAACGCTGGGCCGGGCCGCGTGAACCAGTGGATCCGCCTCAACGGCGACCCGCGCACAGGCGCGATCGACTATGTGACATGGGTCGAGAAGATCCCGTCGAATTTCGAGACGCGCTATTACATCATGCGGGTGCTCGGCAATGCGGTGAGCTACAGCCACATGTATCCCGACAAGGCGGGTATCGCGCGTCCGATCGACAGCTTCCTGAGGTAAGCGCCCGTGTCTGCCCAGGTGCCTTCCCAGCCCGGAAAGCCTCTGGGACCGCCGATCACGCCTGCCGGTATGGCCGCACTCAAGGCGCGCTATGACCATTTGCTCGGCAAGGAACGGCCCGAGATCGTGGAGATCGTCAGCTGGGCAGCGGGCAATGGCGACCGCAGCGAGAACGGTGACTACCTCTATGGCCGCAAGCGCATGCGCGAAATCGACCGCGAATTGGGCTATCTGGCGCGCCGGATGAAGGCGCTGCGCGTGGTCGATCCGGCCAACCAGCCCGACCGGACTCGCGTTTTTTTCGGTGCGATGGTCGAACTCGCGGACGAGGATGATGCGCGCAAAAACCTCCAGATCGTCGGTGATGACGAGCAGGACGCGAGCGTCGGCAAGGTCGGATGGTCCAGCCCTATCGCCAAGGCGCTGAAGGGCGCGGAAATCGGGGATTTGCGAACCGTGCGACTTCCCGGCGGGGTCAAGGAGTGGGAGGTTATGGCGATCAGCTATGACTAGATTCGCCGCCCTTCTGGCCCTCGCCGCCCTCACCGCGCCCGTCGCAGCAAAAGACAGCCTCGGCGTCTATTCCAACTGGGCCGCGTTCAGGGATGCGAGCCCCGCGCGCTGCTATGCGATTGCCAAGCCGAGCAGCGCTTCGGACAGTGGTCCCTTTGCGAGCGTAGCCAGTTGGCCAGTCCAGAACATCCGCACCCAGATCCACATCCGCCTCAGCCGTGCCATTCGCCAAGAGAGTGACGTGACGCTGAGAATAGGCGACAAAAGCTTCACTCTGGCCGCCAGTGGCCGCAACGCTTGGGCGCAAGATGCGCGCATGGATGCAGCTGTGATCGCCGCGATGCGATCGGCCCCGCGCATGACCGTCTCTGCACGCGCGAGCAATGGCAGCCGCTTCTCCGACCGGTACGACCTCGCAGGCGTTGCCACCGCGATCGATGCGGCGGTGGTGGGCTGCGCGAACCGGCGCTGAGGCTGCCCAAGCAAAAGGGCCGGACCCACCATAAGGCGAGCCCGGCCCTCCCGGAATGCGACCCTCCGGACTATCAGAAGCGCCAGCCGACGCCTGCCATCACCTGATGACGGTCGGTATCGATCTCACCCAGATCGACATCGGCGATATCGGGGTTCTCTGAATCGAGTTCGGCATCGCTATAGTTCGAATAGCGGTATTCCAGCTTCGCATAGGCGTTCGTGCCGATCACCTGCTCGACGCCCGCACCCACCCGGTAGCCATCGGTGTCGATCGACTGGCGGAACTCGTCACCGTCGAACGATCCGCTGACGTTGTAGCGGGCGTTCGTGTAGCCGCCCTTGGCATAAAGCAGCGTGCTCTCGCCGACGGGTGCACCGACGCGCGCGCCGACATAGATGTCGCGTCCCGCTTCGACATTCCCGAGGCCGAAACCTTCGAAGTCGCCATTCTCGTTGAATTCGGTCTTGGCGGTCGAATCGGTCAGTTCCGCCTCGACGCCCAGCACCACGCCGCCGGTGTTGATGTCATAACCGGCTGCGGCACCATAGACAAAGCCGTCGATCGACTCGTCATTGTCGGTGTTCACATCATCATCGACGGTGCTCCCGGCGCGGCTGATGTCATAGCCGCCAACGCCTTCGAGGCGGAAGCCGTTGAAGTTTTCATCGTTGCTCTGCGCCATGGCAGGGGTCGAAACGACGAGAGCGGAGGCTGCGGCCAGAAGGATTGTTTTATAGTTCATTGGTATTCTCCGTTGTTTGCAAGCGGTGCGAAATGCGCCGCATTGCGGGTCCAACGGTGCCCAGCTAGGATCGGGCCGATGAACAAACAACAACGATAAGTACCTGTTATCCCGTGTTAATATAAGGCAGTCCGTGCCGCCACAGCGCTGATCCGAGCGCGACTCAGTGCAAAGCGCGATGACTTGGCCGCAATGCCGGACGAGCCGAAAAACCGGCAGCTATGTCCGCCTGATCCTGTTTGCGACCAGCCGGTTTCCCTGCGCTTTGATTTGTGCGCCGCTTGGCACTATATGC
>JAYPMZ010000014.1:0-9329 GCA_038130205.1 Erythrobacteraceae bacterium | reverse complement strand
ATACGACCCTCATGAGCATCCCGGGCCAAGTGGACCCGGTCCCCGTCGCGCGTGACATCACGCCGCGCGAAGACGGCCGCGTGGACCTTATGGGCATCCCCCGCCCGCGTATCCGCGAACTGTTTGAAGAAGCCGGACTCGATGCCAAGGCCGCCAAATTGCGCGCCAAGCAGGTGTATCACTGGCTTTACCATCGCGGCGTCACCGATTTCGAAGCGATGACCGATATCGCCAAGACCATGCGCCCGTGGCTGACCGAACGCTTCGTGATCGGACGTCCCGACGTCGTCGAAGCGCAGCACAGCACTGACGGCACGCGCAAATGGCTGCTGCGCACCGATGACGGCCACGATTTCGAGATGGTTTTCATCCCTGACGAAGATCGCGGCACGCTGTGCATTTCGAGCCAGGTCGGCTGCACATTGAACTGCACCTTCTGTCACACCGGCACTATGCGTCTGGTGCGCAATCTCACGCCGGGCGAGATCGTCGGGCAGGTTATGCTGGCGCGGGACTCGCTGGGCGAATGGCCCAAGGGGCGGATGAACGACCTCGGCGAAGAAGAGGCGGGTCATTACACCGCTGACGGGCGCTTGCTCACCAATATCGTGCTGATGGGCATGGGCGAACCGCTCTACAATTTCGAGCATGTGCGCGACGCGATGAACCTCGTGATGGATGGCGACGGCCTTGCCCTGTCGAAGCGCCGCATCACGTTGTCCACCAGCGGCGTTGTGCCCGCGATGGAACGCTGCGGCGAGGAAATCGGGGTCAATCTCGCCGTCTCGCTCCACGCCGTAACCAAGGATGTGCGCGACGAGCTGGTTCCGCTCAACAAGAAATACGGGATCGAGCAGCTGCTTCAGGCCTGCGCCGACTATCCCGGTGCCTCCAACGCGCGGCGCATCACCTTTGAATATGTGATGCTCAAGGACAAGAACGATAGCGACGAGGACGCGCATGAGCTGGTGCGCCTGCTCAAGCAATTCGACCTCCCTGCCAAGGTGAACCTCATCCCGTTCAACCCGTGGCCGGGTGCAGACTACGAATGTTCAACGCCTGAACGGATCAGGGCGTTCTCCAACATCGTCTTCGAAGGCGGCATCAGCGCGCCTGTGCGCACCCCGCGCGGACGCGACATCGACGCCGCCTGCGGACAGTTGAAAACGGCGGCCGAAAAGAAAAGCCGGGCCCAGCGCGACCGCGAAGCCGCCGCCACCGCCGCGCAAGAGGGTTAACGCCGCTCGCAACGCAAACTTGGCGGATTGCACCAATCGGCGTAAGCTCTTTCGCGGTAGGAGGGGCAGTATGAACAAGGTGCTCAACACATTTACGCTCGTCGCAGGTGCGCTTGCCATGACGGCAGTCTCGGTTCCGGCTCATGCGCAATTCGGCTTCCGGCTCGGCGGTTCGCGCGACCGGGATGACGACAAGAAGGAAGATTGCCGTTCGTCGAACAATACCGGGCGCAATGTCGCCAGCGGCATCCTCGGCGGACTGGCGCGCAGGGCCACCGGCGGGCTGTCATCCTTTGTGCCGGTCGAAGCCTTCACCGATGTGCTCGTGACCGAAATCGCCTGCCAGCTCGACGAAAAAGAGCAGGAAAAGGCCGCCAATGCGACGGTCGAGATCACCGAAATCGAAGTCGATGAAGAGGGCAAGGAGAAAAAGCCCGAAGTCGGCCGCAGCGCCGAATGGACTTCGGACACACGCGAGAATGTAAGCGGCACTTCGACCATCACCTCGCGCGAAGCCTCCGAAGGTAACAATGATTGCATCACCGTCACCGATGTCGTGATCGTCGAGGGCGAAGAAACGCGCGCCGACAAACGCATGTGCCGCCTTGCAGGCGCTGCGCGCTATACCATCGTGGCCTGATCCATGGGTTTGCGTGCCAAAGCTCTTGCGGCACTGGGTTGCCTCGCGCTGCTGACCGGCGCGACCGAGCGCGACCCCAACAATCCCACCTGCCCGCAATCGCCCAATTGGGGTTCGTCCGATGCGATGAAGCTCACCGTGGCCGAACGCAGCGGAATGAAGGTGTTGCTGGCAGAAGGGCGGATCGATTCAGGGCTTCCCGCCCGCCTCAAAACCGCCATCGAAAGCGACCCGATGATCGCCGAGATCTGGCTGCGGTCGCGCGGCGGCAATGCGCGCGCCGGCAATGAAGCGGGCCGGATCATCCGCAGCTATCCGGGGCTTGCGACGCGCATCCCCGCCGGTTGGACCTGCTTTTCCGCGTGCAACTTTGTCTTCATGGGCGGGCGGCCGCGTTTCGTGGATGAAGGCGGCGTATTCATGGTGCACATGTTCACCCACACCGCCGACCGCTGGATCATCGATGATGCGGTGATCGACGGCAGCGAGGCGACGACCGAGCTGATCGTCAGCATCGAACAATCCTCCGCCTTGCTCGCGACCGAAGACAACGACTTCCTCATCCGCATGGGGATCAGCCGCAATCTGCTGACCGAGGTGATGTACCAACAACAGTCGCGCGGTACGCAGGACGATCCGAGCACGCGCTATTGCCTGACGCCTGCCGAAATCCGCGAATACAATGTGATGAACGCCTCCTAGGGCGCCTGAAGCGATGGCCGGCGATCCCGAAACGCTCGCGCATTACGAGGCGAGCGTCCCCTATTACACCCTCGCCTTCGACCGCTCGCATTCGCGGCATCTCGATGCGTTTCTCGATAACCTGCCTGCGGGCGCGCATATTCTGGAACTGGGCTGCGGGACAGGCCGCGATGCGGCGCGCATGATCGAGCGCGGCTTTACCGTCGATGCGACCGACGGGACGCGCGCAATGGTGATCAAGGCGAACGAACGGCACGGCGTGGGCGCGCGGCTGATGCGGTTCGACGAACTGGCCGCGACAGATGCCTATGACGCGGTCTGGGCGCATGCCTGCCTGTTCCACGTTCCGCGCACGCAATTGCCCGGCGTGCTCGCCGCGGTTTACCGGGCCTTGCGTTCGGGAGGCTCGCACTATGCCAGCTTCAAACAGGGCGCAGACGAATTTCGCGACGATCGCGGACGGTTGAACAGCCGCAATTCCTCCGACGAACTGGCGGGCCTCTATGCCGCAGCAGGCTTTGCGATGCGCGAAATCGTGGCGTGGCAGGGCAAAGGTGCCGATGGTGTCATGCGCGATTGGCTTTCGGTGACAGCGGAGAAAGCCTGACGGCGGCGCGTCGCCCGTTTCCTACTGCGCGGGAAACTGGCACAAGCACGGCCATGACCAAGCGTGCGCACTGCTTCCCCTTCCTTCAATCGCCCCAGCCGATCAAAGCTGCGCCGTGTGATCGACTGGATTTAACCGCAGGACAGTGTTCCATGTGTTCCATCCTGTTGGGTTTCGGAGCTTGTGATGAAGCTAGAGCTTGAAGCGATCTGCACTGGCACAGCGCGTCCGTTCAACGGCGCTGAGACGAGCGCGATTGCGAAACGCCCGCGAGAGGGACTTGTGCAAGTGCTTGAAGAGGGCCTCGCCCCCGACGAGCAGGCCGACCGCCGCGTTCACGGCGGGCCGGAGATGGCGCTGCACCTCTACCCGCTCGATCACCACGCCTTCTGGCTCGAGCAGATCGGTGACAGTGACTTGCGCGACGAACCGGGCGCCTTCGGCTCGATCCTTGCGGGGCGCGGGCTGAGCGAAGGCGACGGCCACATCGGCGACCGCTTCCGGCTGGGAAGCGCGCTGATCGAGGTGAGCCAGCCGCGCCAGCCGTGCTGGAAGATCGAGCACCGCTTCGGCCACAAGGGCATGGTCGCCACCATCATCCAGACCGCCCGCGCAGGCTGGTACTACCGTGTGCTCGAGATCGGCGAAGTGCAGGCCGGAGACATGCTAGAGCGCGTCGAAGTGGGTGAGCCGGACTGGAGCATTGCCCGCACCTTCACCGCACTGATGGCAGGAAAGGCAACGCCAAAGGAACTTGAGGCGCTCGCCGCAATGGAGCGCCTGACACCACGCCTGCGCGAAAAGGCACGCACTAAGCTGGGGTGACGCAGGGCGGGTGTCTCGGCTTGTCGCAGGTCGAACGCGGCTTGTCTCACAGGCGCCAAATTGGCCGATCCGTTCATACAGCGTTGTCCTTGGGTGAACGAAACAGGGCTCACCCCCAAGGCAACCCGAAAGTAGCCCAACCATGAAACAGCTTGCTCTCTTCGCCGCTATCGGCTCGCTTGCGACCTTCAGCGCCCCCACAATGGCCGCCAACGTGGCCCCTGCACACGCCCCGATGACCGCCACCACCACGATGTCGATCATGGGCAGTAACAGCGCCGAGCTGCGCGACCCGCCGCGCCACGCCCGTGCCTATGGTCGGCGTGATCGTGATCGTGACCGCCGCGACTACCGCGACGATCGCCGCTACCGCGACCGGGTCTATGACGACCGTGGCCGCTACTACGAACCGCGCCGTCTCTCGCGCGGTGACCGGATCTGGCGCGGCCGCGACGGCAACTACTACTGCAAGCGCGACAACGGCACGACCGGCCTGATTATCGGTGCAGGCGTCGGTGCGCTCGCCGGGCGGGCTGTCGACACCGATGGTGATCGCACTGTCGGCACTGTGCTCGGAGCGATCGCTGGCGGCCTGCTGGGCCGCGAGATCGACCGCGGTGAGCTGCGCTGCCGCTGATAAGCGCTAACCAGCCATAGGAGCGCCGCTTGTCCCCACCGGACAGGCGGCGCTTTCGCATTCAGCGGCAAGCCCGCTTTCCTACCGTGGAGCCGGCTGATAGAGGTCAGCCAATGGCTGACGCTTCTCCCCTTCCCGCTATTCTCGTCACAGGCGGTGCCGCGCGGATCGGTGCGGAAATCGTCAAGGGCTTCGCAAAGGCTGGATGGCATGTCGTCATCCATCACCACAGTTCGCACGACGAGGCGGATGAACTCGCCGCATCGCTCCCCTCTGCCGAGACGGTCAGCTGCGACCTGTCGGACGAAACCGGTGCCGTGGCCATGATCGAAGAACTCGCGACCCGCCTGCCCGATTGGCGGTGCCTGGTGAATTGCGCAGCGGTTTTTCGCTATGACGATGCAACCAATCTCGATCGGCAAACGAATAGAGAGGCAATGCAAGTCAATGCACTCTCTCCCGCTCTCATGGCGCAGGCCTATCGCGCGAAAGCCCGAAGCGAGGGGCTGCGCTGTGTAATCCAGATCACCGACATGAAGATCGCCAACCCCAATCCGGACTTCTTCAGCTACACCATGTCGAAACACGCCGCCGCCGCGACCGTCCCGATGCTCGCGAAGATGGGCGGCGAGCATGACCGCGTCTACGCCATTGCTCCGGGCGCGATCCTTGCAAGCCACGACCAGAGCGAAGAGGAAACCGAAGTCTCTCACCGTCTCAACCTGCTCGAACGCAAGACCGGGCCGGACGAGATCGTCGATGCCGCGCTGTTCCTCAGCACAGGCGCGCTCAAAAGCGGCTCGACCCTGTTCATCGACAGCGGCCAGCACCTGCTCGATCAGGACCGCGACGTTATCTATCTGGCCCGCGAAGAAGCCGAAGCGCAGTGAAGCATCGCCTGACGACACGGCTATGGCACTGGATCAACGCAGCGGCGCTGATCGTGCTGTTCATGTCGGGCCTCAACATCTCGAATGCGCACCGCTTCCTCTATTGGGGCGATTACGGTTTCGATCCCAAGGACGCATGGCTGAGTGTCATCCGTTTCCCCGCCTGGGCGACGATACCGCAGCGTTATGACCTTGCCGAAGCGCGAGACTGGCACAGCCTTGCGGCATGGATCTTCGCATTCGGACTGCTGGTGATGTGGCTGACGAGCCTCGTGAACCGTCACTTCTGGCGCGATTTGGCGACGGGGTTGAACGACTGGAAGCCGGCCGCATGGAAGCGCGCCCTCGCCCAGCATACACGCGACGATGTCGAACCTGACGGGCGCTACAATGCGCTCCAGAAGATCGCTTATGGTCTGGTGCTCGGCGTTCTGCTGCCCCTGATGATCTTCACCGGCCTCGCAATCAGTCCGGGCATCGAACCTGCCGTTCCGTGGCTCGTCGATCTGCTCGGCGGACGCCAGAGCGCGCGCAGCATCCACTTCATCACCGCATGGCTGATCTTCGCCTTTGTCGTTGGCCATGTCGCGCTCGCCTTTGCACCGGGGCAACGCGCCGCGCTCAAGGCCATGCTGACGGGCCGGACCGGAGAGACACCGCATGACTGAGATCAAACGCCGGACACTGCTCGCTGGAATGGCGGCGCTGCCCGCCGCCGCCTGTTCCGAGATTGCCGATACAGGACCTGCGCGCAGCCTGTTCGAGACTGTCGAGGGCTGGCACCGCGGCGCGCACCGTGCGCTGGCCGCACGGCAGGCCTTGGCACCCGAATACGCGCCCGACGAACGCTCGCCCGATATTCGCGGCAATGGCTCGATCTCGGTCGATACGCCGGAATATCGCGAGGGGCTCGCAAACGGCTTTGCCAATTGGCGGCTTGCGGTGGGCGGGCTGGTCGACACTCCGCTCAGCCTCGGCCTCGACGACTTGAAAGCGCTCCCCCAGCGCACCCAAATCACCCGTCACGATTGCGTCGAAGGGTGGAGCGCGATTGCAGAATGGACCGGCCCGCAACTGGCGCAACTGCTCGACATGGCGGGCGTGCGCGAGGAAGCGAACTTCGTCATCTTCCGCTGCGCCGACACGCTCTACGGCCGCGACTATTACGAGAGCGTCGACATGGTCGATGCCTATCACCCGCAGACGATCATCGCGCACGCCCTTAACGGCGAGCCGCTGCCCGAGAAAAACGGCGCGCCCCTGCGCATGCGGATCGAACGCCAGCTAGGCTACAAGCACGCCAAATATCTCACCGGCATCGAAGCGGTTGCGAGTTTCGAGGACATATACGACGGGAAAGGCGGCTATTGGGAGGATACCAATGGCTACCAGTGGTATGCAGGGATCTAGTCGGGATAGACCCGGTTCATCGCATCCCAGCAGACGCGCACGATCTCTTCGAGCACGCCAAGGTCGATATCCGCCAGCTTGTTGACATAGATGCACGAGGCTCCGGTCGAATGTTTGCCCATCCGCTCAAGCAGCGCATCGACGCGGCTGCCGGTTTCCTCGTCGCAATAGCGGCCCATCAGGTAGAGCGAATGCCTGGCCTTGCGCGGGCTGAAGCCTGCACGCATCCACTCGACATCGCGGCCGCTGGCATAGGTCGTATGATAGCGCCCGAGGCCGATGATGCTCGGTCCCCACATCTCTGCCGCCTCACCCGTCACGCGTTCAAACAGGTCGAGCAGCACTTTCGCATCCTCGCGCTTCGCCGCAGGCTCAACACCCGCGATGAACTCCACCACAGGAACGCCCGTGGGAACCGTCTTTGCTTGGCTCATGTGCACCTCCCCTGCTCGCGCGATTGACAGCATAGCATAAGGCAAGCCATCACATACGCACTTCAAGGGGTATTTGGGGACAAGCAACCATATGTGGCTACTCGACAAGTTTCTCGGAAAGGCAATCAAGCTCGGTCAGCTGATCGTCACCGATCACGACGGCAAAGAGTACAGCTACGGCCCCGGCGGCGAATATCCGTCCGAAGTCGGCGGCCGCCCCGGCCCGATCCGTATCCGCCTGACCAACAAGAAAGCTGCCAACCACATCGTGCGCTATCCGCAGATGGGTGCGGGCGAGGCGTTCATGTGGGGCTGGCTTGTGGTCGAGGAACCGCATGACATACGCGACATGATCCTGCTGGTGACGATGAACGCCAAACGGCTCGGCGATTCCTCGCTCAAAGCCAAAGGGGCCTTGCGCAAAGGCATCCAGCGCATCAAGGCCGCGGTCGACGGCATCAACCTGCGCACCTCGGCGCGCGCCAATGCCGAGCATACCTACAACCTCACCCGCCAGCTTTACGAGCGCTTCCTCGACGAAGATCGCCAGTACACTATGGCCTATTACCGCGAGGACCCGTTCAATACCTCGCTTGAACAGGCGCAGATGGACAAGAAGGCGCATCTTGCTGCCAAGATGTTCCTCAAGCGGCCCGAGGATAACGGCGGCAAGCCGATGAAGGTGCTCGACATCGGCTGCGGTTGGGGCGGCTTCGCGCTCTATCTCAACAAGATGTACGATTGCGAAGTGCTGGGCGTCGCGCTCGCACCCGACCAGATCAAGTTCTCGAACGAACGCGCAGCCGAGCTGGGCGTCGCCGACAAGGTGAAGTTCGAGCTGATGGACTATCGCGATGTAAAGGGCGAGTTCGATCGCATCTCCAGTGTTGGCCTGCTCGAACACGTCGGCACGGTCCACTATCCGCAGTTCTTCGAGCATACCAACCGGTTGTTGAAGCCCGATGGGGTGATGATCTCGCACTGCTGCGGGCGTGCAGGACCTCCGGGCTACACCGACGCGTGGACGCGCAAGTACATCTTCCCCGGCGGCTACATCCCCGCGCTCTCCGAACTCGTGACCGAAAGCGAGAAAAACGGTTGGCAGGTGATGGATGTAGAGGCGATGCGCTTCCACTACTCGCACACGCTTGAAGAATGGTACAACCGCACTGTCATGCATGAGGCGGAAATCACCGAGATGTATGACGAGGTGTTCTACCGCATGTGGTTGTTCTACCTTGCGGGCGCGGAGCAGAGTTTCCGAAATGGCGGCATGGTCAACTGGCAGCTGCAATATGTGAAGGACCGCGCTGCGATCCCCATGACCCGCGAATACATCGCCGAAGAAAGCGCCCGCCTGCGCGAAATCGGCGAGATCCCCAGCTGGCGGTTCGATCCGGCGCTGAAGGAAGCGGCGGAGTAACTCAGCCATAGCTCTTGGCGCGTCGCTTCGTGATGATCTCGTAAAGCGGCCCGAAACCCAGCAGCGCCGCCCCTACGAAGGGCGCGGCCACAACCCATACCCTCAAGCCCGTCACGCCTTCAGGGCTGGCAATGGTGATCCCGGCGGTCGCGCCGAGGCCGATGCAGATAAGCACCACCCCTGCCACCACCCGCGCCTTGGGCACGGTGCGCCCGCCACGGATCGGGCCGAAGCTGCGCTCGTGCTTTGCGAACACACCGATCATCGGCAACAGCGCGATAATGTAGATTGCAAACCACAGTGGACGCGAGAGCCACCACGCGGTGCTGCCGGGGATGGTATCCAGTCCGAAGCCGCCAAGCGCCATCCAGCACACCGTCATCACAATCACGAATGCGGTGAGGTGCCAGAGGAAAATCGTCATGATCATCCCGTTCATCAGTACCGTCGCGGTCCAGATCGTGAGATTATCGAGCATCTTGCGGCCAAGCGGCTCGAGCGCGAGCACCAGCCCGACCTGCAC
>JAYPMZ010000013.1:25168-33005 GCA_038130205.1 Erythrobacteraceae bacterium | reverse complement strand
CGCATCCGAAGCGGCTGCGCTCAATCTTACGTCCGAACTTGTCATCCTCTCTGCCTGCAACACAGCCACAGAGGGCTCCTTTTCCGGCGCTGACAGCCTGTCAGGTCTGGCTCGTTCCTTCATCTTCGCCGGAGCGCGATCTGTTTACGCGACCCATTGGCAGGTCAATGATGCGATCACGAAGGAGCTGATACTGGCGGCGATCGATATTGCCCTACAAAGGCCCGATCTATCGCGCAGCGAGGCGCTGGGACTTGCCATGGATGCGATACGAACGGGCCAGCACGCGGATGGCAGGCCGATCGAAGGCTGGACGCCGGACTGGGCGCATCCGACTGCTTGGGCTCCGTTCGTCACCATAACAAGCGTGACGCGAGAGCCTCGCGAATAGCGGCAACCGCGTCGAACCCTGCGTGTCAGGGGCGCGCCCGTCCTCCGCTATGATCTACCAAAACGAGCGCGCCAGTCCTTGGGCTTGCGGCAACACCGCAGGCTCAGGCTGGTGTTTCCTTTCCTTGGCAGTCATCGGTTGCAATCGCAGCCATGCGTGCGGTCAATTTATCTCCGGCAGGTGGTCGAGATATTTGTCGAGAGTGAGGGGATATTCGCGGACCCGGATGCCGGTGGCATTGTAGATCGCATTGGCAACCGCCGCGCCCGGCCCGCAGATGCCCAATTCGCCAACACCCTTCGCCTTCATGGGCGAGACGATCGGGTCCAGCGTTTCGAGGAAGACGACCTCCTGATGGGGAATGTCGGCGTGAACCGGAACTTCATATCCGGCAAGGTCGTGATTGACGAAGAAACCAAAGCGGGGATCGACCGCGAGCTCCTCCATCAATGCTGCGCCAGCAGACATCACCATGGCACCGATAACCTGACTGCGGGCGGACAGGGGGTTAAGAATCCTGCCCGCGTCGCACACCGCGAGCATCCGCCGGATGCGCGTTTCCCCGGTGTAAATATCGACAGCGACTTCGGCAAAGTGTCCGGCATAGGACGCTACATTGTATTCCTTCTTGAACTCGCCGAACGAGATTTCGCCGTCCGCAGACAGCTCGCCTGCATCACCGATGGCGAAGCTCTGCCCGCCGGCTTCGATCCGGCCGCCTCCGAACGTCGCTGAATCGCCGTCGAAGCCGAGCTTCTCGCCAATCGCGCGGCGCAGGTTGACGCAGGCTGCATAGACACCGGCGGTCGAGCTGGCTGCACCCCATTGGCCGCCAGAGCCAGCCGCAACCGGATAGAGCGAGTCGCCCAATTCGACGCTTACCTTTTCAAGCGGGATGCCCATGGTTTCGGCGGCAGTTTGCGCGATGATCGTGTAGCTGCCGGTTCCGATATCGGTCATATCGGTCTCGACGATCAGGCGGCCGTCGGACTGCAGGCGAACCCGCGCTGCAGAAGCCATCGTCGGCGCGCCGCGATAGCCGGCGGCAACACCCATTCCGATAAGATAGCGCCCTTCGCGTATCGCACCGGGGGTAGCCGAACGCTTATCCCAGCCAAACCGCTCAGCACCCTCGTGCAGGCAACGGACCAGATTGCGATCGGAGAATTTGCGACCGGGCCTGCCCGGAACCGCGCTATCGGGCTCGTTGCGGACGCGGAGTTCGATGGGGTCCATCTCGAGCGCTTCGGCAAGCTCGTCCATCGCCACTTCGAGCGCGAGATGTCCGGGAGCCTCCCCCGGCGCACGCATGGCATTGCCTTCGGGAAGATCGAGCGTGGCGATGTAATTGGCAATGAGACGGTTGGGACCGGCGTAAAGCGACGGCGTCTGCGCGGTCGCATTCTCTCCGTTGGTGCCGTTGAGATTGCCCGACCAGTTCTCATGCGCAATCGCCGAGATATGCCCGTCGCGCGATGCCGCGATGCGGATGCGCTGGATCGTCGCGTGGCGGTGGGTGGTGTTATTGGGGATCAACGGACGCTGGAGCGTGACCTTAACCGGACGTCCCGCAGCGCGCGCGGCAAGAGCGGCCATGACCGCATCCGCCCTGATGAAGAGCTTGCCGCCAAATCCGCCGCCGACGTAGGGGGAATCCACACGCACATTCTCGGCGTCGATGCCGAGGATCTCTCCCATGCTTTCCTTGGCCCAGTTGACCATCTGGTTGGAGGTCCACAGCGTCAGCTTCGGCCCCTCCCACGCGGCGATGGTCGCATGCGGCTCCATCATCGCGTGGCTTTCGTCTGCGGTATGAAAGCGG
The DNA here is from genome assembly GCA_038130205.1 of Erythrobacteraceae bacterium. Lineage (GTDB taxonomy): Bacteria > Pseudomonadota > Alphaproteobacteria > Sphingomonadales > Sphingomonadaceae > Erythrobacter. The sequence continues at coordinate 30,792 of JAYPMZ010000013.1, read as the reverse complement.
GAGTCGATCTTTACCGGTGCCGCGTCAAAGGCAGCGTCGAAATCGCCCTGTTTGTGGGCCTTGCTGGCCAGCGGAGCATCGGGCGCCGCCGCCTCGAGATCGAACGCGCCCTCATCCCGCTCATAATCGGTCCGGATCAGCATGGCGGCAGACCGCGCCTGTTCGAAAGTCTGGGCCACCACACAGGCAATCGCCTGATGGTAGTGCGCAATCTCGCGCCCGCCGAACAGCGGCGCGTTGTTGTAGTCGCTTGTGCCGACAGGATCGGTTTCAGTGGCGGCAACAACCGCAATCACGCCCGGCGCACGCCGTGCATCGTCGAGGCTCATCGAGCGGATACGCCCTTTGGCGATCGCCGAACCGATTACATAGCCGTAGGCCTGGTTGTCCGCGACATCGTGACGTTCATAGGCATAGGGCGCGGTGCCGGTGACCTTGAGCGGCCCGTCGATGCGGGGGGTGGATTTGCCGACGATCTTGGCATCGTCGAAGAGGTTGCGTCCTGCCGGAGCGTTGAATTCCATGGGTCTAACTCCGCGCTTGAGCAATCAGGCCCGCCAAGGCGCGTTCGGCAAGCGGGATCTTGAACTTGTTGTCTTCGGTCGGCTTCGCACCCTGAAACGCGCGCTCGACCACGGCCTTCGCGCCGTTCGGCAAGAGTGCATCGGCTTCCGCCACACGCCACGGCTTGGGGGCGACGCCGCCAAAGGCGACGCGCCCGCTGCCATCGGACTGGATCACCGCCGCTACCGAGACGAGAGCGAAAGCATAGGATCGGCGGTCGCGGACCTTCTGATAGAAGTGCTGGCCGCCAATCGGGCGGGGCAGGGTCACGCCGGTGATAAGTTCGCCCGGCTCAAGCGCGGTTTCAATATGCGGGGTGTCACCCCAGAGCCGGTGGAAATCGGCGATGGGGATGACGCGCGTCTCGCCGTCGGGGCGCACCGTTTCGACAACCGCGTCGAGCACCCGCAGCGCCACCGCCATATCGCCCGGATAGGTCGCAATGCAGGCTTCCGAAATACCGATCACGCCCAACTGCCGCGAGAAACCGCCGATGGCGGCGCAGCCGGTCCCGGCCTTGCGCTTGTTGCAGGGCATGTCGGTGTCATAGAAATAGGGGCAGCGCGTGCGTTGAAGCAAATTGCCCGCAGTTGTCGCCTTATTGCGCAATTGCCCCGAAGCGCCCGCGGCAATTGCGCGGGTCAACACCGCATAATCGTTGCGAACCGCGTCATGCGCGGACAAGGCGGTGTTGGTGACGAGCGCTCCGATCCGCAGGCCGCCATCTTCGGTCCGCTCGATCTGGTCGAGGCCGAGGTCCTGCACATCGACGAGATGGGTAGGAGTCTCGATCTCCAGCTTCATCAGGTCGAGCAGGTTGGTCCCGCCGGCGATGAATTTTGCGCCCTGCCGCGATGATACCGAGGCAGCGGCTTGGGCGGGCGTGCTGGCGCGTTCGTAGGTAAAGCTTCGCATCTTACGCCTCCGCCACTTCGGCCATGGCCTCGGCGATGTTTGAATAGGCGCCGCAGCGACAGATGTTGCCGCTCATCCGTTCGCGCATTTCCATGTTCGAGGCCTGCATCGGGCCGGTCAGATCGTCGGTGACATGGCTCGGCACGCCCTTGCGGATTTCGTTGAGGACCGAGACCGCCGAGCAAATCTGGCCCGGTGTGCAATAGCCGCACTGATACCCGTCATGCTTCACGAATGCGGCCTGCATCGGATGGAGATTGTCCGGTGTTCCCAATCCTTCGATGGTGGTGATCTCATCCTCCTGATGTTGCACGGCAAGGCTCAGGCAGGAGTTGATACGCTCACCGTTGACGATGACCGTGCAGGCGCCGCACTGCCCGTGATCGCAGCCCTTCTTGGTTCCGGTAAGCTTGAGGTGTTCACGCAAGGTATCGAGCAGGGTGGTGCGGGTGTCGAGCTCGATTGCGTGCTCGCTCCCGTTGACCGTCAACTGCACGGACATCCGTGTATCGGCTGGGGCTGTCATGGGGTTATCCTGGGCAAATGAGATTGATGCGTGTGTCACTGCTACCGTCGCCACCCCGCCAGCAAGAACGCTGCGGCGCGATAACGGGAGAAATACATCGTCTGTCATGGGATACCACCTAAACCTTGCCCAGCGGGCTTTATGGCACGGATGGGCGAACGCGACTATTGCCCATTTCCGGATGGTCTCATGAGCATGATTCATGAAAGCATGAGGGGCTGCCGGCGGGGCGAGGGTATGACTCTTGTGCGAATGCTGGGAATTTCAGCGTGTCGGAGTGTCGAGTCCCTCGTTCACTACCATCCATTTGGAGATTGTTGGCAAAGCAATGGCAATTCACCAGTGTCTTGCCGCTCGGCGGGTCAGAAGCCGACGCCGGTGCGCGCTGTCAGCTTTAGGGCGATGGCTAGACTGGCAAGGATAGCAGCCAGATTGACTGCGGCCCTTAGGGGCCACGCAAGGCCTTCGAAGTTCCATTTGAAATGACCGCTTACAACCACCGCAATTCCCATGATGGCGAACCAAGGTGTGACCAGCAGGCCTATCTCGCGGCGGACGGCCATGATGGCGAGGTCGTGGAGCAGGCCGCTTACCGCGAAGGTGAATATGAGTGCGAGCCATGAGGGTATGAATTTTTGGAGCGGCGATTGGACAAATCTGCCCAGTCCATAACTCCAGATCGGATTCCAGTGTCGCCAGAAACCGGCCAGCGAACTCGCACCCAAGGAACGATCGAGCATGTTTCGTAGCGAGTGCTTGTGTCCGAGCGGAACGCCGTTTCGCCTGCGCACATATTGCGCCAATGTCAGATTTCGCCCCACGTGGCGTGGCTAGCACGGTTCACGGCACAAGCCAAAGCCGCACGATCAGAAACCGCAGAATGGGAAGCGATGTCGGAAGCTCTCTTTTCCTGCCGGACGCTCTAGACGGGCCACAGCTCCAAGCGTTCGGTTCTCAGACCTGATAAATCAGGCGAGAGCAATTGCTTTGGCGCACGGAAATGAGCAAGGACGTGTGTATGAGTGAGACCCGCCAGATTTCTGCAACAAGGCAGGCCCCCAAGGGCGCGATCCGTGAATCCCTGCTCGACGCGGCCAGTTCGCTCATGCGCGAGATGGACACGGTAGAGGTCGGAATTCTCGACATTGCCGCGCGGGCCGACGTCAATCACGGCATGATCCGCTATTATTTCGGAAGCAAGGAAGGAATGATGCTCGCGCTGCTCGACCGCGATGTCGAGACGCGCATCAGGCAGCTGAACGCGCTTCTGCGCCTCAATGTCAGCCCGACCGAACGGATGCGCATCCACCTAGAAGGGATTCTCGATACCTATTACCAGATCCCCTATCTCAATCGTCTGATCCAGGTGATGGTGCGCGACGCCTCGCCCGAGCGCGTCGATCACATTGCCAATGAGCTTCTCAAGCCGATTGCCAATGCCCAGCATCGTATCATCAACGAAGGGATCGCGGCGGGGGAATTTCGCAAGGTCGATCCCAAGCTATTCTACTTCAACACGATCGGTTCGGCGGACGGGCTTTATGCCAACCGTTTCACGCTATCGGCAGTGTTCGGCGGAATCGCTGCGGCCGACAACGCACTGCATGAGCGATACAAGCGGCAGACGGTCGAGACGCTGATGGCGGGGTTGCTCGCATAGCTCTCAGGCAGCCGCCCGGGATCGTTGATCGCTGAACGCCGTGGCGTGATATTCAACCGTTGAGGCCTGCAACCTCCGCCAGCACGCGCTCGCCCAGTTCCTCGCGACAGATCAACAGATCGGGCATGTAGGTATCGCGTTGGTTGTAGACCAGCGGGCTGCCGTCGATGCGCGAGCAGTGCAGGCCGTGCGCCCGCGCCACGGCGACCGGCGCACAACTGTCCCATTCGTACTGCCCTCCTGAATGGAGGTAGATTTCCGCTTCGCCGCGCACGACCGCCATCGCTTTCGCGCCGGCGCTGCCCATTTCGACCAGCTCGCCGCCGATCCGCTTGGCAACTTCGACCGCTTCCTTGGCCGGACGGCTGCGACTGACCACGAGGCGCGGTTTTGCTGCGGCCGGTTTCAAAGAGATGCGCTGGTCGGTGCGCAGGACTTCGCCGAGGCCGGGGAGGGCGACAGCACCCACTTCAGCCACGCCGTCAATCGCGAGCGCGACATGCACCGCCCAGTCAGAGCGAGCCTCGCCATATTCGCGCGTGCCGTCGACAGGATCGACAATCCACACGCGCTTTTTCTCGAGCCGTTCAAGCGTGTCCTTGCTTTCCTCCGACAGCAGGCCGTCATCGGGCCGCAAGTGGCGCAGTGCGTGGACCAGAAACTGGTTGGCCGTTTCGTCACCTGCCTTGCCGAGCGGTTTGCCGGTGATCAGCCCGCTTTCGCGCACCTGCAAGAGTATGCGTCCGGCGTGTTCGGCAAGCTGGGCCGCGAGTTCGGCGTCGGTCATGTGGCGAGAAATCCCTTGAGAGGCTGGCAGTGCGCCATGCTCTATGGGGGGGACTGCCGCCGTACGCAACCTTGCTGTTGCGGCGCGGAAGGCGGTCAGATTGCCGAGCTGAAACGCTGCTGGGTATCTTCGCGGTAGCGATCGAACAGCGCCGCAATCGTGCGGGCGTAGGGCAGGCCCTCGGGCGTAACCGAAAGCTGCATCCCGTCGAGCGTCGCAAGACCGCGTTCGATGAAGGGCAGCAATGCCTGCCAATGGCGCGAGTAGAGGCAGGGGGACAGCACCGCTTGCGAGCGGCACAAGATGTCCTCGATCACCTGCCCGCGCATCTGGTCCTCGGCGCTTCGGCGGATGCCGTGCGAGGCGGTGAGCAGGCCTTGCGAGGCCATCATCCGGTAACGGCCGTTGTTTTTCTCGTTCTGCGCGATGAGGCCGGGGAAACCGTGGATCGCGCTCGCGCCAAAGCCAAGAAGCACTTCGCCCGGATCATCGGTGAACCCCTGGAAATTGCGACGAAGAGTGCCACGGCGTGACGCCTGTGCGAGCGGGTCTTGCGGCAGGGCGAAATGATCGAAGCCTACCGCGTCGTAGCCGTGGCGGGTGAGGAAGTCGAAAGCCTGCGAGGCCATCGCAAAACGCGTGTCGGTGTCGGGCAGCGCATCGGTGGGAATCGCCTTCTGGCGCGGAACCATGTGCGGGACATGGGCGTATCCGAACACCGCGATACGGTCTGCGCCCAAAGTCTTGGTCTTGTCGAGACTGTCGGCGAGGTCTGCTTCGCTCTGGTGCGGCAGGCCATACATCAGGTCGAAATTGATCGAGGTGACGCCTGCGCGCCGAAGCCATGCGACTGTTTGGTGGATCAGCGCTTCGGGCTGTTCGCGCCCGATCACCCTCTGGCAATGCGGGGCGAAAGTCTGCACTCCCATGCTCGCGCGGGTGACGTTTGCTTGCGCGATGGCGTCGCTCCATTCTGCAGTCATCGAGCGCGGGTCGAGCTCCACCGACCATTCGGCAGTGTCGAGCGTGAAATTGCGGTGCAGCGCCTCGACCAGATCGAGGAATTCGGCAGGCAGGATCGCATTGGGGCTGCCTCCGCCGAAAGCGATACGGCGCACGCGCGCGTCTTTGGGAAGCAGGGCGGAAATGGTGTCGATCTCACTATGCAGCGC